>DATAIU010000034.1:0-15319 GCA_036262495.1 Allosphingosinicella sp.
GATCTTTCTCGACCTGAAGCTGCACGACATCCCCAACACCGTCGCCAAGGCTATTCAGGCGCTGCGCCCGCTCGAGCCCGCCATCCTCACCGTGCACGCCGCGGGGGGCCGAGCGATGCTGGAGGACGCCAAGGCCGCGGCGCCGAGCGGCACGAAGGTCGTGGCGGTCACGGTTCTCACCAGCCTCGACGAGGAGGACCTTGCGGCCATGGGCGTGGCCGGCGACGCCCATGAGCAGGTCGAACGCCTGACCGGGCTCGCGCGCGACGCGGGCCTGGACGGCGTCGTCTGCTCTGGCCGCGAGGTGGCGGCGGCGAAGGCGCTCTGGCCGGCCGGCTTCTTCGTCGTTCCCGGCGTCAGGCCGGCCGACGGCGATGCCGGCGACCAGAAAAGACTGATGACGCCGCGAGCGGCCCTCGACGCCGGTGCTTCGATCCTTGTCGTCGGGCGGCCGATCACCGGCGCAGCAGACCCGGACGTCGCCGCCAGGGCCATCGAAGCGACGCTCTAGACACTCTCGGGCCGGGGGGCCTATCCGCGCGGCGCAAGGAGATAGTGATGAGCTGGCTCAACCGCGTCCGAAACTCGATCCCGTTCCTGCCCAAGCGCGAGACCCCAGAGAATCTCTGGCACAAATGCCGTCAGTGCAACGCGATGGTCTTCACCAAGGAGTGGGAGGAGAATGACGGCGTCTGCCCGCGCTGCGAGCATCACGGGCGCATCGGACCGAAAGCGCGCTTCGACCTGCTCCTCGACCCCGGCTACGTCATCCTCCCGGCGCCTCAGGTCCGCGAGGACCCGCTCAAGTTCCGCGATTCGAAGCGCTATGCCGATCGCCTCAGGGCGGCCCGGCAACAGACCGGCGAGAGCGACGCGTTGATGAACGCGCTCGGCTCGATCGACGGCCGCCGCGCCGTCGTCGGCGTCCAGGACTTCGCCTTCATGGGCGGCTCGATGGGGACCGCGGTCGGCGCCGCCTTCGTCGAGGGCGCGAGGGCCGCTATCCGCGAGCGATGCCCCTACATAATCTTCACGGCCGCCGGCGGCGCCCGGATGCAGGAGGGCATATTGTCGCTCATGCAGATGCCGCGGACCACGGTCGCGATCGCCGAGCTGCGCGAGGCGCGCCTGCCCTATATCGTCGTCCTCACCGACCCCACGACCGGCGGCGTCACCGCCTCCTACGCGATGCTCGGCGACGTCCAGATCGCGGAGCCGGGCGCGCTGATCGGTTTCGCCGGGCAGCGTGTGATCGAATCGACCATCCGCGAGAAGCTCCCCGAGGGCTTCCAGCGAGCGGAATATCTGCTCGCCCACGGCATGATCGATATGGTCGTACATCGAAAGGACCTGCGGGAGACGTTAGCCAATCTGATCGGATATCTTGCGCCGGAGGAGAAAGCGGCCGCCTGACCCGTCCGCGCTGCCGATGGCCGACCACGCAATCTCCGACGACCGGCGAGTACAGCGCCAGCTCGACCGGCTGGCCACCCTGGCGCTCGGCACCGACACGCTTGGCCTCGAGCGCATCTCGGCGCTGCTCGATCGCCTGGGCAACCCGGAGCGGAGCCTGCCGCCGGTTTTCCATGTGGCCGGCACCAACGGCAAGGGATCGACCTGCGCGTTCCTGCGCGCGGCGATCGAGGCCGCGGGGCTGAAGGCCCATGTCTATACCAGCCCCCACCTCGTCCGCTTCAACGAGCGCATCCGCCTTTCCGGCAAGCTGATCGAGGACGAGCCGCTCGCCGCCCTCCTCGAAGAAGTCCTCGATGCCGCCGGCGGTATCTCCCCAAGCTTCTTCGAGGCCACGACGGCCGCCGCCTTCCTGGCTTTCTCCCGCCAGCCTGCCGACGCAGTCGTCCTCGAAGTGGGTCTCGGCGGCCGGCTCGACGCGACCAATGTGGTCCCCGAGCCTACCGTATGCGGCATCGCGCAGCTCGGCCTCGACCATCAGCAATTCCTCGGCACACGGATAGAGGATGTCGCGGCGGAGAAAGCCGGCATCGCCAAGGCCGGCGTGCCGCTGGTGACCCTCGATTATCCGCCCGGCCTCACCAATCGCGTCGGTGAGGCGGCGGCGGCCGCCGGCGCGCAATGGCTGCCGAAAGGCGCGGCCTGGGACGCGGGCGTCTACCGCCAGCGCCTCCACTATCGCGACAGGCAGGGGAAGATCGAGCTCGGCCTCCCGCGCCTCCCCGGCACGCACCAGGCGGTCAACGCGGCCCTCGCCGTGGCGATGATCCGCCACCAGCGCGACGTCGAAGTTGGCGGCCCGGCGCTCAAGGCGGCGATGGGCTGGGCAGACTGGCCGGCGCGCCTGCAGCGGCTCGGTGCCGGCCCTCTGCGCGCGATCCTGCCCGAAGGCTCGGAGCTGTGGCTCGACGGCGGCCACAATCCC
Source organism: Allosphingosinicella sp. (assembly GCA_036262495.1). Taxonomy (GTDB): domain Bacteria; phylum Pseudomonadota; class Alphaproteobacteria; order Sphingomonadales; family Sphingomonadaceae; genus Allosphingosinicella. The sequence goes on from DATAIU010000034.1 coordinate 2,399, forward strand.
GGCGCGGCGCGCGCTATCGCCGATTTCTTCCGCGCGCGCCTCTCCGCCGAAAGGCCCTTCCACATCGTCGTGGGCCTGCTCGCCAACAAGGACGCGCCGGGAATTCTCAAACCCTTCTCAAACCGCGCGGCGACGCTGCATGCCGTGCCGGTCCCCAGCCACCCCCACCACGCTCCGGCCGACCTTGCCGGAATCGCTCGCGCCTGCGGGCTGTCCGCGCTGGCCGCCGAAAATGTGCCCGGAGCTTTAGGCTGGATCGCGCGTCACGCCGACCGTGCGAAGCCGCCTTCGGTGCTCATCCTCGGATCGCTCTATCTCGCCGGAGGGGTGCTGCGGGCCAATGGGCAGCTGCCGGCCTAAGCAAGGAGCTTCAGCGGGTTTTCGATCAGCTTCTTCAGGTCCTGCATGAAGCTCGCCGCGTCCCAGCCGTCGACGACTCGATGGTCGCAGGAGAGCGAGAGGTTCATCCGCTTGCGGATCTCGAGGTCGCCTTCGATCGGCACCACCTTCTCCTCGACCTTGTTGACGGCCAGGATCGCCACCTCGGGCCGGTTGATCACCGGCGTCGATGCGATTCCCCCCATCGGGCCCAGGCTGGAGATGGTGATGGTCGAGCCCTGCAACTCCTCGCGCGCCGCCTTGCCGGTCCGCGCCGCCTCGGAGAGGCGCAGGATCTCGCCGGCGATCTCCCAGATCCCGAGACGGTCGGCGTCGCGGATGACGGGGACCATCAGGCCGTCCGGAGTCTGCGTCGCCATGCCCATGTGGACCGCGCCGCCGCGCGTGATGACGTTGGCGTCGTCATCGTAGCGGGCGTTGAGCTGCGGATAGTCGGCGAGCGTGCGCGCCATCGCGGTGATCAGGAAGGGCAGCAGGGTAAGCTTCGGGTTGCCGCCGCGGTCCGCGTTCATCATCGCGCGGGTCTGCTCGAGCGCGGAGACGTCATATTCCTCGACCAAGGTGAAATGCGGGATGCGGCGCTTCGCCTCCTGCATATTCTCCGCGATCTTGCGGCGGAGGCCGACGACCTTGATCGTCTCGTCCTGGCGCCGCTGGCCGCCGGACCGGGCGACCCCGCCGCCCCTGTAGAGGAGGAAGGCGTCGAGGTCGGCGTGGCGGATTCGGTCGCCCGCGAACTTCACCTGCGCGAGGTCGATGCCGAGGTCGCGAGCACGCGCTCGGACGGCCGGCGAGGCGAGCACTCGGGGCGGGTCGGGCTGCGGGTTGAAGCCCTCGGCCTCGCCCGGGCTGGTGGGCCATCCTCCGCCCCCGTTCGGGCTGAGCTTGTCGAAGCCCTTCCCTCCCACGGCGCCCGCGGCGGAAGAAGACCCTTCGACAGGCTCAGGGCGAACGGTGGGGGGTTCTGGCTCCCGGCGCTCACCCTGGCGCCGGTCCGGGTCGTGGCGGGGCTCGACCCGGCGGTCGTCGCCGTCGCGGCGGTCGCCTTCGCGGCGGTCCTCGCCGGCGCTGGGAATCGCGGCTTCGAGCTCGGGACGCTCCTCGACCAGACCGTCGGCCAGGGCGACTTCGTCGTGACGCTCCGGCGCAGAGGCCGCTTCCCCATCCGTCTCGATCACGACCAGCACCGAGCCGATCGGTATCTGGTCGCCCACCTCGCCCGCCAGCTCGCGGACGGTGCCCGCGACCGGGCTCTCCATCTCGACCGTCGCCTTGTCGGTCATCATGTCGGCGAGCTGCTGGTCTTCCTTGACCGCGTCGCCGACCTTGACGTGCCAGGCGACGATCTCCGCCTCGGCAATGCCTTCCCCGATGTCGGGCAGCTTGAATTCGTAGCGCGCCATGCCCCCTAGTCCTCCAAAGCCTTGCGAAGCGCCAGCCCAAGCCGCACCGGCCCCGGGAAATAGGCCCATTCCATCGAATGAGGATAGGGAGTGTCCCAGCCGGTGACGCGCGCGACCGGCGCCTCCAGCTCGTAGAAGCAGCGCTCCTGGACGAGCGCCGAAAGCTCGGCGCCGAAGCCAGCGGTCCGCGTCGCTTCGTGGACGATGACGCATCGCCCCGTTTTCTTCACCGACGCGGCGATGGTCTCGATATCGACCGGGACGATGGTGCGCAGATCGATCACCTCGGCATCTATCCCCTCCGCTTCCGCCGTGGCCAGTGCCACGTGGACCATCGTCCCGTAGGCGAGGATCGTCACCGCCTCGCCTGCGCGAACCACGGCCGCCTTGCCGAGCGGCACGGTGTAATGGCCGTCCGGCACCTCCGCGGCAGGATGCTTCGCCCAGGGGGTGACCGGCCGCTCGTAAAAGCCGTCGAACGGGCCGTTGTAGATGCGCTTCGGCTCGAAGAAGATCACGGGGTCCGGATCCTCGATCGCGGCGATGAGGAGGCCCTTCGCGTCGCAGGGGTTCGACGGAATCACGGTCTTGATCCCGGCGACGTGAGCGAACAGCGCCTCCGGCGACTGCGAATGCGTCTGGCCGCCGAAAATGCCTCCGCCATAGGGCGAGCGCACCACCATCGGCAGGCTCCATTCGCCGGCCGAGCGGTAGCGCATCTTGGCGGCTTCGGAGACGATCTGGTCGAAGCCCGGATAGATGTAGTCGGCGAACTGGATCTCGGCGACCGGCTTCAGGCCATAGGCGGCCATGCCGATGGCGACCGCCATGATCCCGTTCTCCGAGATCGGGGAGTCGAAGCAGCGCTGCTTGCCGAAGGTCTTCTGCAGCCCCTCGGTGACGCGGAAGACGCCGCCGAAATAGCCGACGTCCTCGCCGAGCACGACCGTCCTGGGGTCGCGCTCCATCATGACGCGATGGGCGCTGTTGAGCGCCTGGATCATGTTCATCACGCTCACTTGCGCTTCGCTTCCGCCTCGGCGCGCGCCTGCAGCTGCTGCTCGCGCAAATGCCAAGGGAGCTCGGCGAACACGTCCTCGAACATCGAGCCGATGTCGAGATAGGGGTCGGACTGGAGGGTGCCGAGTTTCTCGGCCTCCTTCTGGGCGGCGCGCACCTCGGCGTCGAGCGCGTCGAGCTGCTCCTGGTGCCGCGTGTCGTCCCATTCGCCGAGGCCGGTGAGATGGGCGCGAAGCCGCTCGATCGGGTCGCCGAGCGGCCATTGCGCCCCGGCCCCCTGCGGCCGGTAGACCGACGGGTCGTCGGACGTCGAATGGCCCTCGACCCGGTAGGTGAAGAATTCGATCAGAGTGGGTCCGAGATTGGCGCGCGCCCGGTCGGCGGCCCAGGCCGTCGCGGCATAGACCGCCAGCGCGTCGTTGCCGTCGACGCGCAGCCCGGCAATGCCGTAGCCGACCGCCCGCGCCGCGAACGTCGTCAGCTCGCCGCCGGCGATGCCGGAGAAGGTCGAGATCGCCCACTGGTTGTTGACGACGTTGAGGATCACCGGCGCGCGATAGACGCCGGCGAAGGTGCAGGCGGCGTGGAAGTCCCCCTCCGCGGTCGAGCCGTCGCCGATATAGGCCGAGGCGATCCGGCTGTCCCCGGAGATGGCCGAGGCCATCGCCCAGCCGACCGCCTGCGGGAACTGGGTCGCGAGATTGCCCGAGATCGTGAAGAAGCCGTGCGCGTTCGACGCATACATGATCGGCAGCTGCCGGCCCTTCAGCGGGTCGCCCCGGTTCGAGTAGACCTGACACATCATCTGCACGAGCGGATAGTCGCGCGCGACGAGCAGGCCCTGTTGGCGGTAGGTCGGGAAGAAGGTGTCGTCGCGGTGAAGCGCGTGCGCTCCGGAGACCGCGATCGCCTCCTCGCCCGTGCACTTCATGTAGAAGCTCGTCTTACCCTGGCGCTGGGCTCGGTACATGCGGTCGTCGAAGACGCGGACCATCATCATGTCGCGGAGCATGCGGCGCAGAGAGTCGGGGTCGAGCTTCGGGTCCCAAGGACCGACCGCCCTCCCCTCGTCGTCCAGAACGCGGACGAGCGAATAGACCAGCTCATGAGTTTCGGATGCCGGCGCGGCGCTGTCGGGGCGGCGCACGGCTCCGGCGGCGGGAATGTCGATGCCGCTGAAGTCGACCTCCTCTCCCGGCCGCGCGTCGGGCTCCGGCACATGGAGGTTGAGCGCCGGTCGGTTGCGGCGCTCGGGGGTCTTCTTCATCCGCTGACCTGTTCCAATCCTCTTGGCGCGCCCGTAGACCGGGACGGCGAAGTTGAAAAGGACCGAGCCTGTGAAGCTGTTCCCCGCGCTTCTCGTTTTTTCCGCGCTCGCTGCTTGCGCCACGACCCCTGAGGCCTCCGCTCCCGAATATTATGTGATGCGTCACCTGCAGAAAGCGTCAGGCCGCGATCCCGCGCTGAGCGAAGCGGGCCGAGCCGGGGCCGAGCGCCTTGCCGCCTTGCTCGGCAAGCGCCGCCCCGCCGCCATCTACGTCAGCACGACGCGCCGGGCGCGGGAGACGGCCGCCCCGCTCGCCGCGAAGTGGAAGCTGGTTCCGAAGGAATATGATCCCGGCGATACCGCGGCTCTGGTCCAGCGCGTGCTTGCGGAGAGCGGCCCTGTCCTGATTGTCGGCCACAGCAATACCGTTGGCGAGATCGTCGAGCGGCTCGGCGGCACCCGCCCGCCCGATCTCGGCGAGACGGACTATGGCGAAATCTGGCACCTCTGGGGGCAGCCGCGCCGGACGGAGCGGCTGCGCCTCTAAAGGTCGATGCAGGCGGCGATCGATTCGAGCTTGCGGATGCGTTCCTTGAGGTCGGCCATCTCGATCAGCTCGCTCATCGAGCCGCCCTGAGCTTCGCGCTCGCTCCTGGCGCCGCTCAGCTCCAGGCGCTTGAGGTCGAGCCAGCCCTGCCAGCCCCTCAGGGCCGCGAACAGGCAGAGCCCGAGCCCGGCGAGGCCGAAGCCGGCCAGCGCGGCGGTTGCGGTGAGTTCGTTCATTCTATCCTCCCGTTGCGGCCCCGCCGCGCCTTCAGCGCAGGCTCTCGATCTCGCGGGCGAGGCTGTTGTCCTGGACGGCGACATATTGCTCGACCTCGGCCATGCGGCGGTCGACGTCGCGCATCGAGGCGTTCAGCTCATAGGTCGAAAGCCGCGCCGCCCGCGCCGGCTCGACGTCGAGCGACGCGCGCTTCTTCCCGATCAAAGCCGCCGCGAAATAGGCGACGACCGTCCAGGGCCAGCCGCCCGCCAGCGTCGCGACGACGAGGCCGACACGCACGATAGTCGGATCCCAACCCGTATGCGCGGCGATGCCGGAGCAGACGCCCAGGAAGCGGCCGTTCTCGCGGTCGAGGTAGAAAGTCTTCTTCATCACAAGCCTCCCGTTTGGTTTCTTCAATTTCCCAGCCGCGCCTTGAGCGCGCTGAGCTCGGCCTCGATCTTCTCAGCGGTGCGCAGTTGGGCGATCTCGTCCTCGAGCCGGTCCGCCGGCGCCAAAGCCAGCGCTTCGGCGCGGCCTTCCGCCTCGTCGACCTTCCGGTCGAGCAGCTCGAAGCGCGAAAAGGCTTCCTCGACCCGCGGTCCGGCATACATTTCGCGCAGCCTCGCCTTGCGGTTCGCGCTCTCGATTCGGTTCTGGATGGCGTTCTGGCGGATGCGCGCCTCGCGCAGCTTGCCCTGCAGTTTGGCGATATCCTCTTCCGAAGCGCGCATGGCCTCGTCGAGCATCGCGGTCTCGGCGCGAAGCGCATCGGCGACCTCGGCGGCCTTCCCTTTCTCGACCAGAGCGGCGCGCGCCAGGTCCTCGCGGCCTTTCGACAGCGCCAGCTCCGCTTTCTCGGTCCAGCTCGCCTGAAGCCGCTCGAGCCGCGCGATCTGCTGATGCATCTCCTTCTGGTCGGCGATCGTCCGCGCGGTGGCGGTGCGCACCTCGACCAGGGTCTCCTCCATCTCGAGGATGATCACCCGGATCATCTTCCCCGGATCCTCGGCGCGATCGAGCAGATCGACGAAGTTGGCGGCGACGATTTCGCAGGTCCGCGAGACGATGCTCACCGGCAACAGGTCGATCAGCGAGCCCAGCGGGCGACCGGGGCGCTTGGCCGCGGTGGCGCCGTGGCTTCGGCGCGGCCCGCCCGGACGGGGCGGGATGCGCACCAGCTCGTCGCGCGAGACGTGGATCGTCTCAGACATGGGCCACGATGCTCGCGCTCGGGTTGGAGAGGGACGGGCCGGTCTCAATGGCGCGGGCCGGCCCGACGGCGGCCGCGATTGCGGTGGCCGAGAGGATCAAGGCGCCGACCGCGGCGGTCAGCGTCTGCTTCATGTTGCTGAAATCGAACATCGTAAGGCTCCGTGGTGGTTCCTGTTGCTCCCCCGCCTCGCGGCGGTCGCAACAATGATTACACGGAGCGTGCCAAACGACATTTATGGCGGAAAACGGCCAAAAACGGGCCATATAGTGGACGAGGCCGCCGGATCACCCCACCTGAAGTTGGGAAATTCCGCCAAGGAATGGCGGAGCGCGTCAGGCCTCTCGGGCGCGAGCGACGAGGCGGTCTATCGTGGCGCGGCGCGACAGGGGCCCGCGGGTCGCGTCGAGTATCTTGGCGCCGGCCATGAAGACGGCACCGGTGCAGGCAACGAAGAGCAGCCAGCCGCCGACGCCCGGATATTTGATCAGATAGAGCTCGCCGCGCGTCGTAGCGCCGACGGCCAGGGCATAGATGATCGCCCAAGCCTCGAGGCGGTTCTTGATGATGAACAGATGCAAGACTTTCTTCAGCATGTCCGGTAATCAGCAAGAGCCGGGCCAATCGCGGAAAACTGCGGTTTTTGCGTGAGCGCCGGGGCGTAAGTGTAAACGGCGCCGACGTTTTTCAGGCCAGTTCGATCCAGGTCGGGGCGTGGTCGCTCGAGCCCTGCTTGGCGCGCGTGTCGCGGTCGACGCCGCCCCGCTTCAGCTTCTTCGCCGCCGGCGGATTGAGCAGCAGATGGTCGATCCGCAGTCCGGCATTCCTCGCCCAGGCGTTCCGCCAATAATCCCAGAAAGTGTAGACGCGCTCGCCGGGGTGGAGCCTGCGGATCGAGTCGACCCAGCCCTGGCCGAGCAGCCGGCGATATTGCTCCCTCGGCTCGGGCTGCATCAGCGCGTCGTCGAGCCAGCGCTCCGGCTTGTAGACGTCCTCGTCGGTCGGGATGATGTTGTAGTCCCCCGCCAGCACGACGGGCTCGGAAAGGCCGAACAGCTCCTGCGCATGCGCCAGGAAACGCTCGTTCCAGGCGAGCTTGTAGTCGAACTTAGGGCCCGGCTGCGGATTGCCGTTCGGCGCGTAGAGGCAGCCGATGAGAACTCCGCAGACGGCCGCCTCGATGTAGCGGCTGTGGGTCGGGTCCGGATCGTCAGGAAGGCCGCGCCGCGTCTCCACCGGCTCGCAGTCGCGGCCGAGGATCGCGACCCCGTTCCAGCGCATCTGGCCGTGCCAGATCGCGCCGTAGCCCGCTTTCTCGAACGCTCGGGCCGGGAATTTCTCGTCCGGACTCTTCAGCTCCTGCAGGCAGACGGCGTCGGGCTTCGTCCCCGCCAGCCATTCGAGGATGAGGGGCAGGCGCCCGTTGACGCCGTTGACGTTGAAGGTTGCGATCCGCATCCCGTCCGAAAGCGCACGGGCCTGCGCGGTTCCGAACGGCCGGGCGACGGGGCCGAACCGGATTTGCGCGGTTTTCCGCCATTCCTACCGCTGGCATTTTCCTTGCTTGTTCGAGTCCGATGGACTCGACGCCTTTCTTCCATATCGACGCTCACGGCGAGGGGGCGCGGCTGCCGTTCACGGGGGGATGCGTCGTTCTCTCGGATCTCCCCGGCGGCCGAAGCGCGATCCGGGCGCTGGCGCCGTCGGTCAAGTTCGTGCTCTCCGGCGAGGAAGTGTACCGAATCGACGGCCGCACTCGGGCGCTGCGCCCCGGCCGCTTCCTGCTCGTCGAAGCCGGCTCGGACTTCGAGGTCGTGACTCCGCGGCCGGAGCGTACGATGGGCCTTTGCGTCTATCTCAGCGTGTCTCCCGCGAGCGCAGCGGCCGAGGAGCCGCTCGGACGCGTGATCGAGGGCGGAGCCGCCGAGCCGCTCTCCCTACTCCTATCGCGCTACGCACGGCGGCTCTCCGAGCAGCCGTCTGCGGGGGCGGCCTTGGCGCCGCGCATCGTGGCCGACGTCGCCGGCGCGGCAGAGACTTATCTCGCGAGCTTTGCCCGTCGTGTCGAGCGTCTCAGCGGCGTCAAGCGCACCACTCGGGTGGAGACGCTGCAGCGGGTGGAACGCGCCCGCGCCTTCATTCACGAGCATGCCGACCGCAGCCTCACGCTCGACGACATCGCGTCGCAAGCGGCACTCTCGCGCTTCCACCTCAGCCGAAGCTTCGCCGAGGCGTACGGCCTGCCGCCGCTCGCCTATCACCGCCGCCTCCGCCTGCGCGGCGCCGCGGATGTCCTGAAGAGCCAGGGCGCGAGCCCGACGGAGCTCGCCGAGCGGCTCGGCTATGCCAGCCTCTCCGCCTTTACGCGCGCTTTCCGCCAGGCCTTCGGCGTCCCTCCGAGCCGCGCTCAATAATTGTGGGCGCGCTCGCCATGGTCGGTGAGGTCGAGCCCCTCCCGCTCGCCGTCCTCCGCGACCCGGAGGCCGACCGCCCTTCTCACCGCGAAGAAGCACAGCGCCGAACCGGCCGAGGACCACGATATCGCGATGACGACCGCCGCGCCCTGAACGACGAGCTGGTGAAGAATCGAATAATCGGGCGCGGCGTAGCCGCCGAGCGCCGGCGCCGTGACGAGGGCCGTGCCCAGCGACCCTACGATGCCGCCGAGCCCGTGTATCCCGAAGACGTCGAGCGTATCGTCGATCCGCAAGCGGTTCTTGGCCGAAGCGACGAAGCCGTAGCAGACCAGCGAAGCGAGCGCGGCGAGCATCATCGCGCCGGCCGGTCCGCAGGTCCCCGCGGCGGGGGTGACGGCCACCAGGCCCGCGGGGCCGCCCGAGGCGCCGCCGAGGAGCGAGGCGCGGCCCGAAACGAGGCGCTCGATCAGCATCCACGTGAGCACCCCCGCCGCCGGAGCGGCGAAGGTGTTGAGCATCGCGACCGCGGCGACGCCGTTCGCCTCGAGCGCTCATCATCAGGACGAGGATGGTCGACACCAGCATCCAGGCCGTGTCGCCTTTGTCTACGGTCAGAAAACCCGCCATTCCCGCCCCTTGCGCAACGGGAGGCTGTCCGACCGAGGCATAACCCGCAACCCATGATGGGTTGCGAACGGCGGGTTGTGAACATTTCACGTGGACAGAATCGAGGCTCCCTCCGGCCCGAAGTCGAGGCCGGCCGTGAGCAGGGCGCGGAAGACGTTGTAGCCGCCGGTGCCGGGATGGAACGCGTGGAAGAAAAGATGCGGCTCGCCGCCCGGTCCGGGCGCCACCGAGGCGTGCCCCGGCGCGGTCCATTCCCGCGTCGAGCGGAGGAGCGGTTCGGGCTGCTTCACGTACGGGCCGAGCGGATGGTCGGCGACCGCTACCCCGATCCCGTAGGCCGGCGTCGAGAAATCGTTGCCCGCGTAGAACAGCCAATAGCGTCCCTCCTGCCGCGTCACCCAGGGACCCTCGATCAGATGACCCTCCCATTCCTGGTCGTTGGCGAGGACGACGGTCGGCTCACCGAGGAAGGTCGTGCCGTCCTCGCCTAGGCGCTGCGCGTAGATCGGCGTCCGCATCGCCTCGACGATCGAGCCGGCGAGGCCGTAGCGCTCGAGCGCCCCGCGCACCGCCGCCCAGTTGGCGAGCGCCGCCTCGATCAGCGGCTGCATCAGGAAGAAGCGCTCCATCGGGCGGCGCATATTGGCCCAGGGCTGCAGCGCCGCGGCGAGCGCGGCGGTGCGGCGATCCTCGCCGCGCTCGAACAGCCGCCGGATCAGCTCGGGCTCGCGCCGGAGCAAGGCGGCGAGCGGCCGGGGCCAGAGGCCGTTCGTGTCGGCCTTCCAGAACAGATAGCGCTCGCGCTCGTCGTCGATGAAGATGTGCGAGTCGATGACGCCCCCGCTCAGTTGCGGCCGGGCCGGATCGTCGGGGGCGCCAGTCAGGTTGGCGGCATGGCCGGTGAGCAGCGGCCGCCCCAGATCGCGCCACGGCCCGTAGGGACTGTCGCTCTTCGCAAGGCCGATGGCGAGGGCATTCGAGGTCTGGCGCGCCGTGTAGGCGAGCCAATATTCCTCGCCCACGCGGGCCATTTCCGGCGCCCAGAAATCGGCCACGCGCCGCCCCTTCGCGGTCCATTCCGGCGCGTGACCCTCGGGAAAGACGAAACCGCGATGCTCCCAATGTTCGAGATCGTGCGAATGGAGGATCGGGAAGGCGTCCGGCGCGTCGTTCGACGTCGCGACCAGGATCCAGCCGTCCTCGACGCGCAGCACGGCCGGGTCCCCGTAGCCGGCGAGGATGGTCGGCGCGACATTGTCGGTGAGCAGCGGCCGCCACTTCTGCGCGCCGGGCGGCGCTTCGACGGAAGGCGCGAAAGCGTGCGGAATGCGGGTCCCGAAATCGTCCGCGACGGCGCGGAAGAAAGCGGCGTAGTCCCCCTGCTCGCCGCCCTCGAGCCAATAGGTTCGGCTCTTCGCGTCCGCCGTGGACCGGACCTCGAATCGAGTCGCCTCGCCCTCGGCTTCCGCCTCGACTTCGAACGCCGATATGCCATGATCGTGCATAAGCCGGCCCGTTACCGGCCTCGCATTAATCATACAAATGGTTTAGGACTGCAGGCAGGGAAGTTGGGCTGATCCATGGCGACCGCCGAACGCATCGACGAGGCGCAATACGAACCCGCCGCCATCATGGGCGGCCTCTACGGCGACGGCTTCATCGCTCTCAAGGGGGCTTTTCCGCGTCCCTGGGCGGAGCGGATGCGCGAGGATATCCGAATCCTCTTCGAAGAGGCGAAGCAGGTTCCGGGCGGTGCCCTCCCGCGCGGCCCCCAACGCTGGTACGTCGAAGTCCATCCCGAGCGCGTCCGCGGCTTCGTCGACATCGCCACGCACCCCTGGTTCGTCGCGGTCTGCGAGGCCGTGCTCGGACCCGAATACCGGATCGTCGAGGTCGGCTTCGACATCCCTTTCCCGGGCGCGGCCGACCAGCCCTGGCACCGCGACTTCCCCGCGCCTGAAGCGACGACAAGGGGACGCCGGCTCAACAGCCTCGCGTTCAACCTCCCCGCGGTCGACATGCGCCCGGAGCACGGCGCGTTCGAGATCGCGCCCGGTACGCAATGGGACCAGTTCGAAGGCTGCCCCAAGGGCATGTTTCCCCCCAAGGCGCTCTGGCCCCGCTACATATCCCGCGCGGTCCCGAAGCTCTCGCAAATGGGGGACATATCCGCGCGCTCGGCGCTCACCATCCACCGCGGCACCGCCAACCGTTCGGACGAATGGCGGCCCGTGCTCGTCGTCGGCGTCGACGCGCCGGACGCGACCAACGCCGCGCATCACGATTTGCAGGCGACCCAGACCTATCTCGATTCGCTGCCGGCGCGGGTCCGCGACCATCTCACCTGCCGGGTCACCGACGCGCTCCGACCCGTCATCCAGAATCACGTGATCGAAGGCTTGCTCGAGCCCGATTACTGAACGATCGAGAACCGGGACGACAGGCGCATCGTTTCGCCCGGTTCGAGCACCCTGATGCCGAGCTCGGCCCACTTTTCCTCGGGCTCGTTGAGGGCCGCGTTGGCGTGAGTGACCGGCTCGGCGACGAACAGCCCGCCCCCCGCCGGAGAATAGAGCTGGAAGAAGCGCCCGTCGGAGGAGCCTATCTCGATTGCGAAGGGCAGCGCGGGGTCGGCAATCCGCGCCACCCCGCCCCAGCCCCCGAAGCCGTGGTCGAGGCCCTGCCCGCAGACGAGGCGGTCCCGAAGGCCGTAGCGGCCGGTCGCGGGCACCTTGTCGACGGGCAGGACCTTGGCGTCGATGGTCCACACGCTTTCGACCTCCGCGTCGAGCCGCGTCGCGGGCGTGCAGGGGAAATAGGGATGCTGGCCGAGACCGCACGGCATGGGTTCGTCAGACCGGTTCGTGCAGGTCAGATCGACCGTCAGACCAAGCTGATCGAGCGCGAAGAGCTGCCGCGCTTCATAGGCCCAAGGCCAATCGCCGGCCTCGTGCCGATAGGCGAGCTCCGCGCCACCTTGACCGCTCCGCACCGTTGCCCACGGCGCCAGCCAGCCCTGTCCGTGGAGCGGACTGGGGTCCGGATGCATATTTTGCGCGAGTGTGACTCTCCGGCCACGGAACTCGAAACGGCCGTCGCGAATACGGTTGACGAACGGCACGAGCGGAAAGCTGGCGAGTGCGACCGGACGCGGATCGGCCTCGTCAAACGGCCGGAATATCGGGATAATTTCGCTATCGCTGCGCCGGAAATCGAAGCGGGCGACGCCGCCGCCCCGCGCTGGAGCCAACAAAAGCTCGAGGGCGCCGGCGCGCAAGGTGAGCATCCCGGACTCCATCGTGAACCCCGCCATAAAGCCCCGTTCAGCGATGTGAAACTCTCCTGTGGATAAATCCGATTTATTCGCTTGCCCCGCGATTCCCAGGCAAGCTAGCGTCCGGCCCGGGGAGAATACCGGGAGGGGTTTTGGCATGAGTAGGCGAGTCAAAGACTTTATCGAGGTCAAGGATCTCACCTCGCTCGACACCCTGATCGAGCGGCTTCAAGAGGTCCGGGCCGGCCTGCCGGAAGGTGCCCAACCCGAAGTCAGAATGCGCGGCGACGACGTTTTCGGCCGCCATATCTGCGTCAGTTACTACCGCCCCCAGACCGCCGAAGAGGCGGAATGCGACGCCCGCTACGCCGAGGCCTATCAGCAGTCCCGCGAGCGCGAATTGAGCCGCCTCCACGACGAGCTCGGCTTCTGCCCCGTCCCCGCCCGCCGCGCCGGCAAGCTCCGGATCGTCGCCTAGGCTTTCCGCCCGTCCGCCAGGACGGGCGAACCCTCACCATTCCGCGAAGCTGCCGTCCTT
>DATAIU010000035.1:0-5041 GCA_036262495.1 Allosphingosinicella sp.
CCCGACAAGCTGCCTTTGGTCAAGGCGGCGCTCGGCATCCTCGCCGACCGCCTCGGCCCGAAGGACCGCGTCTCGATCGTCGCTTATGCGGGCTCGGCGGGCCTCGTCCTCGAGCCGACCAATGATCCGGCGAAGATCAAGGCCGCGCTGGCGCGCCTCGACGCCGGCGGATCGACGGCGGGCGGCCAGGGGATCGAGCTCGCCTACGCCACGGCGCGGGCGAACAAGCTGGAGGACGGGATCAACCGTATCGTCCTCGCCACCGACGGCGACTTCAACGTCGGCATCGCCGACACCCGCCAGTTGAAGGACATGGTGCGCCGCAACCGCGACGACGGCATCACCCTGACCACCCTCGGCTTCGGCCAGGGCAATTACAACGAAGCGATGATGGAGCAGATCGCCGACGTCGGTAACGGCAATTATTCCTACATCGACAGCGCGATGGAGGCGCAGAAGGTGCTCGACCAGGAGCTGAGCTCGACCCTTTTTACGATCGCCAAGGACGTCAAGGTGCAGGTCGAGTTCAACCCGGCCGCAATCTCCGAATATCGCCTGATCGGCTATGAGAACCGCCTGCTGCGCGAGGAGGATTTCGACAATGACGAGGTCGACGCGGGCGACATTGGCGCGGGCCATATGGTGACGGCGCTCTATGAGATCGTGCCCGCCGGCGCTCCCGGCTGGCTGCCCGACCGCCGCTACGACGCGAACAAGGCGGCCGCCCCCTCCCCCGCGCGGCGCGAGCTCGCCTTCCTGAAGCTGCGCTACAAGCTGCCGAACGAGGACGCGTCGCGCCTGATCGAGCAGCCGATCCCCATGACGGCGATCGCCTCGGCGCGCGCGCCGGAGGGCGACATGGCTTTCGCGGCCGCGGTCGCCGCCTACGGCCAGAAGCTGAAGGGCGATACGCGGATCGGCCGTTTCTCCTGGGCCGACGTCCGCCGGCTGGCGGGCACGCCGTCCGATTACTGGCGCCAGGAGTTCGTCAAGCTGGTCGATCTCGCCGCCTCGCGGCAGCCGCCGAGCGGCGAGGGAGAATAGCTTGCGCGGCGCGCCCTTTCGGTAAAAAGGGCGGCCGATGCCGCCTCTTGCCAAAGTCCTCGCCGGTCTCGTCGCCGTTCTCGCCGCTAGCTGGGCCTGGCACGGCCCGATGAGGCGCGGCGAGGCCTATGTCGGGCGGCTCGAGCGCGAAGCGAGGGCCGCCGTCGCGGCGACGGGGATGACCGGCGTCGAGGTGACGCTCGACCGCTCGCCCCTGGCCCGCAACGCGACCTTCACCGGCACCGCCAACGAGTTCCAGCGCCGCGGCCTCCTCGACGAGCCGGGCCTGACCGGTCGCGTCGCGGCCGTGCCGGGCATCGCCCGCGTGCGCTGGGCCGACGAGCCGGTCCGCGAGCGGGCCGCTTTGCCGCTGCTCGCGGAGACTGCCTTCCTCGCCACTCTCGCCTATCTGATCGGCCTCGCGCTCGGCTGGCTCCTCTGGGGCCGCCCGCGCCGGACCGGATTCGCCTGACCAAGGAGCGTCCATGACCGACTTCGTCCAGAACAATTATCTCCTCGTCGCCATCGCCCTGATCGTGGGCCTTGCGATCGCCTTCTCGCTGTTCCGCGGCCGCCGCTCGCTGGCCAAGGACGCGCGCCCTCGCCGCGACCTGCGCCGGGACGGGCCGGAGGGCAACGCGCTCCACGACGAATATTCGGCCGCCACACGCGACGTCGCCGGCGAGATACTCGGCATCGACGCCCATCCCAACATCCCCGGGCCGAGCGGGCCGCCCGACGACCTGCGCATGCTGAAGGGCGTCGGGCCGAAGCTCGCCGCCCAGCTCAACGAGAATGGCGTAACCCGCTTCGACCAGCTCGCCCGGCTCAGCGCAAACGAGGTGGCCCTCCTCGATTCCCGCATGGGCGCATTCCAGGGGCGGATCGCGCGCGACCGCCTGGTCGAGCAGGCCTGCTATCTGGAGCGCGGCGACAAGGACGGCTTCGAGGCGAGATTCGGCAAGCTCGGCGGGTAGCGCAAGACCGTCGCGCCTGTCCCCGGGACAGGGCTGCCCTGCGGGGCCATTGCGCACCTGGTCACGGGGACGGTCGGCAGGCCTCACCGCACTAGGTGCGATTCCCCTCCCCATCCCCTTTTCGGACAGGGCGGATCGGTGGCGACTCCGCCCTGGCCCTATCCTTTCGTCGCTTCAGGTTCGCCCTCAGCGCCTCTGCCAGCCGCCGTTCCCGATCATCGTCGCTCTTCGCCATGGACTTACCTTGACACGGGAGCCGGGCGGCGGCCATAGCGCCGCGTCCTCGCGGGGCCCTTCGAGACGGGCGCCTGGCGGGCGGGACGCTGCCGTAGCTCAGTGGTAGAGCGCATCCTTGGTAAGGCTGAGGTCGTGAGTTCAATCCTCACCGGCAGCACCACCGCCCCCTGAGGGGAAGGCGGCGCGCGGGCCCGCTCAGCGGCCCGAATTCCTGACGATCATCGCCAGCACCGCCGGGTGCAAGGGGCGGACGAACTGGCAGCCGATCATATGGCCGCGCATCCACACAACGCGGCTGTGAAGGGATTCGAGGCCCGGCAGCTTCAGCCAGATGTCGGAGCCCTCCATCAGCTGGAGGTGGGTGGCGGCGCGAAAGCCGGTCACGGAGAGGTCGACGACCTGGATGGTGACGGCGTGGGCGCCGCGCTGGCGCAGGCCCGCGCCGAGGACGACGTCCTGGCGCTCGGCGCGGCGGCCGTCGAAATCGGGCTGGGTCGAGAGCTCCGCGGTGAGGGACATCGGCCCGGCGTCACTCCGCCGGCAGGCTGATGCCGACCGATCGGCCCCAGAGGCGGGCGATCTGCTTCTCGCGCTCGCTCATCGATTCGCCGAGGCGCGGGCGGCGGAAGCGCGGCTGGTTCTGGTCGCTGGTCGTGCGGCGCAGCTGGATCAGCACTTCCTGCTCGTCGATCGGATAGGCGAATTCGAGGCCGACGCGGCTTCCCGCGCTCCAGGCGACGCGTGCCGGGATGCTGGTCGAGCCGCGCGAGAAGACGAGCTCGGCGCCGACCGGCGGGCAGGCCTGGCACTCGACCAGGGCGCCCTTGCGCGAGAGGTCGCGAAGCCGCGCCTCGATCGAGCCGTTCGGGGTCTGCAGCCGGGCCGCAAGCAGCACCCGCGAGCGCCGCGCGCCGCGCTTGCCGGCGACCGGCCCGTCAATGAAAGTCTCTGCGCTCATCGCCTGTCCAACCCTTCGAGAAGATGCTTCGAGGAGGGGATAGGCCCGAGGCGCCTAAATTGTCGTAAACGCGATGCGAATTTTCGGCGCGCGGTTGACCTTCGGGCGAGGCCCTTCCAGAGCGCGGCGCGATGCGCTTCTTCTCCGACAATGCGGCGGCCGCCTGCCCCGAGGCGATGGCGGCGCTCGAGGCCGCGAACCGGCTCGACACGGCCTATGACGGAGATTCGTTCAGCAAGCGTCTGGACTCGGCCTTTTCGGACCTTTTCGGGACCGAGGTCTGCGCGCTCTGGGTGGCGACGGGGACGGCGGCCAACGCGCTCGCGCTCGCCGCGCTCTGCCCGCCGCACGGCAGCATAATCTGCCACCGCGACGCCCATATCCAGAACGACGAATGCGGCGCGCCGGAATTCTACACCCACGGGGCGAAATTGCTGCTTGCCGAAGGGGAAGGCGCGAAGTTGACGCCCGCCGGCGTCGAGACGCTGCTGGCGACGGTCAGGAACGACGTCCACCAGGTCCAGCCCGCGGCGCTCGCGATCACCAACGCGACCGAATATGGCCTCGTCTACACGCCGGAGGAGACGGCGGCGCTGGGCGCACTGGCGAGGGAGAGGGGGCTCGGCTTCCACGTCGACGGGGCGCGCTTCGCCAATGCGGTGGCGGGGACGGGCGCCTCGCCCGCGGACCTGACCTGGCGGGCCGGGGTGGACGCCTTGAGCTTCGGCTTCGTCAAGAATGGCGGGCTTTCGGCCGAGGCTTTGATCTTCTTCGGCGAGGCGCACCGCCAGGCGACGCTCTACCGAAGGAAGCGGGCCGGACACCTGCTTTCGAAAGGCCGCTACATGGCGGCGCAGATCCTGGCGATGCTCGAGGGCGACACGTGGCTGAGGAACGCGCGCGCGGCGAACGCCGCGGCGGCCCGGCTCGCCGAGGCGGCGGGCGCCGAGCGGCTGGTGCTTCCGGTCGAGGCCAACGAGATCTTCCTGCGTGTCACTCCGGCCGAGGCCCAGCGCCTCCGCGACCAGGGCTTCGATTTCTACGATTGGGGGCCCGGCGAGGCGCGGCTGGTCACCGCCTGGGACAGCGACCCCGCCCATGTCGACGCGCTCGCCGCCGCGATAAGGGCGCTGTGAGCGGCCCGCCGGGTTTCTCCTCGCCCCGCATCCTCCTCCCCTTCGCCCTGGTCACGCTCATCTGGGGCTCGACCTGGCTCGTCATCCGCGACCAACTGGGCCCGGTCCCGCCGACCTGGTCGGTGACCTACCGCTTCGCCATCGCGGCGGCGGCGATGTTCGCCTTCGCCGCCGCCAACCGCCAGTCGCTGCGCATCGGGCGCAAGGGGCACCTCCTCGCCGCCGCGTTCGGGATCCCGCAATTCTACCTCAATTTCAACTTCGTCTACGCGGCCGAGCATTACGTCACCTCGGGCCTGGTCGCGGTCGTCTTCGCGATGCTGCTGATCCCCAACAGCGCGTTCGCGCGGCTCTTCCTGAAGCAGCGAGTGACGCCGCGCTTCGCGCTCGGCTCGGCGATCGCCATGACCGGCGTCGCCTTGCTCTTCCTCCAGGAGATACGCCACAGCCCCGCCGGCCCGCGCGACGTGCTGCTCGGCATCGGCCTCACCGTCGCGGGCGTCCTCGCCGCCTCCGCCGCCAACATCATGCAGGCCTCGCAGCGCCTCCGCGCCCGCCCGGTCGCGGCGATGCTCGCCTGGGGCATGACCTACGGCGTCGCCGCCAACGCCGTCACCGCCTTCATCCTGTTCGGGCCGCCGACCGTGGAGGCCCGGGCCGGATACTGGCTCGGGCTCCTCTACCTCGGC
>DATAIU010000036.1:0-6256 GCA_036262495.1 Allosphingosinicella sp.
GTCATTTGGGTTTGGGCCGTCCCCATCGACGGCCTGGCCCATGGTTCCTGATACGGCCATGGGACGAACGAAAGGACGAGACGATGCGCCATCGCGTCGCCGGGCGTAAGCTCCAACGCACCTCCAGCCACCGCGCGGCCCTGTTCCGCAACATGTCGGCGGCCCTCATCAAGCACGAGCAGATCACCACGACGACGGCCAAGGCCAAGGAGCTCAGGCCCTATGTCGAGAAGCTGATCACGCTCGCCAAGAAGGGCGGCCTTTCGAACCGCCGCCTCGCCCAGTCCCGCCTGCTCGAAGAGACGCAACTCAAGAAGCTCTTCGACGTCCTCGCGCCGCGGTACGCGGATCGCGCCGGCGGTTACACGCGCATCGTCAAGGCCGGCATCCGCGCCTCCGACGCCGCGCCGATGGCGATCATCGAGCTGGTCGACCGCGACGTCGCGGCCAAGGGCCAGGATTCGGGTCCCGTCCAGAACGAGGAAGATTTCGAGCTGGCCTGAGGCCGCTCGGCCGGAACAAGCTCGAATCCCGCCGGTTGTTCGCGCGACGTGAACAATCGAGGAGCCTCGCCATGGCCGAGCGCAAGCGCGAACTGATCGACACCGGCAACGACAAGCGCTTCGTGCGCCGCGACAAGGAAGGCAAGTTCAAGGACGTGACCGACGTGGGCGCGAGCCTCGCCGCGGACCGCCGCCAGCATGCCAAGACCAAGGTCCAGTCCGGCCAAGGGGACCGCGGCGACCGCTGAGGCGGCGCTGGTCTCGCCAGCTCGCCCGATCTAGGGGCGGGCCGTGGACATCGGAATCCTCAGGACGGGCGCTCCGCCGGGCGACCTGGAGGCGCGCTTCGGCAGCTACGACGACATGTTCGGCCGGCTGCTCGGGCCGGACTTCGCGCCGCGCATCTGGGACGTGACGCTGGGTGAGCTTCCCGATCGCGTCGATACGGTCCCTGCCTATCTGATCACCGGTTCGCCCGCGGGGGTCTACGAGCCGCTGTCCTGGATTCCGCCGCTCTTCGACTTTCTACGCCGTGCCAAGGGCGAGGCGAGGCTCGTCGGCGTCTGCTTCGGCCACCAGGCAATGGCCGAGGCCTTCGGCGGCCGGGTCGAGAAATCGGGGCGCGGCTGGGGCGTCGGCCTTCAGGACTACGAAATGAGCGGGGCAGCGGCATGGATGGGCGATTTCCCGCCGCGCCGCATCGCGGTCCCCGCCTCGCACCAGGACCAGGTCGTCATACCGCCGCCGGGCGTTCGAATCCTCGCGCGAAGCACCTTCTCGCCCTACGGCATGTTCGAGTGGGAGGACGAATCGGCCCTGTCGATGCAGTTCCACCCCGAGTTCGCGCCCGAGTATGCCAAGGCGCTGATCGAGTTCCGCCGCGAGCGGCTGCCCGATCCCGACGCCGCCATCGCCACGCTCGACCGGCCGAACGATTCGGCTTTGGTCGGCGGCTGGATCCGAAGCTTCCTGGCCGCCTAGACCAAGATCGTTTCAGGCTGAATCAGCCTGAAACGTGAATGCTGGTCTCGACAGGGTCTGGAGCCTGATTCACGCCTTCAGCCGAAGCGCGAAGCGCTTCGACCTCAGACGATCAGGCTCTAGATCGAGGCGTTGAACGTATCGCAGGCGGCCGGGTCGCCCGCTTCCATGCCGCGCTTCAGCCAGGCCGTGCGCTGCTCGGACGATCCATGGGTGAAGGCTTCGGGCACGACCCGGCCCTGGGTCTGGCGCTGCAGCGTGTCGTCGCCGATCGCCCGCGCGGCGCGCAGGCCCTCCTCCATGTCCCCGGGCTCCAGCAGCGCCTTGCCGTCCCGGGCGTGCGCATTCGCCGCCCACACCCCAGCGTAGCAATCGGCCTGGAGCTCGATCCGCACCTGCAGCGCGTTGCCTTCCGACCGCGACAGGCGCTGTTGCCGCGCGTGGGCGTCGTTGAGGGTGCCGGTGAGGAACTGGATGTGGTGGCCGACCTCATGCGCGATCACATAGGCCTGGGCGAAATCGCCGGCCGCGCCGAAGCGGTTCTGGAGCTCGCCGTAGAAGCTGGTGTCGAGGTATATCTGGTTGTCGGTCGGGCAGTAGAAGGGCCCCATAGCCGACTGGGCGACGCCGCAGCCGGAGCGCCCCGAGCCGCCGTAGAACTGGAAACCGGCCGGCTGGTAGCGCTGCCCCTGCGCCTCGTAGATGCGGGCCCAGGTGTCCTCGGTATTGGCGAGCACCTGGCACGAGAAGCGCTTCTCCGGAGCGCTCGAGCAGGCCTGGGCGGCGTCGCTGGTCGCGCCGCTCCCGGCCTGATGCGGCGCGACGGCGGTCGGTCCGCCGACGCCGCCGAGACCGCCGCCGAACTGGGTCAGGGCGCAATATCCGAGGAGGAGGATGAGGACGCCGCCGATGCCGAAGCGGCTGAGCACGAACGGGATGAGCATCGTCAGGCAGCCGCCTCCGCCGCCGCCGCCGAAGCCAAAGCCGCCGCCTCCCGATCCCTGGTCCCGGACATTGTCACTGGTGCGATAGTCGCCGAGACGCATGGGCTTTCCTCCCTCGAACTGGCGGGACAATGCGTGGCGGGCCGCGCGGTTGCAAATGGCTCGTGGGGGTAGATTTAGGCCGTCATTCCGGCGAAGGCCGGAATCCATGAACACGGTGGCGCGAGACTTCGTGCGACCGCGTTCATGGACCCCGGATCAAGTCCGGGGTGACGATCTTCGATTTCCTGGAGTCCAGAGCATGTTCCTCAAAGGAAAGACCGCGCTGGTCACCGGGTCGACCTCCGGCATCGGCCTCGCCACGGCGCGGGCGCTTGCCGCGGAGGGCGCGCGGGTCGTGCTGAACGGCTTCGGCGATTCCGGCGAGATCGAGCGGCTGAAGGAGGAGCTCGGCGCGTCCTACAGCGACGCCGACCTCACCCGCCCCCACGCGATAGAGGCGATGATGGCCGAGGCCGGCGACTTGGACATTCTCGTCAACAATGCCGGCATGCAGCATGTCGCTCCGATCGACGAATTCCCGGCCGCGAAATGGGACCTCCTGATCGCGCTCAACCTCAGCGCCGCCTTCCACACCATCCGGCTCGCCCTTCCCGCGATGAAGAGGAAAGGTTGGGGCCGGATCATCAACACGGCCTCGGCGCACAGCCTGGTCGCCAGCCCGAACAAGGCGCCCTATGTCGCTTCGAAGCACGCCATTGCGGGCCTCACGAAGGCGGTGGCGCTCGAGACGGCGCAGCAGGGCGTCACCGTCAACTGCATCAGCCCCGGCTATGTCTGGACCGGCCTGGTCGAGCACCAGATACCGGCCACGATGAAGGCGCGCGGTCTGACCCGCGAGCAGGTGATGAACGACGTCCTCCTCGCCGCCCAGCCGACCAAGAAGTTCGTCACCGTCGACCAGGTCGCCGCGCTCGCGCTCTTCCTCTGCCGCGACGAGGCCGCCTCGATCACCGGCGCGAACCTGTCGATGGACGGAGGCTGGACGGCCGCTTGAGGCTCAGCCCAGCAGCCGCTCGTGGACCACGGCGCCGCCGCGGCTGAGGCGGACGCCTTTGACGATCTCGTCGTCGTCGGGAAGGACCGGCCGGCCGGCCTCCTTGTTCCAGAACGCCGAGAGGAAATTGTAGAGATTGCGCGCGTAGAGCGCCGAGGCGTCGGCGGCGAGGCGGCTCGGCACGTTGCGGTGGCCGACGATGCGCACGCCGTGGCGCTCGACCACCTCCCCCGGCGCCGAACCCTCGACATTGCCGCCCTGCTCGACGGCGAGGTCGACGACGACGCTGCCGGGCCGCATCGAGGCGAGCTGGGCGTCGCTGATGAGGCGAGGCGCGGGTCGGCCAGGGATGAGCGCGGTCGTGACGACGATGTCCTGCTTCGCGATATGAGCCGAGACCAGCTCGGCCTGCGCCGCCTTATATTCGTCGGACATCTCGATCGCGTAGCCGCCGGCGCCCTCGCCCTCGATGCCCGCGACGTTCTCGACGAAGATCGCCTTGGCGCCGAGGCTTTCGATCTGCTCCTTCGTCGCCGCGCGGACGTCGGTCGCCGAGACGATCGCGCCGAGGCGCCGCGCCGTCGCGATCGCCTGCAGTCCGGCGACGCCGACGCCCATGACGAACACCCGCGCCGCGGCGATCGTGCCGGCCGCCGTCATCATCATCGGGAAGGCGCGGCCATATTCGGCGGCCGCGTCGAGCACGGCCTTGTAGCCGGCGAGATTGGCCTGGCTGGAGAGGACGTCCATCGACTGGGCGCGGGTGATCCGCGGCATGAACTCCATCGCCAGCGCCTCGACGCCGGCCGCGGCATAGGCGTCCGCGCGGGCTCGCTCGCGCAAAGGATCGAGAATCGCGACGAGCAGAGCCCCCGACGACGCGCCGGCGAGCGCTGCCGGATCCGGTCCTTGCACGGCCAGAACGACGTCGGCCCGGGCCGCGGCGCCGGGCTGGACCGTTGCGCCCGCCGCCTCGTAATCCGAGTCTGCGATCGACGCCGACAGCCCGGCCCCCGCCTCGACCGCGACTTCGGCGCCCAGCGCCACAAACTTCTTCACGGTCTCCGGGGTCGCGGCGACGCGCCGCTCGCCTTCGGCCGTCTCCTTGAGGACCGCGATCTTCACCGGGCTTTTATTGGCGGATCAGGAGGATGACGATGAAGCCGGTGACGAGGCTGAGGATCGCGCCCCATTTCATCAGCCGGATGAAGCGCTCGTAGCCGCCCAGATGCGCGTTCATTTCCTTGTCGAGATCGCCTTCCGCAGCCATTCGAGCCTCTTGTCCTGTCGGTCGCCGGGCGCCCTTCTAGCCGCCCCGCGCGGGGCCGTCCAAGCCCCAATTAAGCCGAACTTTACCCGACCGCGCTAGAGCCCTGTCTGACCGACGAGGGAGAGACGATGCGGCCGGATCCGACCCGCTGCCTTCTGCTGATCGACGACGAGCCGGCCCAGCGCCGGCTGGTGACTGCGATCGGCGCGCGCGCCGGATGGTGGGTGCGCGGCGCCCCGGACGTCGAGGGCGCGGCGCAGATTCTCGCCGATCCCGACGGCCCGCCGGTCGACGCCATCCTGCTCGACCATTGGCTGCCCGGCGAGGAAGGGAGCGCGGTGATCGCCCAGATCCGCGCGCTCCGGCCCGACCTTCCGCTCCTCGTCATGACCGCCCAGACCTCCGTGTCGGTCGCGGTAGAGGCGATGCGCGCCGGCGCCCAGGATTTCCTCGTCAAGCCGATCGCGCCCGACAGCCTGCTCGCCGCGCTCAACGCCGCCACCGACCGCCGCCAGCGCGGCGGCGGCGAGCTTCGCCCGCTCTCCGAGAAGATATCGAACAAGCCGCTCGCCTTCGACGAGATCGTCGGCTCCGCGCCGCCCTTCCGCTCCGCCCTCGCCGTCGCGGCCAAGGCGGCTCGCGCCCGGGTGTCGGTGCTGATCGAGGGCGAGAGCGGTTCGGGCAAGGAAGTGATCGCGCAGGCGATCCACACCGCGTCACCGCGCGGGCGCAAGCCGATGATCACCGTCAATTGCGGCGCGATTCCCGAGAATCTCGTGGAATCGGTCCTGTTCGGGCACGAGAAGGGCGCGTTCACCGGCGCCTTCGACCGCCATGTCGGCCGCTTCGAGGATGCCGACGGCTCCACCCTCTTCCTCGACGAGGTCGGCGAGCTGCCGCTCGACACCCAGGTCAAGCTGCTGCGCGCGCTCGAGACCGGCGAGATCCAGCGCATCGGCGGCCGCACGATCCAGACCGTCGACGTCCGAATCATTGCCGCCACCAACCGCCGCCTCTCCGACGAGGTCGGGAAGGGCCGCTTCCGCGAGGACCTTTATTACCGCCTCAACGTCGTCCATGTGCCGATCCCGCCGCTCAGGGACCGCGCCAGCGACATCCCGCCGCTCGCCCGCCACCTCCTCGCCCGCATCGCCGAGCAGCCGGGCATGCGCCACCATTCGATCACCGACGACGCGCTCGCCGTGCTCATGCGCTACGGCTGGCCCGGCAACGTCCGCCAGCTCCAGAACGCCCTCTTCCGCGCCGCGGTCCTTTGCGACGGCAATGCGCTGACCGCCGCCGACTTCCCGCAGATCGCGCAGGAATCGACCCTGTCCCGCCGCGCCAGCGACTATCACCGCCCGGCGCTTCATGGCGCCTCCCAGAGCGCCGCTCTCTCGCACGGCGCCGGAATCACCTTGTTCGATCCGGACGGCAATCTGCGTCCGCTGGAGGCGATCGAGGCCGACGTCATCCGCCTCGCCATCGGCCACTATCGCGG
>DATAIU010000037.1:0-49854 GCA_036262495.1 Allosphingosinicella sp.
CTGGACCTCGCCGAGGAAGGCGTGATCCGGATCTTCAAGCCCGCGATCGGCTCGGCCTGGATCGTCGGCGTGGTCGGCGCGCTCCAGCTCGAGGTGCTGGAGACGCGGATGCAGGCGGAAT
This sequence comes from Allosphingosinicella sp., assembly GCA_036262495.1. Lineage (GTDB taxonomy): Bacteria > Pseudomonadota > Alphaproteobacteria > Sphingomonadales > Sphingomonadaceae > Allosphingosinicella. Next base: position 122 of record DATAIU010000037.1, read on the forward strand.
ACGGCCTCACCTTGGGCTTCGAGCCGAGCCCGTACGACATCGCCCGCTGGATAAGCGCCGAGGACCCCGCCGAGCTCAAGCGCCTCGTCGACACCCACCGCTCGAGCATGGCCGAGGACGCCGACCAGGCTCCCGTCCTCCTCATCCGCAACGCCTGGGAGCTCGGCCGCTTCGAGCAGGACTGGCCGAAAGTGAAGTTCGCCAGCGTCAGGGAGCGGAGCTAGGCGCTCAGCTTCGGCGGGCAGCGCACGCTTCGGTCCAGGATAGGACGCCGGCCGACTGGCAGATGCCGCGAGAGCATCCGGTCGACAGCGCAGGCAATATGCAGGTTGGGATGCGGCTCCTCCCGGCTCGGCGGGCAAAAGCCGACGAGCGTCTCGACGCGTTCGCCACGCATCCTTTCCGTCGCATAACCAGGACCATCGTTGCAGACGATCGTCTCCCCATTGTCGGGGTTCGGCACGGGCGGGTGGTAGGCCAGGAAGGCGTGGTCGATCTCGCCTTTCAGCCGCCGGAGCTCTTCAGGCCCTATCGTGAAGCGTTCGCGCGCGCGGATTTCCCAACGCGTGCGCGGATGGCCCGTCATCGCGAAAAACCGGACCCTCGCCCCTCGGCGGCTCGGGACGATCTCCACGATGGCCGCCCGTCCACCGAGGGCAGGCCTGGTCGAAAATCGCACAGCACCGTCACCAAGGGCCCCGACCGGCGGCCTGCCCGCCGCATCGAGAATGTCGTTTGCATCCCGCACGACCTCGCAGGGCTGGAGATCATAGTCCCGATAACGGGTGCAATCGGTGGCCGCGCCCCCGGCTAGGGCGAGCAATATCCCGATCGCTATCAGAAAGCCTCCACCGGGAGCGCCATCAGGCTTTCGGCGCCGGCTTCGATCTTGCGCCTCAGCGAGCTCGTCTCGGTCAGGATGCGCTCGGCGTAGAAGCGGGCGGTGACGAGCTTGGCGCGGTGGAAGTCGGCGTCTTCGCCGCCCACCAGCGGGGCGCTCGCCTTCGCCATGCGCAGCCACATCAGGCCGAGACAAACGGTGCCGAGCAGGGTCATGTAGGGATAGGCCGCGGCGCCGGCGTTGTTGGGGTTGGCGAGGCCGTTCTGCATCAGCCACATCGTCGAGGCTTGGAGGTCGGCGGTCGCGGTCTCGAGCGCGGCGGCGAGAGCAGCGCCCTCCCCGCCGGCGCCCTTCGCTTCTGCGATTTCTTCCGCGAGCATCTTGAAGAAGGCCTGCACCGCGCGGCCGCCGTTGGCGCCCAATTTGCGGCCGACGAGGTCGAGCGCCTGGATGCCGTTCGTGCCTTCGTAGATCTGGGCGATGCGCGCGTCGCGGACGAACTGGTCCATGCCCCATTCGCGGATGTAGCCGTGGCCGCCGTGGATCTGCTGGGCGTCGACCGCGGCCTTGAAGCCCTGGTCGGTGAGATAGCCCTTGATGACGGGGGTGAGCAGGCCGAGCAGATCCGACGCGGCCTCGCGCTCCTCCTCGGTCTGGGCGCGGCGCGAGATGTCGACCTGGAGCGCGCCCCAGAGGACGAGCGCGCGGGCCGCCTCGTTGAACGCCTTCATCTCCATCAGCATGCGGCGGACATCGGGGTGGACGATGATCGGATCGGCCTTGCCGTCGGGATCGCGCTCGCCGGGGACGAGAGCCCGGCCCTGCCGCCGGTCCTTGGCGTAGGCGACCGCGTTCTGATAGGCGACCTCGCCCTGGGCGAGGCCCTGGAGGCCGACGCCGAGCCGCGCGGCGTTCATCATGATGAACATCGCCGCCAGGCCCTTCTCGGGCTCGCCGACCAGATAGCCGGTGGCCTCGTCATAGTTCATCACGCAGGTCGAGTTGCCGTGGATGCCCATCTTGTGCTCGATCGAGCCGCAGGAGACGCCGTTGGCGATCAGGGTGCCGTTGTCGTCGAGAATCCGCTTCGGCACGATGAACAGCGAGATGCCCTTCACATTGTCCGGCGCGCCGTCGATCTTGGCGAGGACGAGGTGAATGATGTTCTCGGCGAGGTCGTGCTCGCCCGAGGAGATGAAGATCTTGGTGCCGCTGATCTTGTAGCTTTCGGCGACGCCGTCGGTCAGCGCGCCCTGCGGCTCGGCCTTGGTGCGGAGCAGGCCGAGATCGGTGCCGCAATGGGGCTCGGTGAGGTTCATCGTCCCGGTCCAGCGGCCCGAGACCATGTTGGGGAGGTAGGCGGCCTTCTGCTCTTCCGAGCCTTTGACGACGATGGAGGCGATCGCGCCCTGCGTGAGGCCGTGGTACATCTCGAACGCCTGGTTGGCGGAGAGGAGATATTCGGTGACCGCGGTGCCGACCGTCTGCGGCAGGCCCTGGCCGCCGAACTCCTCGGGAGCCGACAGCGTCGTCCAGCCGCCCTCGACGAAGCGGTCCCAGGCCTCCTTGAAGCCCGGCGGCGTCGTCACAGAGCCGTCGTCGTGGCGAATGCAGCCATGCTCGTCGCCGATCCGGTTCAGCGGCGCCAGGACCTCCGACGCAAAGCGTCCCCCCTCGGTGAGGATCGCCTCGATCATGTCGGGAGTCGCGTTCTCGAAGCCGGGGAGGTTCGAATAGCGTTCGATGCCGAGGACCTGCTCGAGGACGTAGCGGGTCTCGCGGACAGGGGCGGTGTAGGTCGGCATTCGTTCGCTTTCCTTATTTGTCCGGTTCGGCGTCGGCGGCTTCGACCATCGCGATGAAGCGCTCGAGCTCGGCCAGGGTGGCGTCGATGTCCACGCGCTGCTTCCTGAGAAGCTCGACCCGGCCCCGACATTTCTCGAGCGTCACCCGACGCTGCGAGGCGCGGCCGTCGCCAAGGTCGTAAAGATCGATCATCTCGCGAATCTCGGCGAGCGAGAAGCCCACGCGCTTGCCGCGAAGGATCCAGGCGAGACGGGCGCGGTCCCGCCAGGAATAGATGCGCGCCAGCCCCTGGCGCCGCGGCGCGATCAGGCCCTCGTCCTCATAGAAGCGAAGCGCCCGCGGGGTCACCGCGAATTCCTCGCACAGGTCGCTGATCGAGTAGCTTTTGCCGCTGGACTCGGGCGTGTCGAAATCCGAATGTAGAGCGGTCTGCGGCATGGCCGGCGCTTAGTTTACGTTCACGTCAACGTCAATGGCGCGGCCGCTCCCGCACATGGGGGAACGAATGCTTTCCAATCGAATGGCCGCGCTCTGGGCGCGGACCGCTTTGGCGTGGTTTCTGGTCGCCGTGGGCCTCGGCCTGTTCATGGGGATCACGCAGAAGTTCAACTATGCGCCGGCCCACGCCCATATGGGCGTTCTCGGCTGGCTCTCGGCCGGCGTGATCTCCTACCTGCACGCGCTGTCGCGGCCGTTCGTGCCGGGCGCGCTGCTGCCGCGGCTCCATTGGGCCGTCCACAATCTGGGCGTCGCCGCGATGACCGGCTCGCTGTTCCTGGAGATGCATTATGGCGGCGGCTTCGGGCCGTTCATCGCGGTCGGCGCGATCGTCGTCGTCGTCGCGGTGATCTGGCTCGCCGCGATGATGTGGGGCCGGGTCGGCGCAGTCGAGGCGTCGCCCGACTGATCAGCCGCACAGCGGGTCGCCGGCTATGTCGGTAGCCTTCAGGGCCTCAGCCTCGCCGCTCCCGGTGCGCGTGAAGGAGGCGCCATCCATCCGCGCACCCCGGGCGCAATAATAAGCGCAGCCGGAAGGCAGGCCGGCAGGGAAGGCGATGCGGCCCTCGGCCAGGCGCGCGTCTATCGTGCACGCCTCGTCGCCGGCCATCTTCAGCGTCAGCCGGCCGCCACTCCGCTCCGCGCGACCGGCGCCGGCGCAGCTATGTTCGGCATCGCCGCGGACGAGCAGCGCAAATTGCGTCACGCCCCCCTTTGCCACCATGCAGAGCTGGCTGCGCAAGGGCCCCGTCCCGCCTTCGTAAAGGCCGACGAGGCTGTCCGGGGGTCCGCTCTTGCCGGGCGACGCGTGGCTCCCCGGCGCCCCTCCTTCGGCCGGGCGAGTTGCCGCTTGATTGCGGTCGGCCTGCACGCCGTCGCAGGCGGCAACGAGAAGGAAGAGGAGCAGGAACCGCTTCATCGGGCCTCCATGCGGGGTAGATGCGCGACGCGGCGAGCCGTTCCCTTATCCACATCAAATTGTGCCGCGCGGGGCGACAGGCCTGTCCGCCCTTCCTATATGCGGTGCGGCGAGGGAATCGACGTGCTGACAACGAACCCGTTCGACGGCGACAAGCTGCACGAGGAATGTGGCGTGTTCGGCATCTGGGGCGTGGAGAGCGCCTCGGCAGTCGTCGCACTCGGCCTCCACGCGCTCCAGCATCGAGGCCAGGAGGCGGCCGGCATCACCAGCTTCGACGGGCGGACTTTCCATTCCCACCGGGCGATGGGCCACGTTGCCGGGAATTTCGACAAGGACGAGGTGATCCGCCGGCTGGCGGGGCCGGCCGGCATCGGCCATGTCCGCTATTCGACGACCGGCGAGACCGCGCTGCGCAACGTGCAGCCGCTATTCGCCGAGCTCGCGTCGGGCGGCTTCGCCGTCGCGCATAACGGCAACATCTCCAATGCGTTGCGCCTGCGCCGCGACCTCAACCGCCGGGGCTCCATCTTCCAGTCGACGTCCGACACCGAGGTCATCATCCACCTGGTCGCCACCTCTTCGTACCGGACGCTCCTCGACCGGCTGATCGATGCTCTGAAGCAGGTCGAGGGCGCCTATTCCCTCATCTGCCTGACCAGCGAGGGGATGATCGCCTGCCGCGATCCGCTCGGCATCCGGCCCCTCGTCATGGGCCGGCTGGGCGAAGCCTATATCTTCGCCTCGGAGACGGTCGCGCTCGACGTCGTCGGCGCGACCTACATTCGCTCGGTCCAGCCGGGCGAGCTGATCATCGTCTCCGAAAAAGGCGTGCGCTCGCACCGCCCCTTCGGCGACGTGCGCCCGCGCCCCTGCGTCTTCGAGCATATCTATTTCTCGCGGCCCGACAGCATCATCGACGGGGCCTCGGTCTATTCGGTCAGGAAGGAAATCGGCGCCGAGCTGGCGCGGGAGAACCCGGTCGAGGCCGATTATGTCGTGCCGGTGCCGGACAGCGGCGTGCCGGCGGCGATCGGCTACGCCCAGGCAAGCGGGATCCCGTTCGAGCTCGGCATCATCCGCTCCCATTATGTCGGACGCACGTTCATCCAGCCGGGCGACGCGGTCCGGCACCTCGGCGTCAAGCTCAAGCACAACGCCAACAGCGCGCTGATCCAGGGCAAGCGCCTCGTCCTCATCGACGATTCGATCGTGCGAGGAACGACGTCGCTCAAGATCGTCCAGATGCTCCGCGACGCCGGCGCGCGCGAGGTCCACATGCGGATCGCCTCGCCGCCGACGCGCCACTCCTGCTTCTACGGCGTCGATACGCCGGAGCGGGCCAAGCTCCTGGCTGCCCAGATGAACGTCGCGCAGATGAACGACTACATAAAATCCGACAGCCTCGCCTTCATCTCGATCGAAGGTCTCTACCGCGCCCTCGGCGAGGAGCTGCGCGACGAGAAGCAGCCGCAATATTGCGACGCCTGCTTCACTGGAGCCTACCCGACGCACCTCACCGACCAGGAGGATGTCGAGGCACCCGATCAGCTTGCCTTGCTGGCGGAACGTTACGGTTAGTGATGAGGATGATGGGAGGCCGGGTCGCCCTCGTCACTGGGGCGAGCCGGGGCATCGGCGCGGCGGTCGCCGAAGCCCTGGCCGCGGAGGGCGCGCACGTGATCCTCACCGCTCGGACCGCGGCAGCCCTCGAAGCGGTCGAGGAGAGGATCCACGGCGACGGCGGCAGCGCAACCATCGCGCCCCTGGACCTGATTGAGCCGGAGAGCATCGCCCGGCTTGCCGCCGCGGTGACCGAGCGCTGGCCGGCGCTCGACATACTGGTTCTGAACGCCGCGACCCTGGGCTCCCTGACGCCGGTCGCACAGATCGACGGCAAGGAGTTCAACCGGCTCCTCACTCTGAACCTCCTCGCCAACCAGGCGCTGATCGCGGGCTTCGACCCGCTCTTGCGCAAGAGCGAGGCGGGCCGGCTCGTCGCCGTGACTTCAAGCGTCGGCCGCCACCCTCGAGCTTATTGGGGGGCCTACGGGGCTTCCAAGGCCGCGCTCGAGACTTTGGTGCTGAGCTATGGCGAGGAGGTGCGCAACGTCTCGCCCGTCCGAGTCGCGATCCTCGACCCGGGATCGACCGCCACCGCTATGCGCGCGCGAGCCTTCCCGGGCGAGGACGCGGCCACGGTCAAGAAACCTGAGCGTGTCGCCGAGGCTCTTCTCGAGTTGCTGAAAAGCGATTTCGAAACCGGCCACCGGCTGGAAGTCAGCGTTTAACCAGCGTGACCTGGGCGACGTCTATCCCGCCGCCGCGAAAGCCGCCTTCGCAATACATGAGATAATAGCGCCACAGCTGGTGGAATTGCTGGTCGAAACCGTCCGGCAGCCGGTCTTCCGCGACGGCCCGGTCGTAGCGGGCGCGCCAGCGCTTCAGCGTCTCGGCGTAATGGAAACCGTAGCCTTTGCGATCGCGCCACTCGAGCCCGGCCGCTTCCGCCAGCGCCTGCAATCGCTTCTCGCTGATCAGCATGCCGCCGGGGAAGATGTAGGTCTGGATGAAGTCGGCGTTGGCGGCATAGCCCTCGAAGAGCGGCTCGCGGATCGAGATGAGCTGGAGCGCGGCGCGGCCGCCGGGCTTCAGCACCCGGGCGACGCTCTCGATATAGGCCGGCCAATATTCCTGGCCGACGGCCTCGACCATCTCGACGCTCGCAAGGGCGTCGAAGGGCCCGCGAGCGTCGCGATAGTCCTGCAGACGGATCTCCACGCGGTCGGAGAGCCCGGCCCGCGCCATCCGATCGTCGCAAAAAGCCTTCTGCTCCTCGGAGAGGGTGAGACCGACGACGTCGACGCCGCAATCGCGCGCGGCCACCTTCGCGAGGCCGCCCCACCCGCAGCCGATGTCGAGCAGGCGCTGGCCCGGCTCGAGCTCGAGCCGGTCGAGAAGCAGTCGAATCTTGCGCTCCTGCGCCGATTCGAGGCTTTCCGCTTGCGAGATCGGCTCCGCGAACACCGCGCTCGAATAGGTCATGCTGGCGTCGAGCCAGGCTCGGTAGAAATCGTTGCCGAGGTCGTAATGGTGCGAGATGTTCTCGCGCGCCCCTTCCTTGTCGTTGCCGCGGAAGCGGTGCGCGAGGGCGTTGATCAGACGGAAGAGGCCCTTGGCCCGGCCGGTATTGCCGAGGCTCTCGCCGTTCAGCATGAACAGCTCGAACAAGGGCACCGGATCGGGCGACGACCATTCGCCGCGCTCCCACGCTTTGTACCAGCCGACGGAGCCCGAGGTCATCAGCCGCCCGAGCGCGCGCCAGCTGAGCAGCCTGACCACCGGCGCCGGGCCGGGCGCGCGGCTGCCGAGCGTCCGATGCGAGCCGTCGGGCAAGGTCGCCTCGATGACGCCGCGCTGCAGACCCCGGTCGACACGCTCGAGGACGCGCCGGAGCCCCCCGGCCATCAGGCGGGCAAGCGCGCTCCCGCCGGTCGCGAAACCGCGGTCCGCGGCGACGAGATGACGCCCGCGCACCCGTGTCATTTCCGCCCGAAGAGCTTCTCGATGTCGCCATGGGCGAGCTTCACCCAGGTCGGCCGGCCGTGGTTGCACTGGCCGCTGTGCGGAGTCACCTCCATCTCGCGCAGCAAGGCGTTCATCTCGGCGACCGAGAGGATGCGTCCGGCGCGGACCGAGCCGTGGCAGGCCATCGTCGCCGCGACATGGTCGAGCTTTTCCTTGAGGCTGAGCGCCGCGTCGAAAGCGGCAAGCTCGTCGGCAAGGTCCGTGACGAGGCCCTTGATGTCCCCGTGGCCGAGCAGGGCCGGCGTCGCGCGCACCAGCACCGCGCGGGCGCCGAACCGTTCGAGCTCCAGGCCCATCCCGGCAAGCTCGGGAGCGCGGGCCTCGAGGCGGTCGCAGGCCGGCTCGTCGAGTTCTACGACCTCCGGAAGGAGCAGCGCCTGCCGGGCGACGCCGCCATTGGACATCGCCGTCCTCATCCGCTCGAGGACGAGCCGCTCATGGGCGGCATGCTGGTCGACGAGGACGAGCCCGTCCTCGGCCTCGGCGACGATATAGGTCGCCGCGACCTGGCCGCGGGCGACCCCGAGGGGGAAGCGATCCCGGTCCGGCGGGTCGGCGTACGCGGACTCGCCGCGCGCGGCGGGTTCGAAGTGGGAGCGCTCCTCGTGCAAAATCCCCTCTCCCCAGCGGGGAGAGGGGGAAGTTTGCCACGGTACATTCTCCGCCGCCCGCTGCGCACTCCGGAATCCCGCCCCGTCCAGCGCGTGCCTCAGGCCGCCGACGATGAGGCCGCGTATGCCGGCGGGGTCGCGGAAGCGGACTTCGGTTTTGGCGGGGTGAACGTTGACGTCGACCTCGTCCCTCGGGAGATCGATGAACAGAGCGACGACCGGGTGGCGGTCGCGGGCGAGCAGGTCCTGATAGGCGGCGCGGACCGCGCCGATCAGCAGGCGGTCCTTTACGGGACGGCCGTTGACGAAGAGGAACTGGTGGTCGGCGACGCCGCGGTTGAAGGTCGGCAGGCCGGCGACGCCGCCGAGCCGCGCCGTGCCGCGCTCATAGTCGATCGCGACGCTGTTCTCGTGGAGCGCGCGGTCGGTGAGGGCGGCGACGCGGGCGGGGCGATCCTCGCCGCCCTGGACGGCGAGGCTGCGGCGGCCGTCATGGTCGAGCGTGAAGCCGATGTCGGGCCGGGCCATGGCGAGGCGCTTCACTGCGTCGACGCAGGCGCCGAACTCGGAGCGGGGCGTGCGCAGGAACTTGCGCCGTGCCGGCACGCGGGCGAACAGCTCCTCGACCAGGATGCGCGTGCCGGGCGGGAGCGCCGCCGGCCCCTCGCCCTCGACCCGGCCGTTGTCGACCGTCCGCGACCAGCCGTCGCCGCCCCGCACGCGGCTCTCGATCCGCAGGCGCGCGACGCTGGCGATGGATGGCAAGGCCTCGCCGCGGAAGCCGAGCGTCGTGACCGCCTCGATCTCCTCGCCCGGGAGCTTCGAGGTGGCGTGCCGTTCGAACGCCAGCGCCATGTCCGCCGCGCCCATGCCGCAGCCGTCGTCGATCACCTCGATCCGCTCCGTGCCGCCCGCCGAGAGCGAGATGGCGATCCGCGTCGCGCCGGCATCGATCGCGTTCTCGACCAGCTCCTTCAACGCGCTGGCCGGTCTTTCCACCACTTCGCCCGCCGCGATGCGGTTGACGAGGTGCTCCGGGAGGCGGCGTATTGACATCCCTTCGATCTCTAGACCAACCCGGCGGCTCCCGCGACAGGTTGTTAACTGCTTGTGGCGCTTGATGCGGGGTGATCCTATAGAGGCCGGGCCGGCCGGGCGCGCGCACTTCGTCTGACGGCTCCTCTTGAAGCGAGACCCGTGACGATGTCCCTTTTGCGTTTCTTCAAGTTCCCGTCCCACGACATGGCGATCGACCTCGGAACCGCGAACACCGTCGTCTACGTGCGCGGCCGCGGCGTGGTGCTCAACGAGCCGAGCGTGGTGGCGATCGAGACGATCAACGGGGTGAAGCGGGTCAAGGCCGTCGGCGACGACGCCAAGATGATGATGGGCAAGACGCCCGACCAGATCGAGGCGATCCGGCCGCTCAGGGACGGCGTGATCGCCGACATCGACGTCGCCGAGCAGATGATCAAGCATTTCATCCAGAAGGTGCACGGCAAGCGCCGCTTCCCGCGCTGGCCCGAGATCGTGATCTGCGTCCCGTCGGGCTCGACCTCCGTCGAGCGGCGCGCGATCCGCGACGCCGCCTCTAACGCGGGCGCCTCGCAGGTCTGGCTGATCGAGGAGCCGATGGCGGCCGCGATCGGCGCGGACATGCCGGTGACCGAGCCGATCGGATCGATGGTCGTCGACATCGGCGGCGGGACGACCGAGGTCGCCGTGCTCAGCCTTCGCGGCCTCGCCTACACGACCTCGGTCCGCGTCGGCGGCGACAAGATGGACGAGGCGATCTCCTCCTACGTGCGGCGAAACCACAACCTCCTGATCGGCGAAGCGACGGCCGAGCGGATCAAGAAGCAGGTCGGCATCGCCAAGGCGCCGACCGACGAGAACGGCAATCCGTCCGATGGCCTCTCGGTCCACATCAAGGGCCGCGACCTCGTCAACGGCGTCCCCAAGGAGATCACGATCAACCAGCGCCAGATCGCCGAGGCGCTTTCGGAGCCGGTCGGAACGATCGTGGAGGGCGTCAGGATCGCGCTCGAGAACACTGCGCCCGAGCTCGCCGCCGACATCGTCGACCAGGGCATCGTCCTCACCGGCGGCGGCGCGCTTCTCCAGGGCCTCGACGAGGTGCTGCGCGACGAAACCGGTCTTCCGGTCACCGTCGCTGACGATCCGCTGACCTGCGTCGCCATCGGCACCGGGCGGGCGCTCGAGGAGGAAATCTTCCGCGGCGTCCTGCTGACCGCCTGACGGCGCGGAAGAGGCGAGGATGGCGCCGCCATCGACCCGGCGCCGGGGCTTTTCCCGCAAGGCGCAATACGGACTCTTCCTCGGCTATGTGATCGCCGTGGCCGGGGTGCTCTTCTCGGCGCTGCTGCTGCTGATCGCGATCGTCGACCCGACCGGCTTCAACGCCCTCAAGGGCGCGGCCCTCGACGTGACCCGCCCCTTCACCTCGGCCGCCCGAAGCGTCGTCACCTTCTTCGAGGACATCGGGTCTTCAACTTCCGATTACATCAATGCCGCCGCTCAGAACGCCGAACTCAAGCGCCAGCTCGCGGCCTCGCGGCGCAAGCTGATCGAGGCGCGGGCGGCGCAGATCGAGAACCGCCGGCTCAAGGCACTGCTCAAGCTCAGCTCCGACATCGATGACGAAGTGGCTGTGACCCGCATAGTCGGATCGTCCTTCGACTCGCCCCGCCGCCTCGCCACCCTGCCCGTCGGCACGTCGTCGGGCGTGAAGCCGGGCCAGCCGGTGCGGGCTGCTGAGGGCCTGATCGGCCGGGTCCTCGAAACCGGCCGCTGGGCGAGCCGCGTCCTGCTGATCAGCGACGGTGCCAGCAACGTGCCGGTGCGCCTGGTCCGCGACGGCACGCCGGCGATCGCCGTCGGGCACGGCGACGGCAATATCGATCTCAAGACGCTCGAGGTCGGCCGCAACCCGTTCCGCCGCGGCGACGTGCTCGTCACTTCCGGCGTGGGGGGCATTTATCCGCCCAATATACCGGTAGCGGTGGTTGTGGCCGTGCAGGGCGACAGGACGATCGCCAAGCCGCTCGCCGACCCCGCCTCGGTGGACTTCGCGATCGTCCTCAATATCTACGAGCCGCTCGCCGACGCCGCCCTGAGCGAGCGCTCCGAGGAAGCGCTGGGAGGGGCCGGCCAGTGAGCCGAATCGCCGGATCGAGCCGCGACCTCGCGATCCTCGGCCTCCGCCGCCAGACGGTGCCGGTCGTCACCACGCTCCTCGCGGCGCTCATCGACGTCCTGCCGGTGGTCGCGACCTGGCCGATCGTGCCCGATTTCGCCTATCTCGTCCTGCTCGCCTGGCGGCTGCTGCGGCCGGAAATGTGGCAGGCCTATGCCGGGCTCCCACTCGGCCTCTTCAACGATCTCGTGGCCGGCCACCCGATCGGCCAGTCGATGGCGCTCTGGACCCTGACCCTTCTCGCACTCGAGCTCGTCGACAGCCGGGTCGGCTGGCGCGATTACTGGCTCGACTGGCTGTTCGCCTCGCTCGCGATCATCCTCTACACCGCCGGCATGTGGTATGTGGGCCGCCTGATGGGTAGCGTCGCCCCCTTCGCCGTCCTCCTTCCGCAGATGGCGCTCTCGGTCTTCGCCTTTCCGCTGGTCGCGCGACTCGTCGTCGGCCTCGATCGCTGGCGGCTGGCGCGATGAAACGCCGCGCCCGCCCCGTCATAACCGAGAACAGCCAGGTCTATACCTTCACCCGGCGCGCCTTCGTCGTGGGCGGCATCCAGGGCCTGATGGCGACTGCGCTCGGCGCCAGGATGGCCTGGCTCTCGGTCGCCGAGAACGAGCATTACAAACTGCTTTCGGAATCGAACCGAGTCCAGATGCGGCTCATTCCGCCGCGGCGGGGCTGGATCGTCGACCGCTATGGCCAGCCGATCGCGATCAACCGCAGCGACTTCCGCGTCGACCTGATCCCGGACCGCCTCCGCGACCGCGACTCCATCCTCGCCGAGCTGGCGAAGCTGCTCGAGCTCCCCGAGGACGAGCTGCAGCGCATCCGCGAGGAGCTCGAGCGAGCCGCGGGCTATCAGCCGGTACCGGTCGCTGAGAACCTTCCCTACGAGAAATATGCCGCGGTCACGGTCCGCCTGCCGGAGCTCCCCGGCGTCTCGCCGCTGCGATCCTTCTCGCGTTACTACCCGGAAGGCGCCGCGGTCGCCCACCTGACCGGTTATGTCGGAACGCCGAGCCGCGAGGACTATCAGGCCGAGAACAAGGATCCGCTGCTGATCACGCCCGGTTTCAAGGTCGGCAAGGACGAGCTCGAGAAAACGCTCGAGCAGCGCCTGCGCGGCCGGCCCGGGGCGCAGCGCATCGAGGTGACGGCGCACGGCCGGCTGGTGCGCAACCTCTCCACCGTGCCGGACAGGAGCGGTGCGCCGCTGCAGCTGACACTCGACGTCGGCCTTCATTCCTATGCGGCGCGTCGCCTCGGCGAACATAGCGGCGCTGTCGTCGTGCTCGATTGCCAGACCGGCGAGATTCTCGCCATGCCTTCGATGCCGGCCTACGATCCCAACGCCTTTTCCGACGGGATCAGCCACAAGGATTGGGACATGATGGCGGAGGACGAGCGCCATCCGATGATCAACAAGGTCTTCCAGGGCCTCTACCCGTCCGGGTCGACGATCAAGCCCTTGATGTCGCTCGCCTTTCTCGAGGCGGGCATCGATCCCGACAAGCACGTCGTCTGCACCGGCGGCTACCGCGTCGGCAACCACATCTTCCACTGCGACACCGTCCACGGCTCGGTCGACATGCATGCCGCGGTGGAGCGCAGCTGCGACATCTATTTCTACCATACCAGCCTGCAGGCGGGCGCGGACGTCATCGCCTCGATGGCGCGGCGCCTGGGGCTTGGCCAGAAGTTCGATTTGCCCGTACCGACCCAGCGTTTCGGCACGGTGCCGGACCCCGAATGGATGGAGCGCAAATACAAGCGCAAATGGCAGGCCTACGACACGATCAACATGTCGATCGGCCAGGGCAACGTGCTGGTGAACCCGCTCCAGCTCGCGGTGATGGTTGGGCGGATCGCGAGCGGAAGGCTGATCCAGCCGCGCATCCTGCGCGAAAAGAAGGTCCCGGTGCCGGCCCCGCTCCCGGTCACCTCCGAGCACCTCGCCTTCGTCCGCGACGCGATGAGCGCCGTCGTCAACGGCAGAGGCACGGCGACGGGGGCCAAGCTGCCGATCGAAGGCGTGCTCCTCGCCGGCAAGACGGGAACCGCGCAGGTCCGTCGGATCACCATGGGCGAGCGCGCCGGCGGCGTGCGCTCGAACGAGAGCCTCGCCTGGCGCATGCGCGACCACAGCCTCTTCGTCGGCTTCGCGCCGGCGGACAAGCCGCGCTACGCCTGCGCGGTGATCGTCGAGCATGGCGGCTGGGGCGCCGCCGTCGCCGCGCCGATCTGCCGAGACACGCTCACCTATCTGTTCGACAAGGAGAAGGCGATGGCCGCCCTTGCACCGCTCGAGGAGGAGTGGGGCGGCGCGATCGCCGAGCGGATGCAGCGCCGCGCCGATGCCTGGCGGCCGTCCAAGCCGCCCGCCCAGGCCGCGGAAAAGCCCAAGCCCGCGACTTTGACCCAGAATCCTCGGAAGCCGCCTACTTCCTTATGAGGTCGCATTCGCTGATCCCGGCGCCGATCGCGGATTTGCCGTGGCGGATGCTCTCGCTGGTGATCTTCATCACCGGCTTCGGCCTGCTCGTCCTCTATTCCGCGGCGGGCGCCCACCTGATGCCCTGGGCCCTGCCGCAGGCGGTCCGCTTCGGCGCGTTCATGGCGATGGCGATCGCACTCTCGAGAGTGCGGATCGAGCGGCTGAAGTCCGTCGCCTTTCCCGCTTACGCGGTGGTGATGCTGCTGCTCATCCTCGTCGAGGCGCTCGGCTTCGTCGGCAAGGGCGCGCAGCGCTGGCTCAACCTCGGCTTCATGAACCTCCAGCCCTCGGAGCTGATGAAGCCGGTCATCATCCTCGCCGTCGCGCGTTTCTACGACGTCCTGCCAGTCGGCGAGACCCGGCGCTGGAACGGCATCTGGCCGGCGCTCGGGCTGATCGGGATCCCCGCCGCTTTGATCCTCGTCCAGCCCGATCTCGGCACGGCGACGATGGTGCTGGCCGGAGGAGTCACGGTCATGTTCCTCGCCGGGATACCGCTTCGGTTGTTCGTGGCCGCCGCGGCAGGGATAGCCGTCATAGGGCCGGTCGCGTTCAGCTTCCTGCACGACTATCAGCAGAAGCGCGTCCTCATCTTCCTCGATCCGGAATCCGATCCGCTCGGCGCCGGCTACCATATCAGTCAGTCCAAGATCGCGATCGGATCGGGCGGAGTGTTCGGCAAGGGGTTCCTCAACGGCACGCAAAGCCATCTCGACTATCTTCCCGAGGGCCATACCGACTTCATCTTCGCGACGATGGCGGAGGAATGGGGTTTGATCGGCGGGCTTCTGCTGATCGCGGCCTACGCCTTGGTGATACGCTGGGGTATCGGCGTCGCCCTTGACGCGAAGGACCGCTTCCAGCGGCTGACCGCGGCCGGCCTCACCAGCACGGTCTTCTTCTACGTGGCGATCAATTTGATGATGGTGATGGGCCTCGCGCCCGTCGTCGGCATCCCCCTGCCCCTCTTTTCCTACGGCGGCTCGGCGATGCTGACCGTCATGCTCTGCCTCGGGGTGCTGATGGCGATCGAGCGGAACAACCGCGGGCGCGATCGCCGGCGGCTATGAGGGTCATTGCCAGGGATGGGCGCCGCCCGCGACGGTCGCGACTCGGGGCGGGTCACGGAGGACGATCGACAGGCCGCCCGTGCGCGCCAGCAGCGCCCGGTCCGCCTTCAGCCAGCGTGGGCGGCAGGCGGCGGGCAGGCGGCGGTCGGAGACGAGGATGTCCGCCGCGGCGCAGGCCGGCGCGAGCTTCCCGACCGGAACGAGGCGGTCGCTGCGGCTGGCGAGAATCGTCCAGCTGCGCCCGTCGCGAGTGAGCCTGCCGAAGCAGAAATCGGGACTGCAATCGCCGTCGCGAAGCTGCTCGATCTCAAGAAAATCGGACTCGCGGCCGGCGCTCTCGGCGAGCGTGTCGCGGACATAATCGCCGGCCCGGCCGCGAAGCAAAGCGAGCTCGCCGGAGGACGTCCGCATGGCGAGATGCCGGCCGTCGCCGCTGATCAGCAGATCCGGAGTGGGGGTGAGAGCGGCGGCGACCGCTCCCGCCGCGATCGGGACGAGGCCCCAGCGCCGCCAGGACGTCCGCCAGAGGGCCAGCCAGAGGCCGCCCGACACCATCGCCGCAAAGGCTATGGCCGGCATGGTCGGAAGCATGGCGACCGCGCCCGGCGCGGCCGCGGTCCGGTGGGCCAGACCGAGCAGGAGGTCGAGCGCGGCGCCGGTAGCCCACCAGAGCGGCGCCCCGAGGCCGGCGAGGTCGAAGAGAAGGGCGCCCGCCTCCAGGGGCATGACGACGAATGTCGTCAGCGGAATGGCGACGATGTTGGCGAAAGCGCCGTAGAGGCCCGATTGGTGGAAGTGCCAGAGCGCGATCGGCACAAGCGCGATCTCGACCGCGAGACCCGTGAGGACGAGGCCGAGAAGGCCGCGGCCAAGCTTCATCAGCCAGATCTCGTCGCGCCGGGCAAGCTGGGCGCGGACGCGCGGATGCTCGTGGAGGGCGACTATCGCGACGATCGCGGCGAAGCTCATCTGGAAGCTCGGCCCGACCAGCGATTCGGGCCAGAACAGGAGGACGGCGAGCGCCCCCACCGCGACGAGGCGCAAGGTCAGGGCTTCGCGTCCCAGCGCGATGCCGAGCAGGATAAGGAGCGAGGCGATGCAGGCGCGGATCGTCGGCACTTCCGCGCCGGTCAGCAGAGTGTATGCAATGCCGGCCAGCGCCCCGGCCGCTGCCGCAACCAGGACGAGCCGGAAACGGAGCGCCAGCGTCGGGCTCAGCGCGAGCAGCTTCAGCACGAGCAGCATCACGGCGCCGACGACGGCGGTCAGGTGAAGCCCGCTTACCGAGAGGAGATGGGCAAGGCCGGAGCGCCGCATCGCCTCGGCGTCCTCGTCCCCGATGCCGGCCTGATCGCCGGTCGCGAGCGCGGCCGCAATGCCCCCGGCGCCCCCTTCAAGGCGGCGGCGAATGTGGTCGGCCAGGCGCTGGCGCGCCTCCGACAGGCGCGCGTTCCATCCCGGTGGGGCCTCCGAGCCGAGCCGCCGGATCTCGAGCGCGCGGCCGGTGGCGCCGATCCGCTGGAACCAGGCGGCGCGGGCGAAATCGTAGGCGCCCGGAACGGCGGGCGGGGCGGGCGGCATGAGCCAGGCGCGGATGCGGAGCCGGTCCCCAGGGCGCAGCGCCCCGCCGGCTTTCTCCTCCTCGACGTTTATCCGCAGCCTCGGCGGCGCAGGACCTGCCACGGTCCGCACCACCAGCCGGAGCGCCTCCTTCGCCGGGAGCCGCTGAGAGGTCTCCACGACCGCGTCGAAAATCGCCATCCGTTCCCTCTCGAGGCGAGGTGCGGCAACGCGCTCCGCTTTCCACCAGGCGCCGCCGCACCCGAGGCTTGCCGCTAGGCAGAAAAGGCTGAGAGCGCGTCCCGCGCGGGTCCCCGGCGCAAGCGCCACCGGCGCCAGCGTCGCGGCCGTCGCGAGGAGGAGGAACGCGGTCCAGGCCCGTTGATCGGGAAGCGCGAACCAGGCGGCGATGCCAAGGCCGAGGCCGACCGGAAGCCAGAGCGGAAACTGGTCGCGCTCGGCGTCGGCTCGCGCTTCGATCCAGGCTCCGAGGCGCCGAATCCACGGCAGGAGCGCGGCCGCCCGGCGCCTTTGTGGCGACGGTTGCGCTATGCTAGGGGCGCGGGCGTCACCGGCCGTCATCGGCCCCATCCTTGGAGAAAAGGCGCTTGAGCGCAACCGCCCAGCCAGAGGTCGTCACCCGCTTCGCGCCCTCGCCGACCGGCTTCCTGCACATCGGCGGCGCCCGCACGGCGCTGTTCAACTGGCTGTTCGCCCGCCATCACGGCGGCAGGTTCCTGCTGCGCATCGAGGATACCGACAAGGCCCGCTCGACCCAGGCCGCGATCGACGCGATCCTCGAGGGCATGATCTGGCTAGGGCTCGATTGGGACGGGCACGAATATTACCAGTCGCAGTTCGCCGTGCGTCATGCCGAGGTCGCGCATGAGATGCTTGAGCGCGGCCACGCCTATCGCTGCTCCATGACGGCCGACGAGCTCGCGGCGGGACGCGAGCGTGCCCAAGCCGAGAAGCGCCCCTATCGCGTGGAAAGCCCGTGGCGGGAGCGCGGGGCGGGCCCGGACGATCGGCCCTTCGTGGTCCGCCTGAAGGCCCCTCGCCAAGGCGAGACCGTGATCGAGGACCGGGTCCAGGGCCGGGTCGCGGTGCAGAACGCGGAATTGGACGACATGGTCCTGCTGCGCTCGGACGGCACGCCCACCTACATGCTCGCCGTCGTCGTCGACGACCACGACATGGGCGTGACCCATGTCATCCGCGGCGATGACCACCTGAACAACGCCTTCCGGCAGCTCGCGATCATCAAGGCTATGGGCTGGCCGGAGCCGGTCTATGCGCACGTCCCGCTGATTCACGGTCAGGACGGGGCGAAGATGTCGAAGCGCCACGGCGCCACCGGCGTCATGGACTATGACGCACTCGGCTTCCTGCCCGAAGCCTTGTCCAACTATCTGCTCCGCCTCGGCTGGGGCCATGGCGACGACGAGATCATCTCCCGTGAGGAAGCGGTGCGCTGGTTCGACCTCGCCCAGGTCGGCCGCTCGCCGTCGCGCTTCGACACCAAGAAGCTGGAGAATTTGAACGGCCACTACATCCGCCAGGCCGATGACGGACGGCTCGCGGGCCTGGTCGCGCCCCGGCTCGGCGCCTTGATCGGCCGGGACCTCCTCGATGCGGAGATAGAGCTGCTCGCCCGAGCCATGCCGGAGCTGAAGCCTCGCGCGAAGACTCTGAAGGAGCTCGCGGAAAATGCGACCTTCCTCTTCCGCGCCCGGCCGCTCGACCTCGACGAAAAGGCAGAGGCGCTGCTCGGGGGCGAGGCCCCTCGCCTCCTGGCCCGTCTCTGGGCCACGCTCTATGCGCTTGACGAATGGACGGCGCTCGCCACAGAGGCGGCGGTGCGCAGCACGGCGGAGGCGGCCGGGGTCAAGCTCGGCCAGGCGGCGCAGCCCCTCCGCGCCGCGCTGACCGGACGGGCGACGTCGCCCGGTATTTTCGATGTTCTGGTCCTGCTCGGGCGGGAGGAGAGCCTCGCCCGGATCGCGGACCGGATGGACGGAGCTTGAATGATGGCGGACGAGCAGGCCACTCTCACCCTCGGCGAAGGCAATTCCCACGCCTTTCCGGTCCGCCGCGGCTCGGTGGGCCCCGACGTCGTCGACATCCGCAAGCTCTACGCGGAGACGGGCGCGTTCACCTACGATCCGGGCTTCACCTCGACCGCAGCCTGCGAGAGCGCGATCACCTATATCGACGGCGACGAGGGCATCCTCCTCCACCGCGGCTATCCGATCGACCAGCTCGCCGAGCATTCGACCTTCATGGAGGTCTGCTACCTGCTGCTGAACGGCGAGCTCCCCAAGAAGGACGAGCTCGACACCTTCACCTACACGATCTCGCGCCACACCATGCTGCACGAGCAGCTTTCGACCTTCTACCGCGGCTTCCGCCGGGATGCCCATCCGATGGCGGTGATGTGCGGCGTCGTCGGCGCGCTCAGCGCCTTCTATCACGATTCGACCGACATCACCGATCCCAAGCAGAGGATGATCGCCAGCCACCGGCTGATCGCCAAGATGCCGACGATCGCGGCGATGGCCTACAAATATACGCTCGGCCAGCCATTCATGTATCCCCAGAACAACCTGACCTACACGGGCAACTTCCTCAGGATGACGTTCGGCGTCCCGGCCGAGCCTTATGAGGTGAACCCGGTGGTTGAGCGGGCGATGCGGCGGATCTTCATCCTCCATGCCGACCATGAGCAGAACGCGTCGACCTCGACGGTCCGCCTTGCCGGCTCGTCGGGCGCCAATCCCTTTGCCTGCATCGCGGCGGGCATCGCCTGCCTCTGGGGGCCGGCCCATGGCGGCGCCAACGAGGCGGCGCTCAACATGCTGCGCGAGATCGGCGATCCTAAGCGCATCCCCGAGTTCATCGCCCGCGCCAAGGACAAGGACGATCCGTTCCGGCTGATGGGCTTCGGCCACCGCGTCTACAAGAATTACGACCCGCGCGCGAAGGTCATGCAGGCGACCGCCGAGGAGGTGCTGAGGGAGCTGGGGGTCGACGATCCCGTCTTCGACGTCGCCCGCGAGCTCGAGCAGATCGCCCTCCACGACGAATATTTCATCGAGAAGAAGCTCTATCCGAACGTCGATTTCTATTCGGGCGTCGTCCTCTCCGCGATCGGCTTCCCGACCTCGATGTTCACCGCCCTTTTCGCCTTGGCGCGTACGGTCGGCTGGGTGGCGCAGTGGAACGAGATGATCTCCGACCCCGAGCAGAAGATTGGCCGCCCTCGCCAGCTCTACACCGGCGCCACCCGGCGCGATTACGTGCCGGTGGATCGGCGCTGAGGATCAGCTGAGCTTCGCCTTCAGCTCTCTGAGCAGGCCGAGGGCCGCGCAGACGTCTTCGAACATGGTGCGGACGCGCTCCGTCCCCGGCACGCGGCGAAGCATGTTGCCGGGCTCGAAGCGGTCCTTGCCGCTGACCGCGACCAGCGCCTCCTCAGGGTCGAGATAGACGTAGACGCGGCCGCCTTTGCGGAGTTCGAGCAGGCGCTGGCGGAGCGCCGTGTCGAACAGCAGCTGCCGCGCCTCCATCTCGGCGGTCGAATAGACTTCGAAGCGGCGCTCGAACGCGTCGTCGCCGGGAATCTTGACCCGGACCATGTCGCTCGCCGGCTTCCAGAAGTTGAAGATCTTTCGGTCCGGCACTATCACTGTGTGGCCGCTATGGCCGGGACGCCGCTGGATCGCGTAAATCTGGCCGGAGAAGACGGTGTGGGTGTTCTTGCCCGAGCGGCGCTGGAGGTTCGCCTCGTAGAAGGCGAAGCCGCGGCCCTCCTCGTCGGCGCCGTTGAAGAGATCCGTGTAGGTCGCGCTGGAGAAGCCGCTGCCGAAGAGCAGACGATAGGCGGAGCCGAAGACCGGCGGCTCGAACCCGTTCGGCAGATATTCCATGCCGGCGCGCTTGGCGACCGCCTCGAGCACCGGATTCTTCATCGCTTCCTTGGCAGCGAGCAGCGGCGAGAGCGCGCCCCAGATCGCCCCGACCAGGAAAAGGGCGAAGACGATCCAGGCGGCGACGTCCCAGCCGCTCATCGTCAGCGTGACGACGGCGCCGATCGCGAGCGCCGTTCCGATAGCTCCCCGCGTCCAGAATTTGCGCGCCGCCTCGCTGCGCTCCGTCTCGAATGAATTTATGCGCTCCTGCACCGCGGGGTCGCTGCAGAGCGCGGGAAAGTCGCTGGCGGTCAGTTCGGTCATTCATTCCCCCTTGTCGGCGGGCGATATCTATCGCCGCCGCGAGGCCTGTCCAGACCTTCGATCAGTCGCGCCGGAGCGGCAGCGTGAAAGTGAAACGCGCACCTTGGCCCGGCGCGCTGTCGACCGCGATGTCGCCGCCCATCGTCCGCGCGAGACGCCGCGCGATATAGAGGCCGAGGCCGGTGCCGCCGGGCTCGGTCGGGTCGACGCGCTCGAACTTCTCGAAGATCCGGGCCTGGTCCTCGGTTGAAATGCCCTTGCCCTGGTCGGCGACGACGAGCGCGGCGAGATCGCCCTCGCGGTCGGCGCGGATCCAGACCTGGCCGCCTTCGGGCGAGTAGCGCAGCGCATTGGTGAGGAGGTTCATCACGATCTGCAGCGCGCGTCGGAAATCTCCCTTGGCCGGAAGCGAATCGGCGGAGGAGGGCGCGTCGATCCTGACCTTGCGCTGTCCGGCACGGACCGCGAGGAGGCCCGCCGCGCGCCGGGCGATGTCGGCGAGATCGATCTCGTCGCCCTGCGGACGGAAATCGGGGCGCTCGATCGCCTGCAGGTCGACGAGATCGTCGACGAGGGCGAGCAGGTGCCGGCCGGCGGAAGCGATGTCCCCCGCATAGCCGGCATAATCGGAGCCGAGCGGCCCTTCCGCCTGCGTCCCCATGGTCTCGGCGCTGGCGATGATCTGGGCGAGAGGTGCGCGCAGCGCCTTGTCGAGCCGCTCGCCGAACGCGCCCGGGTCGGGCGCAGCGGCGGAGGGGGCCGGCGCGGGCACGCCGAACGCAGTCGCCGAGGCGGAGCCGCGGAAGCCCGCGAACCGTCCGGTGCCGTCGATCAGCGGAATGCCGACCAGCGAATAGCGGCCGCCGCGGCCGCCGCGCAGCTCCGCGAGCTGGCCGTCAAAGCGACGCGGCTCGGCCAGCGCCGCAAGGATCGGCAATTCGCCTTCCTCATCCTCGATGAGCCGGAACAGACGCGTGAGCTGATGGCCGACGAGCTGGCCGGGAGTCTTGCCCGCCGCCGCGGCGGCGGCCGGCGAGACCGTGGTCAGGCGCAGGCCGGCATCCGTCTCCCAGACCCAGTCGGCGCCGGCGCGCAGGAAATCGGCCTGGCGCTCGGCATCGGGCGCGGGCGCGGGGCCCCGCGCCGGCCGCGGCGTCCAGCCGGTGATCGCAAGATGGACATCGCCCCCCGAAGCGGGCTCGGCCCGGACCCAGAGGTCGAGATCGGCCTCACCCTCAGCCGCCACGGCGGCGCGGGAGATGACGATGCCGAGACGCCGGGCAAGACGCGCGAGCGCAGCGATCTGAGGCACGGCGAGGGGTCCGCCCTCCTCGCCGCCCGCCGCGCGATGGAGGGCGGCGAGGCGCGCGTGCGCGGTGGCGAGGCGCCCCTCGCCGTCGACGCGGCCGGTCACGACGTCCTCCGCGCTCACGCGGCGAGCCTGGCGACCGCGCCGCGATAGGCCGGATCCCGGCGCCACAGCGACACCAGACGGCGCGCTTCATCGTCGGAGAGCGTGTCGAAAAGGTCGAGCTGAGCGGCAACCGGCTCCTCCCGTTCGGCGAGCGCGAGCAAGGCCGAAACCGCCGGCTGGCGCATGACGCCGGCGCCTTTCAGAAGGATTACGGCGCCCCGTCCCGACGGCTCCGCCAGAATCTCCCAGGCCGCGGAGAAGTCGATCTCAGCGCGGAGCGAGAGGGCGGCGAGGAACAGGGGCAAGGCCCCCTCCTCGGCGGCGCGGGCGACGAACGCATCGTCCAGCCGCGCGCGGACTCCGAGGAGCCTGGCCAGACGCAGCGCTTGCGCGTCGACGCCGTCCCCTTCGTCGCAACCGGCGAGGAGGCGCGAAACGGCGGCCGCCACCGCCTCGTCCGCGTCCGAGCCCGGGAGGTTCTGGACCTGCACGAGATAGCGGCGGATCGCGGCGGCGACGGTCCAGGCGATCATGTGGAGCAGCTCGGCCGGAAGATCGACGCTTCCGACCAAAGGTTCCTGGAATGCGTCGAGGCGGCGGCTCTGTGCGACGATCAGGGAGATGGCCGCGGCGGATACGGCTTCTTCCGGGTCGCCCGACAGTTCGGTCAGGAGCGCGCCGTCCCTGCCGCGGGCAAGACGATGCTCCTCCGCTCGACGGAGGAGGAGGGCGATCAGCGCCGGGTCCGAGAGCAGGCCGGATGTCTCCAGAATCGGCAAGGCGATCGGGACCGCCGCGGACGACAAAGCGGCCCGCACGGGGGCACCGGTGACGCTTGCGAGGAGCGCCGAGCGTATCTCGTCCTCGATATCGCCGATCAGCCGCGAGACGAGATGCGCGAGCGCGCTGCGCTGACGGTCGCTTAGCCGAAGCCGCTCCGGCAAGGCGAGGTCGGTTGCCGCGGCCGAGACGCGCGCGCGCGAGGCGGCGAGCAGCTGCGCCGCGCCGTCCCGCTCACCCCCGTTCGACCGCACTTCGGACATGACCGGGCCATAGCCTGCTTAGGGTTAAGGCGGCGCTAATCCTCAGAGGGCGCGGAAGCGCTAGCGTGGACGTGGCGCTGCACCCAGAAAAAGCTCGCACCGGCATAGATTGCCAGGACCGTTAGTCCCGTGCCCCAAAGGTTCACCACCGCGAAGGGGAGCAGCAGCCAGGCCATGCCCTTCGGCTCGGCCAGCCAGGCGAGTCCCGGCGGCTCGCGGCCGGCCGCCTCTATCCGCCCGGCAACCGCGAAGGCGATGATCGTGCCGGCGAGCGCCAGGCAACCCCAGCCGCGCGTGCCGGCAAGGGCGTAGGCCAGGGCAACCAGGACGCCCGCGGCGAGCGCCGGTAGCAGGAACGACCACCAGCTCGGCCCTCGCTCGCCCTGCAGGCGGAGCGAGGCGAGCCGCTCGCCTATCCCTTCGAGCGGGGTGGCGAGCAGGACGAGCGCCAGGCCGAAGCCGAGCCAGTGGCGGGTGAATGCGAGGGCGCCCAATACCATCAGCAGCGCCGCGCCGAGGCCGATTGCGGTCGGCGTGACCGCGCTGGGCATCAGGGCCGCCGTCGCCGCGCGCTCGACCGGGCTCAGCAGATAGCGCGAAACCCAGTCCTTACGGCGCACATGGGCCCCCGCGAGGATCTGAGCCTCGAGTTCCGCCAAGTCGTCGGCGGCCTCGGCGGCCACTGGCAGATCGTCCTCGTTCGCGCCGCGCACGGCGATCTGGCGAGCGCCGGCCTGGACGGCGCGGCGAAGCAGGGTCGACTGGAGGTCCCAGTCGTTCAGCATCGCGGCCGTGTCCTTGAGCATCTGGCCGTCGATCAGGGCGAGCCCGGCCCAGCGGCTCTGCGCGTCGATCCGTTCATAGCGGTTGTCGACGCGGACGTCGGCGACGGTGAGGATGGCGTGGCCCCCGGCGGTCAGCAAGCGGCGGACGGCAGCTTCCGGGGTGACGACGCCGTCCCCCATGAGGAGGAGACGGTCGGTCGGGTGGACGGCTTCGGCCGCTTCTTCCGCATTCCTGGCGAGGACGACCTCGAGGCCTTCGGCCCGGAGCCGGTCGAGCGCGGCGCCGAGCGACGACATGACCCGCTCGACGACAATGACGATCAGCTGCGCACCGGCGCCTGAGGCGATCATCGCCTGGCGTTCGAGCAGGGTGCGTCCGGCTATGCCGAGCGTGGCGCGAAGGCCGCCGCCCGGATCGTCGGCCTCGTGATAGGCGGCGATGAGCGCCGCGAGCGTCAAGCTGTCCCTCCCATCCCGCGAGGGATAGGCCGCAAGGGCGCGGCGGCAAAGCCCTAAGCGGCGAAGTCGTCGAGCGCGGCGGCGATCTTTCGGAGCACCACGGGGTCGCCCGGAGCTCCGGTGAGCGCCTCGTCCGCCAGTGCGACGAGGCCGACCACGCCGAAGCTCGCCGCAACGCTTTTCAGCCGCGACGCGGAGATGTTCCAATTGGCGTCACAGCGGGCCCGGCGCATCAGGTCCGCCTGGCGGGCCGCACTCTCGACGAAGGCGGCGCGAAGCTCGGCCAGCAGCTCGGGATCGGCGCCGACGGCGGCGGCGAGCGAGGCGTTGAGGGCTCCCGGATCGTAGGCCATGGCCCGCCCTAAGCGAGGCCGCGTTAACGCCCCGTATCCTTCCGAGCTTTCACGGGCGCGGAAAGATGGTAAACAAACCGTATGACGGGGGCAGAACGAGCGCAGCCGGAGCCCGAGACGGGCGTCATCAGCGAGGCCGAAACGGACTGGCTGGGACCGCCGATCGATACGGACGGCGACACCCCGGTCGAGGCCGAACCCGACGCGGGCGCCACCAAGGCGCCGCGCTCCTGGCCGATCCGCCTGTTCGGCGCCTTGCTCCTTTTTCTTGCCGTGGCCTGGATTGGCGCGGTCGCGACGTGGCTCTGGCAGGCGAAGCCGGCGCCCAGCCTCGCCAACATCGTCGCCTGGACGGCAACGGTGAGTGGGCCGCTCGCTTTGCTCGCCCTGCTTTGGCTCCTCGCGGGGCGAAGCTCGCGGCGCGAGACGGAGCGCTTCACCCGCGCCGTCGAGTCGATGACGGCTGAAAGCCGAGCCCTCGAGAGCGTGCTCGAGATCGTCGCGACACGGATCGAGGCCAATCACGCCCGGCTGCGCGGCGAGGCGGAAAAACTGATGTCGCTGGGCGACGAGGCTTCCGACCGGCTCGGCCGGGTCACCTACTACCTCTCCAAGGAGACGGCGACGCTCGACCAGAAGGCGGCGGCGCTCGATTCGGCGGCATCCGCGGCCAAGGTCGATATCGGAGTGCTGCTCCACGACCTTCCGATGGCTGAGCAGCAGGCGCGAGCGGTCGCCGAGGCGATGAAGGAAGCCGGCCTCAACGCGCACGGACAGGCCAGCGGGCTCGAAGCCCAGCTCGCGTCGCTCGCCGCGCGCGGCCGCGAGGCGGACGAAGTGCTCGGCGGGGCCGCGCAGCGGCTCTCGGCGCATGTCGCCCGCGTCGAAACGGGAAGCGCCGCCGCGGCCGCGAGCATGGACGAGGCTTCGGCCAAGATGACGTCGGCGGTGGACGGGGCGATGAGCCGCGCCGCCGAAGCCGTGGAGGCGGCGCGTTCGGCCCTCGAGACGCAGGGCACGGCGACGCTCGCCACGATCGAGCAGAGCCGGGCCGCTTTGGATCGCGCCGGCGAGGACGCCGCGCGCAACCTCGCCCAGCGCCTCGACGGCCTCAACGAGCGGGTCGAGGCGCTCGCTTCGCAGCTCTCGGCGCAGGACGCCGCCAGCCATGCGCTCGTCACCGGGCTCGGCAAGGAGCTGGCCGAGCTCGACAATTGGTTCGACCAGCTCGGCCGGACCGGGGGCGCGCACAGCGAAAGGCTGGGCAAGTCGGTGGCGACGGTGCGCGCGGCGACGACGTCGCTGATCGAAGAGCTTGGCAGCGGCCAGCGCCAGGCGGGCGAGCTCATCGAGACGGCGGGGACGCTCGAGCAGGCGCTCGCGGCGCTCTCGAGCCAGCTCGGCGACCACCTGCCGGCCGGCCTGCGCGCCGTCGAGGAGCAGGCCGAGCGCACGCGCGAGGCCGCGGCCTCAATCTCGCCGATCGTCGAAGCCGTCCAGGAATCGGCCGAAGCCGCGGCCGCGCGGGTCGGCGAGACCGAGGCGAGCGTTGCGCGCCAGCGCGAGGCGCTCGACGCCCTGCTCGCCCGGATCGAGGAAGGCTCGGCCGGCGCCGGCGAGCAGCTCGAGGCCCTCTCCGCCGCTGCCGAGGCCGCCCGCGAAGCGGCGCAGAAGATCGCGGCGGATACGGCGCCCGAGCTCATCGACGCCCTCCTTCGCGTCCGCGAAGCCGCCGGCCAAGCCTCCGAGCGCGCCCGCGAAGCCATTTCCGCGGCCATCCCCGCCAGCGCGGCATCGCTCGGCGAGGCGGCACGCGAAGCGCTGGAGCAGGCCGTGACCGAAACGGTCGAGCGGCAGATGGCGGAGCTATCGGCGGTCTCCGAACGCGCCGTCGAGACCGCCCGCCAGGCCTCGGAACGGCTCACCCGCCAGATGCTCGCGCTCGGCGAGACGGCGGCGAGCATCGAGACCCGCATCGACGAGGCCCGCGGCGAACGCGAGGAGAAGGAAAGCGAGAATTTCTCGCGGCGCGTCGCCCTGCTGATCGAATCGCTCAATTCGACCGCGATAGACGTCACCAAGATCCTCTCGAACGAGGTCACCGACAGCGCCTGGGCGGCCTATCTCAAGGGCGACCGCGGCGTCTTCACGCGCCGCGCCGTGCGCCTGCTCGACACCGCGGAGGCGCGCGAGATCGCCCGGCATTACGAGGAGGAGCCGGAGTTCCGCGAGCAGGTCAACCGCTACATCCACGATTTCGAAGCGATGCTGCGCCGCATTCTCGCGGACCGCGACGGCTCCCCGCTCGGAGTCACCATCCTCTCGAGCGACATGGGTAAGCTCTACGTCGCCTTGGCGCAGGCGATCGAGCGGCTGCGCTAGCTCAGCGCGTCCAGTCGAGCATGTCGATCGTCACCCAACCGTAGAGGTAATTGGCATAGAAGATCGCGAAGGCGACCCCGGATAGGATTGTGGCGCGGAGCGCCGTGCGGGCGACGCTGAAGCGGTGCGGCGCGCTCGGCGCGTGGCCGGGCGGGCACTCGACGCCCTCCTCCTCCGGCGTGCGAACCCCGAAGGGCAGGACGACGAACAGGCTCATCGTCCAGAACAGCACGTAGATCGCCAGGATCGACTGGAACTTCATTCAGCCGTCATTGCGAGGAGCGCAGCGACGAAGCAATCCAGCTTCGAACGTCGGACCGCTGGATTGCTTCGCTTCGCTCGCAATGACGGCCGTGCATGCTCAGACCCGAACGATGAGGACGTCCACGACCGGCTTCTTCCCGGTCCATTCGGCCGCGCAGCGGCGGACGGCGAGGCGGATCGCCTCGCGCAGCTTGTCCTCGCCCTTGGCGCCTTTCGAGACCGCCTCGGAGGCCGCAGCGCAGGCTTCGCCCAGGAACGCCTCGCGGTCCTCCTCGACCGGAATGCCCTGCAGCCCGATCTCGACATCGCCGACCACGCGGCCGCCATGGTCGAGCGCGATCGCGACGGAGATGACCCCGTTGACGCTGATCCGGCGGCGCTCGTTCATCGTCGGGCCGTCGGCGGCGAGGATGACGTCGCCGTCGAGGATCAGCCGCCCTACCCTTTCTTCGCCGAGCTTCTTCGGGCCGTCGGGAGCGAGGCGGACCACGTCACCGTTCTTCTGAACAATTCCCTTGGGCACGCCGTGGCCGCGCGCGAAGCGCTCATGTTCGGCCATGTGGCGCATCTCGCCGTGGACAGGGACGATGATCTCCGGCCGGATCCAGCCGTACATGGCGGCCAGCTCCGGCCGGCCCGGGTGGCCGGAGACGTGGACGTTGGCCTGCCTGTCGGTGATCATCTTGATGCCGCGCCCGGCGAGCTCGTTCTGGATCCGGCCGATCGCGATCTCGTTTCCCGGGATCTGCTTCGACGAGAAGACGACGAGGTCGCCCTCCGTCAGCGCGAGCTTGTGCTGGGCGAAGGCGATTCGGGCCAGCGCCGCGCGAACCTCGCCCTGGCCGCCGGTGGCGATGATCATGACGTCGCGGCGGGGCAGGTTCATCGCGGTGTCGAAGTCGACCGTTTCGGGAAAATCCGTGAGGTAGCCCACGCTCTTCGCGACGCGCAGGATGCGGTCGAGCGACCGGCCGGCGACGCAGACCCGCCTCCCCGTGTCCTGCGCGACCTTGCCCAGCGTCGAGAGGCGCGCGGCGTTGGAGGCGAAGGTGGTGACGAGCACCCTCCCCTCCGCTTCACCGATGACGCGATCGAGGCCCTCGCGGACCTCGTTCTCGGATCCGGAGGCTTCCTCCTGGAAGACATTGGTCGAATCGCAAACGAGCGCGAGAATGCCCTCGTCGCCGACCCGCGTGAGCGCTGCGGCGTCGGCCGGGTCGCCAAGCTGCGGAAACTCGTCGAGCTTCCAGTCGCCGGTGTGGAAGATCTTGCCGTAGGGCGTGTCGATCAGCAGCGCATTGCCTTCCGGGATAGAATGGGCGAGCGGCACGAAGCGGATGCCGAACGGGCCGATCTCGGCCGTCCCGCCAATGTCGATGAGGTTGACTTTGACGTCGCGCGTCAGCCCCTCTTCCTGGAGCTTCTCCGCGATCAGGCCCGCGGTGAAGGGCGTGGCGTAGAGCGGCACGTCGAGGTCGGCGGCGAGATAGGGGATCGCGCCGATATGGTCCTCGTGGCCGTGAGTGAGGACGATCGCGAGGAGATCGTCGCGCCGCTCCTCGATGAAGCTGAGATCGGGCAGGACGAGCTCGACGCCCGGATAGCCGGGATCGGCGAAGGTCATGCCGAGATCAACCATGATCCATTTGCCGTCGCACCCGTAGAGGTTGACGTTCATGCCGATCTCGCCCGAGCCGCCCAGGGCCAGGAAGAGGAGTTCTTTGCCGGGTTTCATAAGTCTCTTTCGCCGGGTGGAGCCCGGGGTGTAGCGGCTAGGTGGCGCTTTTCCGCCGCTCATACAACAGGGCGAGGCCCTGGAGGGTAAGATCGGGCTCGATCACGTCGAACATGGCGCTGTGCTGGTCGAACAAGGTGGCCAGGCCGCCGGTGGCGATGACGCTGACGGGCCGGCCGATCTCGGCCTTCATCCGGACGAGCAGGCCCTCGATCATCGCGACATAGCCCCAATAGATGCCGATATGCATCTGGTCCTCGGTCGTCCGGCCTATCACCGAGAGGTTGCCGGTCGGGGCCTCGATCGCGATCCGCGGCAGCTTGGCGGCGGCAGTGACGA
Organism: Allosphingosinicella sp.; assembly: GCA_036262495.1. GTDB lineage: Bacteria > Pseudomonadota > Alphaproteobacteria > Sphingomonadales > Sphingomonadaceae > Allosphingosinicella. Next base: position 29,735 of record DATAIU010000037.1, read on the forward strand.
GAGCGTCGAGCGAGAGGTTGATCCCGGGCGCGATGATCCCGCCCTTGTAGGCGCCCGAGTAATCGACCACGTCGAAGGTCGTGGCGGTCCCAAAGTCGATGACCACGAGATCGCCCTCGTGGAGGGCGTGCGCCGCGATCGCGTTCAGCACGCGGTCGGCCCCGACGCTGGCCGGTTCCGCGACGTCGAGATCGATCCCCCAGGGCACCGTCCCCTGCCCGGCGATCAGCGGCTCGACCTTGAAATATTTGGCGGCTAGCACCTCCAGATTGTGGGTGGCGCGCGGCACGACGGTGGCGATGATCACGGCGTCGACGACGTCGCGCGCCAGCCCTTCGAGCTCGATCAGCTGGTGCAGCCAGACGGCATATTGATCGGCGGTCCGGCGCGGGTCGGTCGCGATCCGCCAGCGCGCGCGGATCACCCCGTCCTCGAGCAGAGCGAAGACGATGTTGGTGTTCCCGGCGTCGACGGCGAGCAGCATGGTCCCTCAGATCAGGAAGACGTCGCCGGCGTGAATGACACGGTGGGAGCCGTCCGCCAAGCGCAGCCTCAGGCTGCCGTTCTCGTCCAGGCCGTCGAACAGCCCTTCCCCCTCGGTGGTGGCGAGGGGCGTTCCAAGCGGATGTGCGGCAGCAAGCCAGGCGCCGCGGACCGGCCCGACGCCTTCGCTCCGCCAGCGCTCGACCCAGCGCGCGAATGACGCGGCGAGCTCGTCGGCGAATTCGATCACCTCCGGCGCCGAGCCGGTCAGAGCGGCCAGGCTCGTCGCGGGACGATCCAGGGATTCGGGATGACGGGCGAGATTGACCCCGAAGCCGGCGATCACGGCATCGCCCTCGCGTTCGAGCAGGATGCCGCCGAGCTTGGCGCCATCCGCGACCAGGTCGTTCGGCCATTTGACCAGGAGAGCGGCCGCCGGCGCGAAAGCGGAGGCGGCCTCGTGGAGTGCGATCCCGGCGACGAGGGCCAGGGTGGCTGCGGGCGGGTCGGAGCCCCTCAGGCGTACGAGGGTGCTGGCATGGAGATTGCCCTCGGGCGACTGCCAGGCGCGCCCTTGCCGCCCCCTTCCCCCCGTCTGGCGTCCGGCCCGGAGCCATAGGCCTTCGGGGACCCCGCCGCGGGCGAGCGCGGCGAGATCTTCGTTGGTCGATCCCGTTTCCGGGACGCTTCGTATCGAGCCGGCCTCACCGCCGGTCAGAACTTCACTTCCGCGCCGACGGTGAACGAGCGGCCGCGCGGGTCCGCGACACGCGGCTCCCACGAGCTGCCCGCGCCGGTATTGCCGTCATAGGTGATGGCGAAGGGCGGGTCGCGATCAAAGATGTTCTTGACGCCCCCGACGATCCGGAAGTTCGGCGCGAGGCCGCTATACGCCAGCGAGAAATTGTAGATGATGTAATCGCTGACCCGGGGGTTGAAGTCCGGCCGGGTGAGGGCGACGCTTGAGATCGCGAAATTCTTGTAACCGTTCCGGAAAATCTGAGTGAATGTCGCCGTGACGTTGCGGTTCGTGTAGCTGATGAAGGCGTTGTGCTTCCAGCGCAGGCCGAGATCGCCGGAGAAGGTAAAGACGCCGATCAGGCTGGGCGTGTATGGCGATGTCTCGGTCAGCTTCTCCTTCTTCCTGAGCAGGTAGGTGCCGTCGAGACCGGCGAGGATCTGGCCGCCTAGGGCGTCGACGCCGCCGCGAAGCGCGACCTCGAGGCCCTGGGTGCGCCGCGCGCCCGCGTTGATCCAGCGCTGGTCGATCGTGACGATCTCGTTCGCCCCGTCGCGGATGAAGCGGTCCGGGAACAGGCTCGCGTTGGCGATCAGCTGCTTAAGGGTCAGTTCGGCGATCGTGTTGTCGACCGCGATCGACCACCAGTCGAGCGAGGCGCTGAAGCGCGGCGCAGGCATGACGACGACGCCCAGGTTGAACTGCTTCGCCGTCTCCGGCCCGAGATTGGGGTTGCCGCCGGTCCAGATGTTCGGCCGGATCTGGGCGCAGGGCTGGCCGCTCCCGAAGGCACTCGTCGGCACTCCGCCCGGGCATTTCACCGGGTCCGCCAAATCGCTGCCCGAATAAGGCGATTCGGTGATCCCGTTGAAGATCTGGTTGAAGCTCGGCACCCGGAAGCTGGTGTTGTACGAACCCCGGAACAGCAGCTGGCGGAACGGACGATATTTGACCGAGAGCTTCGGGTTCGTCGTCCGTCCGAAGCCGGTATAATCGTCGACCCGGATCGCGCCGGTGATGTCGAGATTGTCGAGGATCGGCACCAGCATCTCGGCGTAGGCGGCCTTGACGTTGCGAGTCTTCGGAGTGAGCGCATTGACGTTGTCGAAAGCCGCCAGGAAGATCACGGGCTGACCCGCCGCGGCGGCGGCCGAGCCGTTGAACTCGTAGGTCTCGCGCCGATAGTCGACGCCGACGGCGAGCTGGACGTCGCGCCCGAAGATCGGGAAGAGCGGGCCCGTCGCCGAGGCGTCCACCTGCTTGACCTCGTAGCGGCCGCCATAGAGCGTGGTTCCCTCAGCCGAGACCGCCGCGAGCGCCGCGCGGCCAGCATCGGTCTGAGTGAGGCTGAACGGATTGATAAGGCCGCTGTTCAGCACTCCGACGAGGCCACGCTGGTTGCCGTTGCTTCCGGGCGCCTGCGGGGCGAGCGGATCGGGATCGCCGTTGGCGAGCGTGCCGCGATAATAATAGCCGGAGCCGAGCAGCGAGGAGACCTCGCTCTTCGCGTAGGAGACGCCGGTGCGGTAATCCCATCCCGCCCATAGCGGGCCCTCCAGGCCGGCCGCGACCCGCAAGGTCTTCGCGGTCGTCTCATATTCGCGCACGCCGCAGGGGATGCAGCGCCAGCGATAGGCGATCGGCTTGCCGTAATTGGCCTGCAACGCCGCCTGCTGCGCGGCGTTGGGGAAGGCCGCCTTTATCGCGCTGAAAACGGCATTGTAGGTGGCCGCCGTATTGGCGTTCAGCGGATAGGCGATCGGCAGGTTGGTGGTGTTCGCCGAAAGCTGTGGGTTCGAGAAGCTCTTGGCGGAATCCGCCTTGGAGCCCGTCACCTCGATGAAAGCCTGGTGGCTGCTGGCGATGTCGACGACGCCGCGGCCGTAATAAGTGAGCGTCTGGATCGGCTGCTGGATCACCGCCGCCCGGCCCGTGTCCCAGGCGCAGGCATAATAATTGTTCGGCGACAGCCACAGCTCCCAGTCATAGGCCATGCCACCGTCCATCGTCTCGCAGCCGGCGCCACCGGGCAGATCGAGGAAGTTGATGCCGCCCGCGGCGGCGTTGCCGCCGTTAGGCGCGGTCAGAGTCAGGCCCTGGGTCAGGGTGCCGCCCGCGGTAAGGCTGCCGGGGCGCGTGTTCGCGCCGATGTTGAAGACGGTCGCGATCGGCGTCCCGCGCGTGTCGATCGAGAGGCCGCGATTCGGCTGGTTGCCGTTGACGAAATCGCGCTGGTTGCCGCGCAGGAGCCGGTTCCAGCTGTAGGAGACGGCGCCCATGATGTTGAAGCCCTGGGTCTTGAGATCGCCGTAGCCGGCGGTCGCCGAGACCCGGTAGATGTTGCCGCCGCCCGCCTCCGTGACGTCGGTGAAGCCCTGCAGGCCGACGCCCTGATAGTCCTTGCGGGTGATGAAGTTGATGACGCCGCCGACGGCGTCGGTGCCGTAGATGGCCGAGGCGCCGTCCTTCAGCACCTCGACCCGGTCGATCACCGAGAAAGGTATCTGATTGACGTCGACCGCCGAGCCGGAGAGGCCGTGGGCCGCGACGCGACGACCGTTCAGGAGGACGAGCGTCGCCGCATTGCCCTGGCCGCGCAGGTTCGCCGAGGAAAGTCCGTTGGTGCCGCGCTGGGCGCCGGTGACGACGTCCGCGTTGGAAGCGAGATTGTCGGGTCCGGTCCCGTTCGTCGTCAGGTGCATGAGCAGTTGCTCGGGGCTGCTGATGCCGTTCCTCTGAACTTCGTCGTTGGTGATGATCTGCAGCGGCAGAGCGCTGTTGTTCGGGTTCTGCTTGATGCGCGAACCGGTGACGACGATCGCTTCGCCTTCGTCCTCGTCCGAGGTCTCGTCGGCGGGGGTCGGGGGGGTCTGCGCCCCTGTCGGCGTGGCGGCCGGCTTGGTCGTCTCCTCCGGGTCCTGGGTCTGCGCCCAGCTCGGTGAGGCCAGACCGCAGGCGAGCGACGCAAAAGCGGTGCCGGAAATGAGGATCGACCTCAGCGACGTCGAAGCGAGCATGATATTCCCCCCGTTGGTTGGACGGCGCGCCACGCGAGCGTCCGCTTTTCCCCGACGCACTTGTCTCAGCCGCGCGCCCTAAGCTCAAGCCAAATTTGCGCTTTCCCGTTAATTCTCCGCGGCGATGCGGATCAGAGCGGCGTCGAGCGCCGGCACGGCCGACATGCCGGCGGGAACGTCGTTGGCGAAGGCGGAGAAGATCAGCGTCCGCCCGCTCTTCGCGACCAGGAAACCGGAGAGGGCGGAGGTGGCGTTTAGCGTGCCCGTTTTGGCGAAGAGTCGGCCCTCGAGAGGCGTGCCCTTGAAGCGGTCGTCGAGGGTTCCGTCCACGCCCGCGATGGGGAGCGTCGCACGCCATGCCGCGCCCCAGGCTTGGGCTTGCGTCCAGCCCAGGAACCGCACGACGCCGCGCGGTGCGACGCGGTTGTAGGTCGACATGCCCGAGCCATCCGCGAAATCGAAATGCGCGCGGGCCAGCCCCGCTTTGGCCAGCATGCTGGTCACGAAAGCGATACCGTCGGCTATCGAGCCGGTGCCGATGCGAAGACCCACGCGTCGAAGCAGCAGGTCCGAGTGGAGGTTCTGGCTCACCTTGTTGATCGCCGCGATGTCCTCCGCCAACGGAGGCGGGATCAGGCGGGCCAGCGACGCGGGCCGCTGCGGGAGCCGCGCGGCGACGGTCCCGCGCCTGGACGGGTCATCGAATCCGGAAAGCGGCCGGTGACGAACCTGGACCTCGCCTGTGACCCGCAAGCCTCGCGCCTCCAGCAAGCCCTTGAGCCTCCATGCGGCGTAGTGGGCGGGATCGTCGATGCCCAGGCGCAACTCATGCTTCTTCGAGCCTGCGGCGATCGTGCCCGTCACCCGGACAGCGCGACTGCCCGGCATGCGCTGGAAGTCGAGCGTGGTTTCGCCCGACGCCACGGTGATCGCGCGATTTTCGATCGTGAAATAGGCAAACCCGTCGATCGTTGGCGTCTCTCCGACCCGTCGCGGCGTGACGGTCAGGACCAGCTCGTTGTCGTCGACCGTGAGCGCGGACGCGCCTGTTCCGGAGGGTGTCGGGATGTTGTTCCAGCTCATCCCTGGGCTCCAGCGCTCGTCGGGGAACAGGCTGTCGTCGCCGACGACGTTGCGGACCGAGCGCGTCCGCGCAGCGACCGCGTCGGCGAGCTCCGCGAGGCAATCGGTGCGGCAGTCCGCCGCGCTCGACAGCCGCGCGTCGCCACGGCCTTCGAGCACGACGTCCCGGCCGTCCAGGCGCACGGCCGCGCCGCCCTCCGCATCGGGCGCCTCGAGCCCGGAGAGTGCGGCAAAGGCAACGGCCGTCGTGAACAGCTTGGTGTTGGAGGCCGGGACGAAGCGCTGCTCCGGCGCGATGGCGAGGATCTCCTTGCTGTCCTCGGTGGCCACGACGAGGCCGAAGCGCGCGCCGGGAACCGCCTGCTGCAGCTGCGCCTCGATGCGCTGGGCGAGCGGCACCTCGGCCGACGCCGGTGCGCCCCCAACGAGGGCGAGGAGAAGGAGGAGGTGGGTTACGGCCGCGGGCAAGTCAGAACAGGGCCGCCGCGGCGTTGCGGGTGACGAGATCGAGCGGAGCGATGAGCAGATAGCCGAGCGGCGAGACGAAGAGCGCCGCGGCCCCGATCAGAATGGTCTGGGCCAGGTCGCGGGTGGGGCCGTAGGCGGGGGCGGCCTCGTCGAAATACATGATCTTGATGATCTTGAGGTAATAATAAGCGCTGATCACGGACGTCGCGATTCCGACCATGGCGAGCCACGTGAGATCCGCCTTCACCGCCGCGTTGAAGACGAACAGCTTCGGCCAGAAGCCCATCAGCGGCGGGATACCCGCGAGGCTGAACATGAACAGCATCATCGCCAGCGCCAGCATGGGCCGCGTCTTCGACAGGCCGGAAAGGGACGCGATGCCTTCGACCGCCCTCCCCTCCGCGTCGCGCATGCGGAGGACCACGAGGAAGGTGCCCAAGGTCATCACGACATAGACGGCCATGTAGAACAGCACAGAGGCGATGCCGTCCTTCGTCCCTGCGGCGAGACCGATCAGTGCGAAGCCGACATTGTTGATCGAGCTGTAGGCGAGCAGGCGCTTGATGTTGGGCTGGCCGATCGCGGCGACGCCGCCGAGGACGGTCGAGGCCAAGGCCATGAAGATCACGATCTGGCGCCACTCGAACGTCGCGGCTCCGAAGGCCGAGATGGAGAGGCGCGCCAGCAGGGCCATCGCGGCCACCTTCGGGGCAGAAGCGAAGAAGGCCGTGACCGGGGTCGGCGCGCCTTCGTAGACGTCGGGCGTCCACATGTGGAACGGCACCGCGGAGACCTTGAAGGCGATGCCAGCCATGACGAAGACCAGGCCGAACAGCTCTCCGGTTGAGACCCCGTCGCGGCCGAGGCCGATACGGATCGCGTCGAACTGGGTCGAGCCGGTGAAGCCGTAGAGCAATGAGACGCCGTAGAGGAGGATGCCCGAGGCTAGAGCGCCGAGGACGAAATATTTGAGCCCCGCTTCGGCCGAGCGGTTGTCGCGGCGCTGGAAGGAGGCGAGAACGTAGGCGGACAGGCTCTGCAGCTCGAGGCCGACGTAGAGGGTGAGCAGGTCGGTGGCCGAGACCATCATCCCCATGCCGACGCAGGAGAGCAGGATCAGCACCGGATATTCGGCGCGATAGTCGCCGTCGCGGCCGAACCAGCCGGCGGCCGCGACGAGCGACACGGCGGCCGCGGCGTAGACCAGTATCTTCGACAGCGCGGCGAAGCTGTCGCCGGCGAAGAGCCCGTCGAAGGCGAAGCCGCCCGCGTCGCCGATCCCCGGCAGCGCGAAGGCGGCGCCGGCCAGCGCGGCGACCGCGAGCCAGGTCAGCAGCCGGGCGCTGCGGTCCCCGCCCCAGGCGGCCGCCATCATCAGAACCAGGGCGGCGACCGTCAGGACGATCTCGGGAAGGGTGAGGAGGAGCGAGCGGGTCATCGATGGTGGCCCTCTTCGGCCACGACGGGCCTCGGCGCCGAAGAGCGGGCAAGTCGGGAGTCGCTCGGGGGCCGCGCCCGCTCGACCCGCGCCAGCAGGGTGCCCACGTCGCGGCGCATCGGCGCGAGGAAGCTTTCGGGATAGACCCCCATCCACAGCACCGCGGCCGCGATCGGAACGAGCCCGAGCAGCTCGCGGCGGTCGAGGTCCGGCATCGCCGCCGCGTCGGCATTGCGGCTCGTCCCATAAGCGACCCGCCAATAGAGGTAGAGCATGTAGGCGGCGCCGAGGATGATTCCCGTCGTCGCGACGAAGGCGACGAGGCTCGACGCCTCGTAAGCTCCGACAAGCGCGAGGAACTCGCCGACGAAGCCGCCCGTGCCCGGGAGGCCCACCGACGCCATCGTGAACAGCATGAAGAGGAGCGCATAGGCCGGCATGTTGTTGGCGAGGCCGCCGTACCGGTCGATCTCGCGGGTGTGGAGGCGGTCGTAGACCACTCCGACGCAGAGGAAGAGCGCGCCCGAGACCAGGCCGTGGCTCAGCATCACGATCAGCGCGCCTTCGAGGCCCTGACGGTTGAAGGCGAAGATGCCGATCGTGACGAAGGCCATGTGCGCAACCGACGAATAAGCGATCAGCTTCTTCATGTCGCGCTGCACCAAAGCGACGAGCGAGGTGTAGACGATCGCCACCAGGCTGAGGCCGAAGATCACCCAGACGAGCTCGGCCGACGCCTCGGGGAACATCGGCAGCGAAAAGCGGACGAAGCCGTAGCCGCCGAGCTTCAGCAGCACGCCGGCGAGGATCACCGAGCCCGCCGTCGGCGCCTGGACGTGCGCGTCCGGCAGCCAGGTATGGACGGGCCACATCGGCATCTTGACCGCGAACGAGGCGAAGAAGGCGAGCCACAGCCAGGTCTGCGCTTCCTTCGGAAAATCGTGGACGAGGAGCGCGGGGATCGAGGTCGTGCCGGCCTCGTTCACCATCCACAGCATCGCGACCAGCATCAGCACCGAGCCGAGCAGGGTGTAGAGGAAGAATTTGTAGCTGGCGTAGATGCGCTCGGCGCCGCCCCAGATGCCGATGATCAGGAACATCGGGATGAGGCCGGCCTCGAAGAAGACGTAGAAGAGGAAGATGTCCTGCGCCATGAAGACGCCGAGCATCATCGTCTCCATCAGCAGGAAGGCGGCCATATATTCGGGCACGCGCCGCTCGATCGAGCGCCAGCTGGCGAGGATGCAGATCGGCATCAGGAAGACCGAAAGCATAATCAGCATCAAGGCGATGCCGTCGATGCCGAGCGCCCAGGAGAAGATGCCGAGCGAGAGCGGCCCCTCGACGAACTGCCATTGGGCGCCGGCGAGGTCGTAGCCCGCCCAGAGCGCCGCGCCGAGCGCAAGGTCGACGAGCGTCGCGAGAAGGGCGATCCAGCGCGCCCCGTGCGGGCCCGAGAACAGGCAGGCGAGCGCGCCGATCAACGGCACCGTCAGCATCAGCGAGAGGATGGGAAGGCCGTTCATCAAATCACCGTCACCCCGGCGAAGGCCGGGGTCTCGGGGGAAGCTCGCGACGAAGCGACTTCTCGTCCTGGGATCCCGGCCTTCGCCGGGATGACGGATTGATTCACGACTACGGTCATCGCGACATCGCCCAGGTCGCCGCCGCGGCGAGGCCCAGCAGCATGACCAGCGCATAGGTGTAGAGATAGCCGGACTGGAGCCGCGCGGTCAGGCGGTTGCCGCCGGCAACGAGGGCCGCCGCGCCGTCAGGCCCGAAGCGGTCGATCGTCTTTTCATCGCCGCGCTTCCAGAAGAAGCGGCCGATCGCCAGCGAGGGCCGGACGAAGACGACGTCGTATATCTCGTCGAAATACCATTTGTTGTAGAGGAATTTGTAGAGGACGCCCCATTGCGCGGTGAAGCGGGCCGGGATGGTCGTATTTCTGATGTAGGCCTGGAGCGCGATCAGGAAGCCGACGATCATCACCGTCCCGGGCAGAAGCTTCACCCACAACGGCACGATCTCGAGATTGTGGATGGCGTGGGCGAGATGCTCGTCGAACGCGATGCTGCCCGCCCAGAAGCGGGCGCCTTCCTCGGCCTCGATGAAGGGCGCGTGGAAGAGGAGGCCGGCGAAGACCGCGCCGATCGACAGGAGGCCGAGCGGCACGAGCATGGTCCAGGGGCTTTCGTGAGGACCGTAGCCGCCGGTGCCGGTCGGCACTTCATGCGCGGAGGCTTCGTGCGGCCGGGCGTCGTGGCCGGCATCCTCGGCCGCCGGATCGTCATGATGGCCGCGCGCGTCGTGGAGGGCGTGCTGGATATGTTCGGAGGCCGCCCAGCGCGGCTTCCCGAAGAAGGTAAGGAACAGGAGCCGCCAGGAATAGAAGCTGGTCAGCAGGGCCGCGACGATGCCGATGACGAAGGCGAAGCCGCCCACGCCCGTGCCGCTCGCGAAGGCGCTCTCGATGATCGCGTCCTTCGAATAGAAACCGGCCAAGCCGAAGCCGGCCAAGCTGCCGATCTGGATGATGCCGACTCCGGTGATGGCCAGGGTGCCGAGCAGCATCGCCCAGAAGGTGATCGGGATTTCCTTCCGGAGCGCGCCGTAGAAGCGCATGTCCTGCTCGTGGTGCATGGCGTGGATCACCGAGCCGGCGCCCAGGAACAGCAGGGCCTTGAAAAAAGCGTGGGTGAAAAGGTGGAACATCGCCGCGCCATAGGCGCCGACGCCGGCGGCAAAGAACATATAGCCGAGCTGGGAGCAGGTCGAATAGGCGATTACCCGCTTGATGTCGTTCTGCACCGTGCCGACCGTCGCAGCGAAGATGGCGGTCGCAGCGCCGACCGCGGTGACGAAGGTCAGCGCTGTCGCGCTGGTCTCGAACATGGGCGAGAGGCGGCAGACCATGAAAACGCCCGCCGTGACCATCGTCGCCGCGTGAATCAGGGCCGAGACCGGCGTCGGGCCCTCCATCGCGTCGGGCAGCCAGGTGTGGAGGCCGAGCTGCGCCGATTTCCCCATCGCGCCGATGAAGAGCAGGATGCAGATGAGCGTCATCGTATCGAAGCGCTGGCCGAGGAAGCCGATCGTCGAGCCCGCCATTCCGGGAGCGGCCTCCAGGATCGCCGGGATCGACACCGTGCCGAACACCAGGAACGTCGCGAATATGCCGAGCGAGAAGCCGAAATCGCCGACGCGGTTGACGATGAAGGCCTTGAGCGCGGCAGCATTGGCCGAGGGCTTGTGGTACCAGAATCCGATCAGCAGGTAGGAAGCGAGGCCGACCCCCTCCCAGCCGAAGAACATCTGGACGAGATTGTCCGCCGTCACCAGCATCAGCATCGCGAAGGTGAAGAGCGACAGATAGGCGAAGAAGCGCGGCTGGCTCGGATCCGCCGCCATGTAGCCCCATGAGTAGAGGTGGACGAGCGCCGAGACGGTCGTCACCACGACCAGCATCACCGAGGTCAGCGCGTCGACCCTCAGCGCCCAGTCGACGTTGAGGTTTCCGGAGTGGATCCAGGAGAGGACGGGATGAAGCTGGCTGTGCTCGGTCCCTGCCACGAAGCCGAGGAAGATGGGCCAGGCGAGCGCCATCGCGGCGAAGAGGGCGCCGGTGGTGACCAGCTTCGCGGCGAAATTGCCGAGCAGCCGGTTGCCGAGCCCCGCCACGATCGCCGCGAGCAGCGGCAGGAAGACGATGAGTTGGACGCTCATAGGCCCGTCGCCCCGGCGCAGGCCGGGGCCCCGGGGGGACTAGCCGCGGAGACTTCGCGTCCTGGGGTCCCAGCCTTCGCTGGGACGACGGGTGCGTCCATCCCCCTCACCCCTTCATCTGGTTGATGTCGTCGACGGCGATCGTGCCGCGGCCGCGGAAGTAGATGACGAGGATGGCAAGGCCGATCGCCGCCTCGCCCGCCGCGACGGTGAGGACGAACATTGCGAAGACCTGCCCGACCATGTCGTGGAGGTAGGCGGAGAAGGCGACCAGGTTGATGTTGACGCTCAACAGGATCAGCTCGATCGCCATGAGGATGACGATGACGTTCTTGCGGTTGAGGAAGATCCCGAACACGCCGAGCACGAACAGCACCGCGCTGACCGCGAGATAGTGACCCAGGCCGATCATGATAGCCGCCCTCCGCCGTCGCCCCAGCGAAGGCTGGGGCCCCAGTGGGATTTCTCGCTGGGATGCCAGCCTGCGCTGGCATGACGGGAATGGCTCACAGCTTCATCCCCTCGCCGACGCCCGGGTTCATGTTGACGACCGCATCCTGCGGGCGGCGGCGGTTCTGGTCGGAGGCGCGCTGCGGGCGACGGTCGCTCCGCGTCCGGTGGGTGAGCACGATCGCGCCGATCATCGCGACGAGCAGCACCAGCCCCGCCCCTTCGAAGATGTAGAGATAGCGCGTGTAGAGGACGCGCCCGAGCGCCTCGATATTCGGGAGGTTCGGATCGGAGGGCACACCGCGGGGGCCCGTGCCGAGCGCGCCGATGTTCCAGGCCGTCACGGCGAAGAAAATCTCGGCGAGGAGAATCAAGGCGAGGCCCATGCCGAAGGGCCAGTAGCGCGCCACCCCCGCCCTCAGCGTCGCGAAGTCGACGTCGAGCATCATCACCACGAACAGGAAGAGCACCGCGACGGCGCCGACATAGACGATGACGAGGAGCATCGCGATGAACTCGGCGCCGAGGATCAGGAACAAGCCCGCCGAATTGAAGAAGGCGAGGATGAGCCAGAGGACGCTGTGAACGGGATTGCGCGACGCGATCGTCATCACCCCGCTGGCGATTACGAGCGTGGCGAACAGGTAGAAGGCGAAGGCCTCGATCATGACGGCATCTCCGATGCCGTCACCCCAGCGAAGGCCGGGGTCCCAGCGAGATACGCTGAGACCTTTCGTCCTGGGGCCCCAGCCTTCGCTGGGGCGACGGAGGTGAATCGAGGGAAATTCATCTGAAGACGGCCCGGCCCATTATCGGTAGGGGGCATCGGCGGCAAGGTTGGCGGCGAGGGCGCGCTCCCATTTGTCGCCGTTGGCGAGGAGCTTGGCCTTGTCGTAGAGCAATTCCTCCCGGCTTTCGGTGGCGAACTCGAAGTTCGGCCCCTCCACGATCGCGTCGACGGGACACGCTTCCTGGCAAAGGCCGCAATAGATGCACTTCACCATGTCGATGTCGTAGCGCGTCGTGCGCCGGCTGCCGTCCTCGCGCGGCTCGGCCTCGATCGTGATGGCGAGGGCGGGGCAGACCGCCTCGCACAGCTTGCAGGCGATGCAGCGTTCCTCGCCGTTCGGGTAGCGGCGCAAAGCGTGCTCGCCGCGGAAGCGCGGGCTGATCGGGTTCTTCTCGAACGGATAGTTGATCGTCGCCTTGGGCTTGAAGAAATATTTCAGCGTCAGCCAGTGCGCCTTCACGAACTCCCACAGGAAGAACGACTTGATCCAGTGCGCGATCACCAAAAGGCTCCGTAGCGGGCCTGCATCAGATAGCCCGAGACGAGGGCCACCCAGATGAGGGAGATGGGGAGGAAAATCTTCCAGCCGAGGCGCATCAGCTGATCGTAGCGGAAGCGCGGCACCGTCGCCCTTACCCAGGAGAAGACGAAGAAGAAGAACATCATCTTCAGGAGGAACCAGAAGATCCCTGGGATGGCGTAGAGCGGCGCCCAGTCGATCGGCGGCAGCCAGCCGCCCCAGAAGAGCACGGCGTTCATGCCGCACATCAGCAGCACGTTGCCATACTCGCCGAGCCAGAAGAGCGCGAAGCTCATCGACGAATATTCGGTCTGGTAGCCGGCGACGAGCTCGCTCTCCGCCTCGGTCAGGTCGAAGGGGGCGCGCGCCGTCTCGGCCATCGCCGAGATCAGGAATATTACCGCCAGCGGGAAGAAGAGCGGGTTGAAGCCGAAGCCGTTGGTGATCCACAGGTGATGGCGCTGGGCTTCGATGATGCCCGAGAGGTTGAACGTCTCCGCCCAGATCACGATCGGCACCAGGACGAAGCCGATCGAGACCTCGTAGCTCACCATCTGCGCCGCGGCCCGGAGCGCCGAGTAGAAAGGATATTTGGAGTTGGACGCCCAGCCCGCGATGATCACGCCGTAGACCCCGATCGAGGAGATGGCGAGCAGGTAGAGCAAGCCGACATTGATGTTGGCGAGTACCATGCCGGGCCCGAACGGCACCACCGCCCAGCCGACCAAAGCGACCGTGAAGGTCAGGATCGGGGCGATGATGAACAGGCCCCGGTTCGCGCCGGAGGGGATGATCGTCTCCTTGAGGAAGACCTTCAACCCGTCGGCGAAACTCTGGAGGAGCCCGAGCGGCCCGACCACGTTGGGGCCGCGCCTCAGCGCCATCGCCGCCCAGATCTTGCGATCGGCATAGATGACCATCGCCACGGCCAGCATCAGCGGCAAAGCGATCATCAGGACGAGGATCAGCGTCGCCACGACCCAGCCCCCGCCGTAGCCGAGCCAGCTCGACTGGAACCAGGCGGTCATTGGCAATCCCCGTCATCCCAGCGAAGGCTGGGATCCCGTGGGGTGAAGGGTACCGGTGGCCGGGCCACGCTGGGGCCCCAGCCTTCGCTGGGGCGACGGGAGAGGCTCATTCCGCCGCCTCCTGGAAGGTCTGGCCGTGGAGGATCTCGGCCGAGCAGCGCTGCAAAGTCGGCGACGAGCGCGCGATCGGGTTGGTTAGGTAGAAATCGTCGATCGGATAGACGATCTCGCCCGAGACGGACGGCGCCGCGCCGGTAAAGGCGGGCAGCGGATCGACGGCCGTCAGCCCGAGAGCGCCGAGCCTGGGGACCTCGGCCGCGATGGCGGCGCGCAGCTCGGAGAGGCTGTCGAACGCGAGCGTCTTGCCGAGCACGTCCGAGAGGGCGCGGAAGATCGTCCAGTCCTCGCGCGCCTCGCCGGGCGGGTGGACGCCGAATTCCGAAACCTGCACGCGGCCTTCGAGGTTGACGTAGGTGCCGTGCTTCTCGGTGTAGGCGGCCGAAGGGAGAATGACGTCCGCATTGCGGACGCCGCGATCGCCGTGGGTGCCGACATAGACGGTGAAGCTGTTGGCGAAGGCTTCGGCATCCATCTCGTCGGCGCTCAGCAGGAACAAGGCTTTGAGGCTGCCGGCCCGCGCCCGAATCCCCTCGATGCCGCCGTTGCTCGTGAAGCCGAGGTCGAGGGCGCCGACCCGCGAGGCGGCCGTGTGGAGCAGGTTGAAAGTCGCTCCGAGCGCCGTCGCGGCGGCGCGGGCGGCTTCGTAGGAACCTGGCAGGGCCAAGGCGCCCATGCCGACGATGACGGCGGCGCTCTCCTTGCCGGCGAAGGCCTCGCTCACGTCCTTCGGCAGCTTGCCGAGCGTGCCGAGGTCGGCACCGAGCTCAGTGACCGGATAGGTGAGGTCCAGGGGCGCGCCGATGCGGAACACCTTGGCGCCGCGCTTCACCGCCTTCCGGATACGCGTGTTGACGAGCGGCGCTTCCCAGCGCGGGTTCGTGCCGACGAGGAGGATCGCGGCTGCCGTCTCGATGCCCGCGATCGTCGAGTTGAAGCGATATGCGGCGGGCGTGGAGACGTCGAACCGGGCGCCGTCCTGCCGGCACTCGTGCAGGCTCGATCCAAAAGCTTGGAGTAGCTTCTTCAGGGCGAAGATGGATTCGACATCCTGCAGATCGCCCGCGATACCTGCGACCTCATCGGCTCCCGCGCCTTTCAGTTGCCCTGCGATGACCTCAAACGCCTCCGCCCAGGTCGCGGGCCGAAGCTTGCCCCCGCGCCGCACCCAGGGCCGGTCGAGGCGGTTGCGCAGGAGGCCGTCCACGCAATGCCGCGTCTTGTCGTGCGCCCACTCCTCGTTGACGTCTTCGTTCAAACGGGGGAGCGCCCGCATAACCTCGCGGAAACGATGATCGATGCGGATGTTGGTGCCGACCGCGTCCATGACGTCGATGCCGGGCACCTTGCGCAGCTCCCAGGGCCGGGCCTCGAAGCTGTAGGGCTTTGAGACCAGCGCCCCGACCGGGCAGAGATCGACGACGTTGCCGGAGAGTTCCGAGGTGACCGCGCCCTCGAGATAGGAGGTGATCTCCATATTCTCGCCGCGGCCGATAGCGCCGATCTCCTCGACGCCGGCAACTTCCTCGGCGAATCGGACACAGCGCGTGCACTGGATGCAGCGCGTCATGATCGTCTTGACGACCGGGCCCATATATTTCTCGGTCACCGCCCGCTTGTTCTCGGCGAAGCGGCTATGGCCTCGGCCATAGGCCATGGCCTGGTCCTGGAGGTCGCATTCGCCCCCCTGGTCGCAGATCGGGCAGTCGAGCGGGTGGTTGATGAGCAGGAACTCCATCACCCCCTCGCGGGCCTTCTTGACCAGCGGCGTCATCGTGAAGATTTCCTGGCCGTCGCTGGTCGGCAGAGCGCAGCTCGCCTGCGGCTTGGGCGGCCCCGGCTTCACCTCGACCAGGCACATCCGGCAATTGCCGGCGATCGACAGCCGCTCGTGGTAGCAGAAACGCGGAATCTCCTTCCCCGCCAGCTCGCAGGCCTGGAGCACGGTCGCGCCCTGCGGGACCTCGATATCCACTCCGTCCACTTTGACCTTCGGCATGGGCTCAGCTCCCCGCCTGACTGACGAGCCGGTAGGCGGCGAGCGCGAGAAGCGCACGAAGCCCGGCCATGTTGACGCGGGCCCGCGCGCCCGAACGCAGGCACGGCCCCATTCCCGGCGTCAGAGCGTCCGCCGCGGACCCCTCATCCCAACTCACCGGCCTCGTCGCCAGGAGCGCCGCCGTTTCAGCCGGCATCGTCCGAGCGAGGCACAGTCCCAGATATTCCCCGTCGTCGCGCGCCGCTACCGGGGGCTTCGAGGGGTCGTAGGCGATCCTGTCAGCGAGGGGAACGCCGGCCAGTGTCTTTGGGAGCATCTGCTCAGCAAATGCCCCGACCAGAAGCAGGTTGGACGAACGCAGCCGCCCCCAGGCGAAGGGAGTGCAGCTGTTGCTAGCGTCCAACAGCCTGTGGAGGGCGTTCGAATATTCCTTCTTGCGATAGTCGAGCGCCAGCAGCTTGCGGACGGCCGCGGGATATTTTCCTGTCACGCAGTCGGCGAAGACGTGGACGGTCGCGATGTCGACCGCCGAAGAGGCGGCCGCCCGACGCGACCGGGCGTCGGCCGGAGCGGCAAGCGTCACCGCAGCGAGTAACAGTGCCGCTACGCATTTCTTCGACAGAGGGTGCTTTCCAAGCATTTTCATGACCGAACCCTGGCGGCGCCTGCACCGGCGCGCGATCGATAGACCTGGTACAGCGCCTCGGCCAGGAAAGGACGGATCGTCCAGCGATCCGTCTTGAGGGTGGCCCCCCTGGCCACGCAGGGCGGGAATCGGGGCCGCATGGCCCGTAACACCCTCGCCTCCGCGGCCGAGCCGCGCGCCGTGCCGGTGAGGCCCCGCACGCCTGCCGGATCGGCGATGACGATGCAGCGCGCGAAAGCGTAGGCGCTGGCGATGCCGCCATCGACCTGCATCGGCCCGGCGATCGGCCCGAACTCACCTGGCTCGACCGGTGGGGAAGGCGGCGGCGAAGTGGGAAAATCCACCGCGAGAAGTCGCTCCGCCGCAATGCCGCGGCCGATGACGCCGCTGATCCCCACGGCACTGGCCTTGCTCAGACAATCGCCCAATTGATGATAGAGGTAGGATCCGATGACCTGCTCGCGGTTGGAACCGGGGACCGTCCCCATATAGGCCCGCACCCGGCCGGGATTGCGGTGCATCATGCAGGCGAATGCGCTGTCGAGGGCGCGGAAAGCGAGCTCGCTGGCCTTCTGGCGCGCATGGTCGCCCGCCTTCGCGTGCGCCGGCCAGCCTGACGCAAACAGCGACAGAGCCGCCCCGCACACCATCGCTCGCCATGTCGCGCCACGGCTCATGGCGTGGGCTCCCCTGGTCGAGGGGACTGGACAGGCGTGCGCAGCAGGGCCTCGGCGAGCCGGTAGCGGATCTGGGTCGCGTTGAAGCCGCGATTGCGTGCGAGCACCGGCAGGCACTGGAAAAAGCCTTCCGACATGGCCTGGAGAGCGGCCAGCTCCTTCTTGCTGCCGGGCAGGGTCTGGATCAGCAGGCCGCTCGCCTCCGCCCGATGGGCGGCGACGAAGCAGAGCGCCGCCTGGCCGAGCGTACGGACGGCGGCGCCGGATGCGGGAGGAGTCTGGATCAGCTCGGCAGGGACGGGCGTGCCCTTCTTGTAGAGCGCCTCCGCGATCGAGCCGCGGAAGAAAGCGACGGGCAGGCGCAGCGACGTGTCCGTCAGGCAGGCTTGGTTCGGGCCGCCAACGAGCTTCTTGAAGACCTGCGCCTCCTCCTTCGTGTCGGGCTCGGTCGCGATCAGCGCGAAGCCCGCCCGCGGATTCTCCTTGGCGAAGCAGGCGCCGAAGCCCCGCACTACCCGCCACGTCTCGGCGGAATTCATATATTCGACGCTCGACGAACCGGAGATGCCGGGGGCCAGCTGGGCTGCCGCGGGCGCCGTTACCCCGAGGCAGGCGAGGGCGGCGATGTGCGGGTAGGACGAGCGCTCGGAGGGCCTAGGCATCGGGCTTCAGCCTTCGGGAATATTGATAGAGCGCTTCGCCGAGCCACGGCCGCAAGGTCAGGCTGTTCGCGCGCAGCGTCTGTCCCGGCGCAAGGCAGGTTCCGAAGCGCCGGCTGAGCCCCTGATAGGCGACGCGTTCCTCCTTCGAGCCCCAGCGCGTCGTCAGTACGGCGTGGACGCCGCCCGTCTCCCGTTCGGCGAGACAATTGGCGAAGGCGTAGAGGCGCTGGGGGGTGCTCTCCTTGTTGAAGGCGACCCAGGTGAAGCTCGCTCCGGCGGCAACCGGAGCCGGCTCGGCGGGCACGGCTGGCGGCGCGCCTTTCCGGGCATAAGCGTAGCGATAGCGCGCCTCGGCGATGCCGCCGCGCAGGATCATCGACGTCATGCGCATCTGCCACGCATAGGTGCAAGTCGAGCCGTTCACGCCTCCGGTGATCTTGTTCAGCATGGCTGATTCGGCGGCGGAGCCGATCGGCGTGTCGAACAGCGCCTTCGAATCCCCCCACTCCGAAGTCGCGACGCAATCGACGAAATAGCGAAAGCGCTCGAGCGTCAGGTGCATCTCCGCCGGCAGCTTGGGCGGCGGCTTGACGGCCCAGGCGGGCAATCCGGGCGTCTGGGCGGCGGGCCCGGCGGCCGCAAGAGCGGCGGAAATGACGAGGTTGGACAGCGGCATCATGCGCTCCCCTTCGGCGGAACCGTAACCGCATTGGTCATCCGCGGCTGGATCCTGATCCGGTAGTTGAAGCGGGCGTAGAGGTCGATCCAAGGCAGCGACAAGACCGATGCCGGCTTGATGCCGTCGCAGTCCGCGGTCGGAGCGAAGACCGCCTCGAGCGCGTCGACGCCCTGGACAACGACCTTCGGCCCGCCGCCGAAAGCGACATCCCGTGCGAACAGGTACGCCCCCGCCTTTTCGGGATGCTTGTCGGCCATGCAATCCGCCCAGGCGTCCGCGGCCCGGGCCTGCGAATGCCTGGCGCGGTCCTTGCCCCACGCCGCTATCGCCGCCGCCGTAAACGGTTTGATCAGCTTGTTGTCGAATGCGGTCCCTTCGGGGACGCATTCACGCGCGGCCAGGAAGATCGCGTGGGCGCCGGCGCCGTAGAACAGCGGGCCCTGGAGCCGGGACTGGTTCGTCTCGAGAATGTAAAGCCAGGCCACTTCGTCGGCATTCTTCAGCGCAGCGCAGGCGCCCCAGGCTTTCACCTGCTCCGGGGGCGGGCCCTTGCGCGCTCCCGCCGGGCCCGGGAAAGCGAGGCCGAAGGCGGCAATCGCCGCCGCCATCAAAGAAGCCCGGCTCATTCCGCCGCCTCCAAAATCCGTGCCCGCCGCTCGGCGATCCGCCGCTCCAGCTCGGGGCGGAAATGGCGGATCAGGCCCTGGATCGGCCAGGCGGCGGCGTCGCCGAGCGCGCAGATGGTGTGGCCCTCGACCTGCTTGGTGACGTCCCAGAGCGTGTCGATCTCGTGGATCTCGGCATTGCCCTCGACCAGGCGGATTACGATACCGTCGGCTTCGATCTTAGGCATAGTCGTCCCCCTCGGTCGCCCGGAGGGTCTTCGCTTTGCCTGTGGGTATGTTGGGACTGAGCGGATTAGGACCAACTGCCAAGGTCTTGGGATGCACCATCAAATCCATGTCTTCCATCGGAATTGCGCCGAAGAGCGTTTCATCGCCAGCCACGATCGCGCCGACGAAGGCACGCCGCCCAAAAGCCCGAATCTCGACCGGCCCGACATAGGGCTTTGCCACTTTGGCACCGTCGGCAAGAGTGATCTCCCGAGTTTCCAGCTCTTCAAGACCGAGCTGGATCGCCGCATGTTCCGGTATGACGAGATAAGTCGAACCCGTATCGACGAGGGCGCGCTGCGGAAGCGGCCTGCGCTCCGGTTGCCGGGGATTGAGCAACTCGATATCCGCGTAAACTAGCCCCATAACGGCACCTTCCCCACCAGCTCGCACGCCTGCAGCAAAGTCGTCCCATGCAGGATTTGAATCTCAATGGAGTCGACTTCGATCTTAGGCATTTGGCTGCGTCCCTATGATTAAATAGGGTTGATCCCAATGACAGTGATGCTCAGCTGCATTCAACCTAAGAGAAGCAACTCTGTCCTCGCGGAATGCTAGCCTGACCACCTCTCGCAGCTTCGGGATATATGTGCAATAACTTGATGAATAGGTTCCCGAGGGAGAAATCGAGCAATTTTTAATGGCAGTGGTTCGATCTTTTGGGCATCCGAGAAATTCATCGCTTATTACATAATCACGCTGTAT
>DATAIU010000038.1:0-34919 GCA_036262495.1 Allosphingosinicella sp.
GCGAAGAGCAGGAAGCCGAGCGCGCAGCCCCCGGCGAGCGAGGCGCCGTAGGTGGCGAGGCGCCGGCCCTCGGCCTGGTCGCGGAGCCAGAGCAGCGCCGTGATCGCGCCCAGCAAAGCGAGGTAGAGCAGCATCTCGAGCCCGATGACGAGCGAAAGGGCCGTCGCGACGCCGAGGATCGCGCCGCCCCGCGCCCGCTTCGGATCGGTGAGGCCGGCGACGGCGGCGGCGAGAAGGGCCAGCTGCCAGCCATGATGGTCGATCCTGAGCGGCGACCACATGCCGCGCACCGAATGGCCGCAGACGAGCAGGGCGAGGGCCGGCAGCCAGGCGAGCGGCGCGATCATCCGCCGGGCCGTCACCGCGAGAGCGGTCATTGCCACCGCCATAGGAAGCAGCGGCGCCGCCGCCACGGCCGCCCGCTCCGCCGGCGCTCCGCCGATCAGCGGCGCGAGGGCGAGCTTGATACCCGCTATCGGCAGGTCGACCAGGCGCGACCAGTGGATATCGGCCCCATAGGGCGGATTGAGCTTGTATTGGCGAAGATCGAACCAGTCCTGCCCGGCGATGAGATCGCGGACCTGCATCATCCGCATATTGTCGTCGGTGTCGCCGAGGGCGAAAGCGTCGATCGAGGCCCAGCGCTCGAAGACCAGATAGATGCAGGTGCCGAGCCAGAAGAGGAGGACGCCCCAGCGCCAGCGCGTCTCCAGCCGCTCCAATGCGCTCTCCTCGCCCCTTCCCATCCCTAGCGTCCGGCATTAGTCGCTCGAAGCCAAAGGGCAAGCGCGACCATCCCGAGCCAATGAACCTCATCGACCGACACGGCGCGCTGGTCGCGCAGATGGTCCGCTTCGGGCTGACCGGGGGGTTCCTCACGATCCTCGTCGCCAGCGGCTATTGGGTCGTGGCGACCTTCCTCGGCGTCGAGCCGATGCTGTCGCTGACGCTGAACTATCTCGCGGTCACCGGCCTCGGCTACCTGCTCCACAGCCGCTTCAGCTTCCGTGGCTACGGCGCCCGCGACCGCCAGGCGGTGCGGACATTGCGCTTCTTCACGGTCAATACGTTGGGCTTCCTATTGAACCAGTTCTTCGTCTGGTTCCTCGTGCGGCACCTGCACGGCCCGACCTGGTGGCCGGTGCCTCCGATCATCTTCTTCACCCCGCTCGTCACCTTCACGCTCAACCGGCGCTGGGTGTTCGGCTGATGGAGCGCGTGGTCTACGACCGGATGGCCCAGCTCGACAGCCGGCACTGGTGGTACCGTGCGCGGCGGGAGATCCTGGCGGACCTGATCGCGCGAAGGATCCGGCTTCCGGCCGACGCGCGTATCCTCGAGATCGGCTGCGGAACGGGCCACAATCTCCTCATGCTGCGCCGCTTCGGCAAGGTTGACGCGATCGAAATAGACGCGGAGGCCCGGGCGGTAGCGTCGAAGCGTCTCGGCCGCGACGTGCTGTCCGCCCCGCTGCCGGAGCTGACCGGAATCGCGGACGGCGCCTACGACCTCGTCGCGATCCTCGACGTCCTCGAACATGTCGACGCCGATCGAGCGGCGCTGACCAGCATCGCGAGGAAGCTGAAGCCGGGCGGTCGAATCCTGATCACCGTGCCGGCGCACCCCTGGATGTGGAGCGCGCATGACGAGGTCAACCACCACAAGCGCCGCTACACCCGGCGGACGCTGCGGAGGGTGATCGGCGAAGCGGGACTGAAGATCGAGCTGCTGAGCTGGTTCAACAGCCTGCTTTTCCCGCTCGCCGCCGCCTCGCGCGTCGCGGCGCGGCTCGCCGGGAGCAAGGAAAGCGGCGACAAGCTGCCCCCCGGGCCGGTCAATCGGTTGTTCGAGGCGGTCTTCGGCCTGGAGCGCTACGCGGTCGGGCGGGTACCGTTGCCGCCCGGCGTCTCGCTTGTCGCGATCGTCTCGGCGGGCTGATCCTTCGCGTCTTGCGCGACGTGGCCGAGCGTCGCCCGTCCGCCGGCGCGCCCGGCGACGTCGGACACGATGTAGAGCGGCCGGCGCTTCGCTTCGACGTAGAGGCGGCCGATATATTCGCCGATCATGCCGAGCACGAACATCTGCACCGCGCCGAGCACGACGACGACCAGCATCAGCGACGTCCACCCCTGGATCGCGCTGCCGGTGAAGAAGCCGACGGCGATATAAGCGAGGAGCAGGACCGAGGCGGCGACAAGCCACAGGCCGACATGGCTGGCCATCCTGAGCGGCGCCGTCGAGAAGCCCGTCACCGCGTCGAGCGCGAAGCGGACCATCTTCGACAGCGGATATTTGGTCTCGCCGGCGTGCCGCTCGGCGCGGTCGTAGACGATCGGCACCTGCCGGAAGCCGACCCAGGCGACCATGCCGCGGATGAAGCGCGCCTGCTCGGGAAGGCTCAGCAGAGCGTCGAGCGCGCGCCGGCTCATCAGCCGGAAGTCGCCGGTATCGCGCGGTATCTCGATCTCGGCGAGCCGCGACAAGGCGCGGTAGAAGAGCTTCGCGGTGGCCAGCTTGAACGCCGTCTCGCCGGCGCGGGCGCGCCGCACCGCGTAGACGACGTCGGCGCCCTGCTCGTCCATCTCGACGAGCATCGCCGGCAACAGCTCCGGGGGGTCCTGAAGGTCGGCGTCGATGATCAGCACCCGCTCGCCAGAGCAGAGGTCGAGCCCCGCTGTGAGCGCGAGCTGGTGGCCGTGGTTGCGCGACAGGTTGATCGCGACGAGCCGCGGGTCGCGCGCCGCCAGCTCCTGCATCTTCGCCCAGCTGCCGTCGCGCGAGCCGTCGTTGACGAGGACGATCTCGTAATCCTCGCCGACGCAGCTTCGCGCCGCCGCGCCGATCCGGGCGTGAAGCTCCGCCAGGCACGCTTCCTCGTTGTAGCAGGGGACGACGACGGAAAGGGCAGGGGGGCTCATCGCGGGTCCTGGTCGGCAGCGGGCGGCGGCGGGCGCCGGTCCGCGACCCGATACAGCAGGCTGGTGCCGCTGCGCCAGACCGGCTCGAGACCGCTCGCGGCTTGAGGCGAATAAGGCGGCGGCCGGATCAGCCAGACATAGTCGAACCGGTCGCGAGGGAAGGCACGGAGCGATTCCTCGAGCGTCAGCCAGCGTTCGCCGCGGCATTTCTGCGCGAGCACCTGCTGCGAGGGATCGCGCGAGAACCAGCCGTCGTCCGGATAGCGCGCGGTCAGCAATTGCGCGCCGCTCATCGACCATTGGTCGTTCGCGAAGGCGTTCCGCCGCACCAGCGCGATGGCGGGGAGGTGCTCGAGCCGCGTCATCGCCCAGCCCTTGCGGCATTTGACGCCGACGAAGCTGATCAGGCGGGCCCCTTCGGGGACGTAGGGGACGGCGGCGAGTTCGCGGTCGTACTCCTTGTCGTAGCGGGCGAAGCTCACGGTGGTCGCCGCGACGCGCGCTCCGGCGAAGAGCAGACCCGCGGCGGCGATCATCCCGCCGGCGCGTCCGGTCCATTGCGGGCGGTAGCGGATCGCGATGACCGCGACGGCCATCGCGAACGGCGCGAGGCGCATGTCGGCGTAATTGGAGCCGAAGACGATGCGGGGCAGGCAGATGAAGGCGAGCGCGAGGAAGAGGGCCGAGGCCGCGAGGTTGCGCGAATATTCGACGCGGCGAAAGAGGAAGAGCGGCACGAGCAGCACGAGGCCGATCAGCGCCAGCGAGCCTTCGTCCCACCAATACCAGCGGTCGCGCAGCGCCATCAGCACCCAGTTCAGCTTAAGCGTCCAATTGAACCAGACCCCGGTGAAGCCGCCGGCCTGGTCGCCGCTTCGCCACAGCAGCATGAGGAGGACGGGCGGAGCGAGTGAGAGGCACTGGATCGCCGTGTTGGGCAGCGCCTTCCACAAGGGCCGCTTCAGGTCGACCTGCCGGACCAGCTCGGCGGAGAAGGCCATGACGCCGAGGGTCCCCCAGCCGAAGGCGTGGCAGACCCAGACGAGGATCGAGACCGGAACGAAGAGGACGGCGCGAAGCCTTAGGCGTCCGAGCCGTGCCAGCCGCAGCCAGAAGGCGAAGCCGAGAAAGGCGAGCGCCATCGAGAGCGCGAAGTTCACGAAGCCGAACATGAACGGATAGGAATAAGCGAAGGGGAGGGCGAAATAAGCGAAGGGCGGGATGCGCCGGTGCACTTCCTTCGCGATCCACAGAAAGCCCGCCGCGGTCAGCACCGGTATGGCGATGACGATCAGCTTCACCGCCGGCTCGAGCCCGATCAGCCAGGCGACGGGCACGACGAGCAGATCGACTCCCAGATTGCCGATCAGAGCCCAGCGAAAATCGTAATAAGCGGCGAGCACAGGGGCGTCGTCCATGTGCATCTGGACGTGGTAGCGGCCCATGTGCCCGGGCAGGTCGACCAGCGGCGGGATTTCTGGCCAGAGGAGCGGGACGGCGCAGGCCAGGATGCTCGCGAGCACGATCCAGGGATGCTCCCACCAGGCGCGCGGCTGCTCGGCGCTGGCGCTCTCTCTTTCGGCGGGCGTGGAGGTCATGATGCCCCGAGTGTCGAACCGGGGTGAATGCCTCCTTCCTCCGGCGGCGAAATTCAACCGCTATCTTGTCCGCGCCGGAAGCGACCGGAACAGGTTCATGGTAAATCTTCGTTAACCTTCCTTCCCTAGCCCTCTTGCCGAGAGGAGCGGCGGATGGACTTCAGCGGGCAGAGACCGTGGACCGGCGAAGAGGAGGAGGTCGACCTTACCCGCCTGCGCGCCTCCCCCGCGCCGGCGCGCGAGGACGTCGCCCTTACCATCCTCGTGCCGGTGAAGGACGAGGAGGAGGCGATCGGCCCCTTCGTCGCCCGGGTCGCCCCGATCCTGGACGGGATCGTCGGGCGGAAATGGGAAATCCTCTTCGTCGACGACGGCAGCCGCGACGCCACGTTGGCCGCGATAAGTCTTTCAAATCGCCGCGAGCCCCGCGTGCGCGCTCTCTCGCTCTCCCGCAATTTCGGCAAGGAGGCCGCGCTTTCCGCCGGCCTCGACCACGCCTCGGGCGACGCGGTCGTGCCGATGGACGTCGACCTCCAGGACCCGCCGGAGGTGCTGCCCGAGATGGTGGCAAAATGGCGCGAGGGCTATGAAGTCGTCTACGGAGTCCGCCTCGACCGGGCCAGCGACAGCCTGCCCAAGCGCCTCACCGCCGATCTCTATTACCGCGCCCACAACCGCCTCTCGTCGGACAAGATTCCCGAGCATGCCGGCGATTTCCGCCTGCTCGACCGCGCGGTGGTCGAGGTTATCCGCGCGATGCCCGAGCGCAACCGCTTCATGAAGGGCCTGTTCGCCTGGGCCGGCTTCAAGAGCGCTGCGGTCGGCTATTGCCGCGAGGAGCGCAAGACAGGGCGAAGCAAGTTCAATTACTGGAAGCTCTGGACGCTGGCGATCGACGGCATCACCTCGGCCTCGACCGCGCCTCTGCGGATCTGGAGCTATGTCGGCGTCGCCGTCGCGCTCTTCGGCCTCGGCTACGCCGGCTTCCTGATCTTGCGCACGGCGATCTGGGGCGTCGACGTCCCAGGCTATTCCTCGCTCATGGTGACCCTGCTCTTCTTCGGCGGGCTGCAACTCATCTCGCTCGGTGTCCTCGGCGAATATGTCGGCCGCATCCTCGTCGAGACGAAGCGGCGCCCCCTCTACGTCGTGCGCAGCCGCATCGGGCTCGACGGCTGATGGAGCGCCAGGTCTACGACAATATGGCCGAGGTGGACGGCCGCCACTGGTGGTTCGTCGCCCGCCGACGCATCATCGAGGCGATGATCGCCGAGCGCATCCACCCGGCGCCCGACGCGCGCGTCCTGGAGGTCGGCTGCGGCACCGGCTCCAACCTGGCTTTGCTCAAGACTTTCGGCTCCGTCGAGGCGATCGAGCCCGACGCGGAAGCACGCGCCTTCGCCGCGCGGCGCAGCGGCGTCGCGATCCGGGGCGGGACCCTGCCCGGCGGGGCCGAGATCGATGACGGCGCCTACGACCTCGTCACCCTGTTCGACGTACTGGAGCATATCCCCGACGACCGCGGCGCCCTCGCCGAGCTGTCGCGCAAGCTGAAGCCAAGCGGGCGGCTGCTCGTCACCGTTCCGGCCATGCCGTGGCTGTGGAGCGGCCACGACGTCGCGCATCACCACCAGCGCCGCTACACGGCCGCCTTGCTGCGCCGCGTGCTTGCCGAGAGCGGTTTCCGCACCCTGCACCTCACCTATTTCAACAGCCTGCTCTTCCCGCTCGTCGCCGCGGCCCGGGCCTGGGCCAGACTGACGGGGCGAGAGGGTGGGAACGACGCGTTGCCCCCTCCGGCCGTCAATGATGCGTTGCGCGAGATCTTCGCCGCCGAGCGCCACGTCCTCAGCCGCTTCAGCCTGCCGTTCGGCGTCTCGCTCGCCGTGATCGCCGAGCCGATCGCCGCCGAAAGGCTCGCGGCGTGACGGCTTACGCACCCATCACACCCGTCGCGACCGCTCGACCGACCGTCGGCCCCTGGCAGGCGATGTGGATCCTCGTCGGCACGATCGCCTTCCTCATCCTGTTTCGCGACCTGATGTTCACCCGCTGGCACGGCGACCGTTCGATCGCCGACGTCTGCCAGTGGGGAAGGGACTTCGCCAACGTCTGGACGTCGGGCTCTCTCACGCTGAAGGGGCGGCTCGACATCCTCTACGACGTCGAGGCCTATCGCGCCTACCAGCTCGAATTGTTCGAGAGCGGGATGAAATATCACAATTATTCCTACCCGCCCGTCACCCTGCTCTACGCCTGGTTCTTCGCGCTCCTGCCCTATCCGGTCGCTCTGCTCGCCTGGCTCGGCGGCACCGGAGCGCTCTTCGCCGCCGCCGCGCGGCCCTACATGAAGAATGCCGGCCTGCCGCTCTGGATGGCGGTCGCGGCCCCCGCCTCGCTGATCAACCTCTGGGCAGGCCATTACGGCTTCCTGATCGGGGCGCTGTGGCTCGCCGGCTGGCACCATCTGCCGCGGCGTCCCGTGCTGGCCGGCATGCTCATCGGCCTGATGGTCGTAAAGCCGCATCTGGCGGTGCTCGCGCCGTTCGTTCTCCTCCGCCGCCGAGAGTGGAAGGCCATCGCCGCCGCTGCCGCCACGGTAATCCTGCTCGTCGGCGTGTCCGCTGCAGTCTTCGGCACCGACCTGTGGGTGACCTATCTCACCGAAACCACTCGGCTTCAGGCGGCGATGGTCGACGACACGGACAGCTTCTTCATCACGATGATGCCGACCGTCCTGCCGTCGCTCGCGCTGCTTGGCGTCTCGGTGGCGGCCGGAACGGTTGTCCAGATCGTCGTCGGCCTGACGGCGCTCAGCCTCCTCCTCTGGAAGCTTCCCAGGGACAGCCGCGAGGCCGGGCTCGCCACCGCGGCCGCCACCTTCCTCGTCCTCCCTTACGCTTTCTCCTACGACATGACCGCGGCCGGGCTGGGCGCGCTGCTGCTCTTCCGCCGGGCGCTCGACGACGAAGCGGGAGCGGGCTACAGCTTCGCCGCTCTGGGGGCCGCTTTGGTGCCGATGATCATCCTCTACACCAATTTCTTCGGCTATCCGGTCTCGCCGCCGCTGATCGCCTTTCAGCTCGGCGCCGCGCTGAGGCTCTGGCCCGGGCAGACGAAGCCGGCATGAAGCCGATCCGGCGCGCCGCCGCGCTGGCGGCTTTGCCCCTGATCCTGCTCGCCGCCGCGGCGCTTCGCGCCTGGCCGATCGCCGACTGGCCGCTCTGGCTCGACGAGAGCTGGAGCCGGTGGCTCGCCGAGAAGGACTGGCACGCGCTCGTCGACAGCACCGCGCACTTCGATACCCATCCGCCTTTCTATTATTCGCTGCTGAAGCTCTGGCTGAGCGTAGCGCCGCACACGCCGGCCGGCATGCGGCTTCTCTCGGTGGTCGCCGGCGTGGCGACGGCCGGCGCCGCGATGCTGTGCGCGGCGCAGGTCCCTAGCCTGCGCAGGAGCCGCCCGTTTCGCGTGGCGGCCGGCGGCCTGGCCGCCCTTTCTCCCGCCCTGGTCATCGCCGGCCAGCAGGCGCGGCCCTACGCGCTCCTCGCTCTCGCTTTCACCCTGGCGCTAGGCTGCGCGCTGCGCATTGTCCGGACCGGCGGCTGGCGCTGGTGGACGGCTTATGCCGGCGCTCTGGCGCTCGTCCTCTGGCTGCACAATCTCGGCTTCCTGTTCGCAGGCGCGCTCGGCCTCGGCCTGCTGCTGGCTTTGGCCGCCGAAGGGCGGTTGCGCTCGGAGCTTCGCGGCTTCGCGCTCGCTCATCTGGCCGCAGCGCTGGTGTGGATCCCGGTGCTTCTCGGCATAATCGAGCAGCGCCGCGAATGGACTGCAGGCTGGCTTCGGTTCGTGCCCAATGAGGTGCCTCAGGGCTTAGGGCTTGGACTCGCCGGTCCGGGCATGGGCGCTCTGCTCGTGCTCCTGTTCGCGGCCCTCGGCATCGCCGCCATGGCCCGCCGTGGGCCGGAGCGCGGCCCTCTCCTCCTCCTGGTCAGCGCGGCCCTCGCGCCCGCGGCGATGGAGGTCGCGCTCTCGGCTATCGTCTCGCCGGTCTTCCTGCCGCGGACGCTGGCGCCGTCGGCCGTGCCGCTCCTGCTCCTCGCCGCAGCCGGTCTCGCCCGCTTCCGCTCGCCGCGAGAGCGCGGCGCGGCGACCTTCGCTGTGGCCATGGTCCTAGGCCTGACCTCGGCCGCTCTCGCGACGCGCCCGGCGGAGGAGAAATGGGACCAACTCGGCGCCTCGCTATCCGCCCGTTTGAGGCCGGGCGAGGAAGTGTGGCTGCTCCCGAACGAGATTGCTCTGCCGCTGCGTTATGCGGCGCCCAGCCTGCCGGCGCGCGGCGTGCCGGCTGAATTCCCGGCGCCGGCTCATCCCGGCCCGCGCTATTCCGGGACGCGCGCCGTGCCCGGCATGACCGAAGCCGACGCCGCGCGGCTCGTCGCCGACGCGCGCCGGCGCGGCGTCGTGGGCGTCTGGGTGGTCAGCCGCTTCCCGGCCCTGTTCGATCCCGGCGGCGCGCTGCCCGAGGCGCTCGGCAGGCCCGGGGAGTCGGAGGACAGCTATGCGCCGCTGACGGTCGACCATTACCGGCTGGCGCCCTTCAACGAAGATGCAGGCACGCCGCGCTAGCCGCCGAAGCGCAAGGGGAGTAGTCTCCCCGCCGTGAAACCAGGAGTATCGCCATGAAGAAGACCGCTCTCGCCGGCGCCGCGCTCGTCGCGCTCGCCGCTGCGCTGCCCGCGCTCGCTCAGCCCCAGGGCCCGGCGCCCCGACCGGCCGCCGAGCCGATGACGCGCGCGGCCGTCCAGGCCCGAGTCCAGACCCGCTTCGCCAAGGCCGACGCCAATCGCGACGGTTTCGTCACCCCGGACGAGATCCGCGCCCGCGCGGAGGCCGCGCGCGGCGAGCGCCGCGCCAGGGCGTTCGACCGGCTCGACGCCAATCATGACGGCAATATCAGTCGCGCCGAGTTCGCCGCGGTCCGGCCGCAGGCGCCTCGCGCCCGCGCCGGACGCTATGGCGGCGCACAGTTCGGCGGCGGGGCCATGGCCAATTTCCGCGGCCGCGCCTTCCAGATGATCGATGCCGACCATGACGGCCGGGTCTCGCTCGCCGAGGCGAACGCGGCGGCCCTGCAGCGCTTCGACCGTGTCGACGCCAATCGCGACGGAACGATCACCCCGGACGAGCGCCAGGCCGCGCGCGCCAGCATGCGCGCCCGCATGATGGAACGCCGCCGGGGCTGAGATTGACCAAGGAACCGTAGAGGGCCGGGGCGTCGATGCGCTCCGGCCCTTTCTATGCGCGGCTCATTCCGCGGCGAGGTGCCATTGCGGGGGTTCTTCCATCTCCCGCAGCCGCGCCGATTCCTCGTACATATAGTCGCGCGTCATCGGGATTGCGTCGCGGCGCTTCACGTACTGGATCTGCCAATTGACCATGCCGCCGTAGCGGAACGCCGCCTCGGCGCCGGCGAGGTAGAAGAGCCACATGCGGTAGAAACGCTCGTCGTAGAGCGAGATGATCTCGTCCTTGTTCATGACGGTGCGGTTGTACCATTCCGCGAGGGTCGGCGCGTAATGGTAGCGCATCGCCTCGACGTCGGTGACGATCAGCCGCTGTTTCTCCGCCTGGGTGACCAGCTCCGAGAGCGCCGGGATGTAGCCGCCCGGGAAGATGTATTTCCTCGTCCATTTGTCGGTGACGCCCGGCTCGCCCATCCGTCCGCAGCAGTGCGAGACCATGACCCCGTCGTCCTTCAGAAGACGGCGCATATGCTGGTAGAAGCCGGGATAATGCGGCGTTCCGAGATGCTCGATCAGGCCGACATTGCTGATCCGGTCGAACTGCCCCTCGATGTCGCGATAGTCCAGCAGCTCGAACTTGACCTTGTCCGCCACGCCGGCCTCGCGGGCGCGCTCGTTCGAGAACTCGATCTGATCGGGGGCCAGCGCCACGCCGAGAACCTCGACGCCGTACATGCGGTGCAGATAGAGCGCGAAGCCGCCCCAGCCGCAGCCGATGTCGAGCACCTTCATCCCCGGCTTCAGATACATTTTTGAGGCGATGTGCGCCTTCTTGTCGAGCTGCGCCTTCTCGAGGCTGTTCGACAGGTCGCGATAATAAGCCATCGTGTACTGCCGATCCTCGTCGAGGAACAGCTCGAAGAGGCGCCGGGTGAGGTTGTAGGTATGCTCGGCATTGTGGCGCGAGCGGGTCTTCCAATTGATCTGGTCGAGGCGGCCGGCGATCCGGCCGATCGCCTTGCGCACCGGCCCCCTCGGCTTCAGGTCGCCCTGACGCTCGACCGGTGCGTTGTAGCGGATGAGAAGGACGAGGTCGCGAAGGTCGCCCTGCTCGATGACCATCCGCCCGTCCATGAACACCTCGCCGGCGCCGACCCGCGGATCCTTGATGATGTGGTTCGCGGCGCCCTTGTCGGTGAATCGGACCCGGACCGGGCCGTGCGGCGCCGGCCGGCCGTCGCCGTAGCGATACTCCTTGCCGTCATGGTCGATGACGATGAGCTCGCCCTTCTGGACGATCTTGCGCAGCAGTTTGTCGAGGAGCCACATTGGTTTTCAGTCCCGCTTTCTGGTCGCTTGAATGGGTCGATCGGCCGTCAGCCGGCGGCTCTAAGCCTCTTCTCGTCCTCCAGCATATAGTCGCGCATGATCGGAGTCGCATAGCGGCTGCGCAGATATTGAAGCTGGTAGACGATCATTGCCCCGTCGGTGAACATCGTCATCGAGCCGGCGAGGTAGAAGAGGTAGAGGCGGTAGAAGCGCTCGTCGTACATCCGCACGATCTCGTCGTGCTTCGACTTGAACGTCTCGTACCAGGCGCGCAGCGTGTAGACGTAGTGGAGGCGGAGCGCCTCGCAGTCGGCCATGATCAGCCGCTCCTTCTCGCTCGCCGTCACGATCTCGGAGAGCGCGGGGAGGTAGCCGCCGGGGAAGATGTATTTCTGCATGAACTTGTCGGTGGTGCCGGGCTTGCCCATGCGGCCCATCGTGTGGACCAGCGCCACGCCCTCGGGGATCAGGAGCTCGCGCACCTTGCCGAAGAAAGCCTGGAAGAAGGCGGTGCCGAGATGCTCGAACATGCCGATCGAGACGATCCGGTCGAACTGGCCGGTGACGTCGCGATAGTCGCAGAGCTCGAACTTCACGCGGTCGGCGACGCCCGCTTCCTCGGCCCGCTGCCGCGCCACGGCGAGCTGCTCCTTCGAGAGCGTGACTCCGAGGACGTCCACGTCGGCGACGCGGTTCAGATAGAGGGCAAGGCCGCCCCAGCCGCAGCCGATGTCGAGGACGCGCTGCTTCGGCTTGAGGTACAGCTTCGAGGCGATATGCGCCTTCTTGTCGAGCTGGGCCTGGGCGATGCTGTTCTTCGGATCGGTGAAATAGGCGCAGCTGTACTGCATGTCGGGATCGAGGAAGAGCCGGTAGAGGTCGTTGCCGATGTCGTAATGGTGGACCACGTTCTTGAGCGAGCGCGACTTCCAGTTGAGCGTGCTCATCAGATGCTTGAGGCGGCCGGTCTTCTTGAGGAACTCGTTGGGGCGAGTCCTTTCCTCCCAGCGCCGGTTGCGGCGGATGAGGAGGACGAGGTCGATGATCTCGCCCTGCTCGAGCTGGAGCCGGTCGTCCATCCAGGTCTCGACCGTGCCGAGCGTCGGATCGCGCGCGATCTGGAGCGCGACGCGGCGATCCATGAGCCGCACCGTGACCGGCCTGAGCTCAGGGTCGGGCGCACCGTAGCGGCGCGTCTTGCCGGCATGGTCGATCACGGTGAGCTCCCCTCGAGTGAGGAGCTTGCGGAGCATCTTGTCTAGGAGCTGCATGGCGGCGCACAATAGCGTCGTGTCCGCCGAGCGCAAATCCGTCAGTCAATGCGTGCTCGCCCGGCGTTCGGTCCGCGCCTTTCTTCCCGATGAACTGGACCGCGCGACTGTCGAAGAATTGCTCGAGCTGGCGGCTCGCGCGCCATCCGGGGGCAACCTCCAGCCCTGGCATGTCGATGTGCTGACCGGGGATGCGCTGGCGGCGCTGAAGGTGGACGCGCAGGCGACCTTCGCGGCGGGGCCGGCGGGCGAAGGCCTCGAATTCACCATCTATCCCTCGCCTCTGCCCGAGCCGTATCGCTCCCGGCGCTTCGACAGCGGCGAGGCGCTCTACGCAACGCTCGACATGGATCGCGACGACAAGACGGCGCGGCTGGCCCAGTTCGCGCGCAATTACGACCTGTTCGGCGCTCCCGTCGGCCTGTTCTTCTCGATCGACCGCCTGTTCGACAGGCCGCAATGGGCGCATCTCGGCATGTTCATGCAGAACGTGATGCTCCTCGCCGAGGAGCGCGGCCTCGCCACCTGCCCGCAGGAGGCCTGGGCGGCGGTGCACGAAACCGTAGCGCGGCACCTTCAGCTCCCCGCCGACCGGATATTCTATTGCGCGATGGCCCTCGGCAAGGCGGACCCGGCGGCGCCGGTCAACCGACTGCTCACCGACCGCTCGCCGCTCCGCGCTTTCGCTTCCCTGCGCGGCTTCTAGGCGACGAGCCGGGCGAGCGCCTCGCGGAGCTGGTGCGTGCGGAAGGGCTTCTGGAGCACCGGAAAGTCCCTGTAGCGCGGGTCTATGCCCTTCAGGCCGTAGCCGGTCGCGAAGAGGAACGGTATCCTCCTCTCGGCCAGAGCGTCGGCCACCGCGAAGCTCGTCTCGCCGGCGAGATTGACGTCGAGCATCGCCGCGTCGAACTCCGCCTCCCGGGCGAGGGCGAGCGCCGGAGCGACACGGCTGGCGAGGCCGGCCACCTCGTGGCCGAGCTCGAGCAGCATGTCCTCGATGTTCATGGCGACCAGCATCTCGTCCTCGACGACGAGGATCCGGAGGCGCCGCTCAGCCAATCGACGGTTCTTCGGCGCGAACCACGTCGAGCGCGCCCTCTATCTCGCAGCGCAGGCCAGCCGGCTCGAAATGGAGCGAGGCGCGGCCGCCGAGGTCCATTTCGAGGCCCCGCTCGATCAAGCGCGATCCGAAGCCCTGCCGGCTGGGCGGCGAAACCGGCGGCCCGCCGCGCTCCTCCCAGACCAGGCGAAGCCGGTCGCCCTCCAGAAACCAGGAAATCCGGACTCGCCCGGCGTCGACCGACAAAGCGCCATATTTGGCGGCGTTGGTGCCGAGCTCGTGGATCGCCATCGCGATCGCAAGGGCGGCCCGAGGGCTGAGCCGCAGCGGCGGCCCGGCCATGTCGAAGCGCGGAGCGCCGAGATGCTCGGTCGCGCCCTCGAGGACGCGATCCAGCGCCGCACCGCCCCAATTCTCCTCGGTCAGCAGATTATGCGCGCCCGACAGCGCCATCAGGCGCGCCTCGAAGCGAGCGCGGGCATCGGCGAGGGGCAGGTCGCCCTTCAGGGTCTGGAAAGCGATCGCCTGCACGCTGGCCAGGGTGTTCTTCACGCGGTGGTTGAGCTCGTTGATGAGCAAGCGCTGATGCTCCTCGGCGGCCTTCCGCTCGTGTATGTCCTCGGTGGAGCCGTACCAGAGGCAGATCCGGCCGTCCGCGCCGTGCCGGGGCCAGGCGCGCGATCGGGCCCAGCGATAGCCGCCTTCGCGCATTCGGACGCGGT
This sequence comes from Allosphingosinicella sp., assembly GCA_036262495.1. GTDB lineage: Bacteria > Pseudomonadota > Alphaproteobacteria > Sphingomonadales > Sphingomonadaceae > Allosphingosinicella. Next base: position 14,145 of record DATAIU010000038.1, read on the forward strand.
GCTCGATATCGTAGACCTCGCCCGTCGCCACGCTCGCGGCCCAGGCATCGAGGCTTCGCTCGACGTCCTCGGGGTGGATGGCTTCCTGCCAGCTGCCGCCGAGCCCGGTGGTGCCGGTCCAGATGTTCCAGCGGTTCGAGACTCGATTGAGCTGCCCGTCGGGCAGCGCCGTCCAGGTGACCTGCGGGTTGAGCTCGACGGTGTGGCGGTAATGGTCCTCGCTGTCCCGGAGCGACTGCTCGGCGCGGGCGCGCTCGACGGCGGCCCAGCTGCGCTCCGCGACGTCGCGGGCCATTGCCGCCTCCGAGGGGCGCCAGGCCCGCGGCCGCGGCTCGTGGACGTAGAGAAGCGCCTTCAGCTCGCCCTCGCGGACGAGCGGCACCGTGATCAGAGCCCGCACTCCAGCCGCCTCCCACGCTGCCGTTATCTCCGAGGAGCCGAGCGGCAGCTCGCGGATGTCGGGGATGGCGAGCATCTGACCGGCGCGGAAGAGCCCGAGCGCCTGCTCGCCGAACGAGGCGATCGTCGTGCTCTGCCCGGCGAAGCTGGGGACGTCCGAGTCGCGCGTCCAGTCGCTTCGCACCAGCGCCCTGCCGGAGGCCTCGTCGATCTCGGCGTAGCCGACCCGTGCGGCGCCGAGGTAGCGGCCGAGCAGTTCGGTCGCCGTCTGCTGCGCGGCGGAGGGGTCCGACAGGCTGCGCAGCCGGTCCGCGAGGCGAATCTGGAACGACAGCCTTCTCTCCACCAGCACCGTGCGGGTGACGTCGTTGGCCTGGTTGAGAACGCCGGCGACCTGCCCCGCCTCGTCGAGCAAGGGAAGAAGGTGGCAGTTCCAGTAGCTTTCCTGCTCGGCGCCGTCGCGCGTCAGGGTGAGGGGTTGCTCCTGCACGAAGGCGCCGGCACCGGTGCGCTCGACCTCGGCGACCACCGGCGCCACCACGGCCCAGAGCGCGTTCGCCGACGTCGCCGCCGGGCTTCCCTGGGCGTCCGCTCCGATCGCGCGGCGCCAGGCCTCGTTCTGAACGAGGAGGCGCCCGGGCCCCCAATAAAGGGTCGCCGGAAGCGCCGATCGCAGGCAAAGTTCGGCGGCGAAGCGGAGGCGCTCCGGCCAGGCCTCGCGCGGTCCGAACGGCGTGTCCGCCCAGCCGCAGCCCTGGGCCGCGCCGGCGACGCTTTCGGGCCCGGGCCGGAGTGAAGCCATGGGTGGTCGCGCTCCCCGCAATGCGGCTGCCTGATAGCGCGCCTCGGCCTGGTCGGTAAGTCTTTAAAAAGAGTAGCCTTAAGCGGCGGCTACACGTCCAGGTTAGCGACGTTGAGGGCGTTTTCCTGGATGAACTCGCGGCGCGGCTCGACGACGTCGCCCATCAGCCGCGTGAATATCTCGTCGGCGACGTCGGCCTGCGCGACCTCGACTCGGAGCAGGGAGCGGTTGTTCGGGTCCAGAGTCGTGTCCCAGAGCTGCTCCGCGTTCATCTCGCCCAGGCCCTTGTAGCGCTGGATGGCGAGGCCCTTGCGGCCCGCCGCCAGGATCGCCTCGAGCAACTCGGTCGGGCGCCTGACGAGCACGCCGCGAGCGTCCGGCACGCGCTCGGGAGGGGGGATCCCGTCAAGCCTGACGTGCGGATCGTCGCTGTCGGGATTGGCTTCCTCGGCTTCCGCTTCGGTCGCCGCCGCGCCCTTGACCGAAACCAGCCGCGACGCCGTCGAGTAGGCCGCAGCCTGCTCGGCGGTGAGAGTGTGAAGCTTGCGCGCCTCGGTCGAGGCGACGAACTTGTGGTCGACGATATGGTGGTCGGTGACTCCGCGCCACAGCCGGCGCAGCACATAGTCGCCGTCGGCCCCCATTTCGCCGGCCCAGGTCGATTCCTCGTCCGCGGCCTGCAGCCACGCGGCCGCCCGCGCCACCGCCTCCGCCTGCCGCGCCGGCGTAAGCTTGGGATCGAGCGCGCCCATCAGCGCCAGGGCCTCGATCATCGCCGGATCGTAGCGGCGCGGCACGTAGCGCATCAGGCTGCGCACCCGGCGCGCGTGGTCGGCGAGGGTGCGCAGGTCGTCGCCCGTGCGTGTGCCCTGCGCCGTCTCCAGCCGCATCAGGGCGATGCCGCCGTCGACCAGATATTCGTCGAGCCGGGCGTCGTCCTTGAGATAGACCTCGCTCCGCCCTTTGGCGACTTTGTAGAGCGGGGGCTGGGCGATGTAGAGATGCCCGCGCTCGATGATCTCCGGCATCTGGCGGTAGAAGAAGGTCAACAGCAGGGTGCGGATATGGGCGCCGTCGACGTCGGCGTCCGTCATGATGACGATCTTGTGGTAGCGCAATTTCTCGATGTTGAAATCGTCGCGGCCGATGCCGGTGCCCATCGCCTGGATGAGGGTGCCGACCTCCTTCGACGAGAGCATGCGGTCAAAGCGGGCGCGCTCGACGTTGAGGATCTTGCCCTTCAGAGGCAGGATGGCCTGGACCTCGCGGTTGCGGCCCTGCTTGGCCGAGCCGCCGGCGCTGTCGCCCTCGACCAGGAAGAGCTCGCACTTGGCCGGGTCTCGCTCCTGGCAGTCGGCGAGCTTGCCGGGCAGGGACGCGATGCCCATCACGCTCTTACGGCTGGCCTCGCGGGCCTTGCGAGCCGCCTCGCGCGCCGCGGCGGCGTCGATGATCTTCTGGATGATGGTGCGGGCGTGGCCGGGATTCTCCTCGAGCCATTCGGCCATCTTGTCGGCCATCAGGCTCTCGAGCGGCTGACGGACCTCGGAGGATACGAGCTTGTCCTTCGTCTGCGATCCGAACTTGGGGTCGGGCAGCTTGACCGAGACGATGGCGGTCAGCCCCTCGCGCATGTCGTCGCCGGTGAGGCTCACCTTCTCGCGCTTCATCATGCCGGACTTGTCGGCATAATTGTTGAGCGTCCGGGTCAGCGCGGCGCGAAAGGCGGCGAGGTGCGTTCCGCCGTCGCGCTGCGGGATGTTGTTGGTGAAGCAGAGGACCTGCTCGTAATAGCTGTCGTTCCACTCGAGCGCGACCTCGATGCCGACGTCGTCGCGCTGGCCGGTGACCGAGATCGGATCGGGGATGAGCGCCGTCTTGGCGCGGTCGAGATAGCGGACGAAGGCGGAGATGCCGCCCTCGTAATAGAGCTCGATCTGCTTCTCCTCCTCGTGACGCGCGTCCGTCAGGATCAGGCGCACGCCGGAATTCAAAAAGGCGAGCTCGCGGAAGCGGTGCTCGAGCCGGTCCCAGTCGAACTCGGTGATCTTGAACGTGTCGGACGAGGGCAGGAAGGTGACCTTGGTGCCCTTCTTCTCGCGGGCCGAACCGATCTTCTTCAGCGGCGCCTCGGCGTCGCCGTGGCGGAAGCGCATCCAATGCTCCTCGCCGTCGCGCCAGATGGTGAGCTCGAGCCATTCCGAAAGCGCGTTGACGACCGAGACGCCGACGCCGTGGAGGCCGCCCGAGACCTTGTAGGCATTGTCGTCCGACGTGTTCTCGAACTTCCCGCCGGCGTGGAGCTGGGTCATGATGACCTCGGCGGCCGAGACGCCTTCCTCGGCATGGATGCCGGTCGGGATGCCGCGGCCATTGTCCTCGACCGAGACCGATCCGTCGGCGTTGAGGGTGACCAGGATGCGGTCGCAATGGCCCGCCAGCGCCTCGTCGATCGCGTTGTCGGAGACCTCGAACACCATGTGGTGGAGACCGGAGCCGTCGTCGGTGTCGCCGATATACATTCCGGGCCGCTTGCGGACCGCGTCGAGGCCCTTCAGCACCTTGATGGAATCGGCGCCGTAGGCGTTTTCGCTGGGGGGTGTTGCCATGTTCAGGATATAGCGGCGGGAGCTTCGAAACCCAAGGAAATTGGCGATTTCGGCCCGTTTTTTTCGCAGTCGCAGCAAGCCGCTGTCACGCGGCCGAAATCGCCCCTTCCGCGATCAGGAACCTCGACGCGGCGGAGCCGATTTCCACGAAGAGGGAGATTTCGGTGCCCGTCATCCAGACCTGGCCCCCGCCCCCTTCGAGCCGCTTGAAAAGGGCCGCGCGCCGACGAGCGTCGAGATGGGCGGCGACCTCGTCGAGAAGTAGGATGGGGCGCCGCCCGGCCCGATCCGCGACGAGGTCTGCATGGGCGAGGATTAAGGAGAGCAGCAGCGCCTTCTGCTCGCCGGTGGAGCAGCGTTCCGCCGGCTGGCCTTTCGCGGCGTGGTGCACGATCAGGTCGGTCCGGTGCGGCCCGGCGAGGGTCCGCCCCGCGGCCGCGTCGCGAGCACGCCCTGGCCGCAAGTGCGCCTCCAGATCCTCGTCGCCGCCAGCGAGCGCCAGACGGGGCCGCGCGAACGGGCTCTCTGCAGCGCCGGAAAGTCGTTCCGCCAGCGCGGCGACCGTCGTCCGGCGAGCCTCGGCGAGGGCGGCGCCGTGCTCGGCCATTCGCGCTTCCAGCGCCGCCAGCCAGGCCTCGTCCGGCGGACCTTCCTCGGCGAGCAGCTTGTTGCGCGCGCGCATCGCGGCTTCGTAGCGGGCGGCATGGATGGCGTGGCCCGGCTCGAGCGCCAGCACGAGCCGGTCCATGAACCGCCGCCTTCCGCCGGCGCCCTCCTGGAAGAGCCGGTCCATGGCGGGCGTCAGCCAGAGGATCGACACCCATTCGGCCAGCGAACTCGCCGAAGCGGCGGCGCCATTGACGCGCACCTGGCGGCGCTCCGGCGCCGAGGCGAGCGTCCCGGTGCCGATGTCCGCGTCTCCCAGCCGCGCGGCGACGGCGAAGGCGCCCTCGCCGCCCTGGCGCGCCATCTCGGCGAGGCTCGCGCCGCGCAGTCCGCGCCCGGGCGAGAGCAGAGACACCGCCTCGAGTACGTTCGTCTTTCCTGCGCCGTTCTCGCCGGTGAGGACGACGAAGCCGGCTCCGGGTGCGATCACCGCGTCGGCGTAGGACCGGAAATCCGACAGGCTGAGGCGAGTGACGGCCATCGCTCGGTCTTAGACGAACCGCGCCCGCGGGGCACGCGGGCCTGCACGGCGAGCGCGGGCTACTTTTCCCGCGCGTCGATGAAGGCGAGGGCGGCGGTGCGCATCGCCTCGGCCTGCTGCTCCAGCCATTCGGGGCTCGGATGGTTCGCCATGTCCAGGATCTTGACGTCCGCCTCGTGCGTGACCGCGGTGAACTTCCTGCCGACGGCGGACTGCGCGAACCGCAAAATCGCGACCTGCTCCTCGGTCGTCACTTCCGCCATCATCCGCGAAGACGCCCCTCCGCGATCTTTCTCACGTCCTCCGCCGTCGCCGCGGCCTGGCCGGTCTGCGAGCGCCGGACGGCGATGTCGGCACCGATCTTGGCCGGATCCGCATTGCTGAAAAGGCCGCTTATCGCCTTTCGCCCCGCGTCGCTCGCGAAGAAACGCAACGCCTCGTCGAGCTCCGCCTCCGTGAGACGATGCGCCATCAGATCGGCTTTGTATTCGGCCGCGGTCCTGACGAATTCGGTCAGATATTTGCGCGCCAGCGGCCGCGCCGCGTCGAGGGCCGCCGCCGATATGCCCGGATAGTCCTTTTCCAGCTTCACCGTCGACGGGTCGAGCGAAAGACTCTTGCGAGCCGCGCCGTCCCATCCGGCGAGATTCGCTTCCAACACCTTGGCGAACGGATTGACCAAGGTAAGCAGCTGCCGCGCCTTGGCGAGGCTCTGCGGCGATGCCGCCGGTGCCACCACGGACGGAGCCTGGGCTGCGGCTTGGACAAGGGGGAACACCTGCGCCAGCAGCGCGAGGCAAGCTCCTCGCATCGTCACACGCGCATCGGCATCAGCACGTAGAGCGCAGGTGCCTTGTCGTTCTCGCGCAGAAGCGTGGGCGCCGCGGCGTCCGCGAGGTGCATCTCGACGGTGTCGCCCTCGATCTGGCCGAGTATGTCCAGGAGATAGCGCGCGTTGAAACCGATCTCGAGCCCGTCGGCATTGTAGTCGCCCGGCACTTCCTCCGCGGCGGTGCCGTTTTCGGGGCTGGTGACCGAGAGCGTGACCTTGTCGCGGTCGAGGGCCATCTTGACGGCGCGCGTCTTCTCGCTGGCGATGGTCGCGACCCGGTCGACGCCCTCCTCGAACGAGCGTGGATCGATCCTCAGCAGCTTGTCGTTGGCGGTGGGGATCACCCGGCTGTAGTCCGGGAAGGTTCCGTCGATCAGCTTGGAGGTCAAGATCGCCGTGCCGAGGCCGAAGCGGATCTTGGTCTCGGAGAGCGAGACCTGGACGGTCCCTTCCAGCTCGTCGAGCAGCTTCCTCAGCTCGGCGACGCACTTCCTCGGGATGATGACGTCGGGCATGCCCTCGGCGCCGGCCGGACGCGGCACGGTGACTCGGGCGAGGCGGTGGCCGTCGGTCGCCGCCGCCTTCAGCACCGGCTGCGCCTCGTCCGACACGTGCAGGAAGATGCCGTTCAGATAGTAACGGGTCTCCTCGGTGGAGATGGCGAAGCGCGTCTTGTCGATGATCTGGCGGAGGGTGGCGGCGGGAAGCTCGAACGCGGTCGGCAGGTCGCCCTCCGCGATCACCGGAAAGTCGTCGCGCGGGAGGGTGGAGAGGTTGAAGCGGGCACGGCCGGCATTGACCTGCATCTTGCCCTCGGCTGCGTTCAATTCGACCTGGCTGCCCTCGGGAAGCTTGCGCGCGATATCGAACAAGGTGTGCGCGGAGACGGTGGTCGCGCCCGCCTGGGTGACGTTGGCCTCGACCGTCTCGTTGATCTGGAGGTCGAGATCGGTCGCCATGAGCCTGAGGCCGGCGCCTTCGGAGGCTTCGATCAGCACGTTGGAGAGGATCGGTATGGTGTTCCGCCGCTCCACCACGGACTGGACGTGGCCGAGGCTCCTCAGCAGCGTTGCCCGTTCGATCGTCGCCTTCATGGGGTCCCCCAAAATTCCACTTTGGGCGAGTATTAGAGCGGCGCACGGGCCCCCGCTAGGGTTTAGTGACGCGGCACGGAAAAAGGGCCGGGGAACGCGTCCCCGGCCCTTTCAGGTAGCGTTGTTCGGGCAGGCGCTCAGAAGCGGAAGCCGAGGCCGACGAGGCCCTGATGCTTCTCGAAGCCCTGCTCGTAATTGGAGTAGCGATACTCCGCCTTGGCATAGGCGCTGCGGCCGAGGCCGAACTGGACGCCGCCGCCGACGCGCACGCCGTCCAGCTCGTCGTTCAGCGTGAAGTCGCCGGTGGTGCCGGCGATGCCGTCGTCGTAATCGATGCCGATCCGGGCGTTGGTGTAGCCGCCCTTGGCGTAGACCAGCGCGTTGCCGCCCACCGCCGCACCGATGCGGCCGCCGACATAGAGGTCGCGGCCGAACTTGGCGCAGAGGGTATCGCTGGCGATGACGGATCCGGGGACGCACTCGTCCACGGTCGAATCCATGGCCTCGGCTTCGATGCCGAAGACGGCGCCCCCCGCCTGCATGTCGTAGCCGACGCCGACGCCGTAGGCGATGCCGTCCGTGCCCTCATCGTCGATGTCGGTGGTCTCGTAGCCGCCGAGCGCCTCGACTCGGAAGCCGGAAAGATCGGCGGCGTCCCGGGCGAAAGCCGGGGTGGCGGCGCCGGCCGCGAGAAGGACTGCGGCGAAAGCAATTTTACGCAAAAACATTCAAACTCCCATTTCTGTTGGTTGTCGCTAGAATGCGCAACCAACCATGCTGCGCTGCGGAATGTTGCATGAATGCAGGATAAACGGATGAAATCGTTGCATATTTGCAACAGCGCAGAGGCACGGAGGGGGAGATTCGCCTGGTCGATTTTCCCGTTTCTTCTCATCGCCTTGACCGGGGTTGCTGCAGCGCAACAACAGTCGCTCGGAATTTTCGGCCTGTGGGGCGCTTTCGCCTCGGGGGCCCGCTGCTGGGCGGTGGTGGAGCCGGTTTCTCCGATGCCGGAAGGCGCGCGCCCCTATGCGTCGATCGGCTTCCGTGCAGGCCGTCCCGCCGCCGGCCGAGCCTATTTCCGCCTCAGCCGGGCGAAGCGCGAGGGCAGCGCGATCCTGTTGCGCATCGACGGCCGGACCTTCCAGCTGCGCGGCGGCGGCAGCGACGCGTGGGGCGCTGACGCGGCCGCCGACCGCGAGATCGTCTCGGCCATACGGACCGGCCTCGAGATGAGCGTGCAGACCCGGGCCGCGACCGGAGCGGTGGTCCGCGACGCCTACCGGCTGCGCGGCGCCGCGACGGCGATCGACGCCGCCGCCATAGCCTGCGCGCGGCGGAGCTGAACGTGCCGGACCGCTGGTTCGTCGCGCGCCACGGCGAGACGGTCTTCAACGCCGTCGGCCGGATCCAGGGCGACGCGCCGCACACCCCGCTCACTCGCGCCGGCTTCGCCCAGGCGGAAAAGATGGGCGAGGCGCTGCGCGCACGGCTCGGCGCGCGGCCGGATGTCAAGCTCTGGTCCTCCACTGCCGGGCGCGCGCTTCAGACGCTGGCCGTCATCGCCGAGCATCTCGAGCTCGACTGGCACGACGCCCGTACCGACGGGCGGCTCGGCGAAATCGGCATGGGCGAGTGGGGCGGCCGTTATTATCGCGATCTCGGGCCCGTTCTTGACCCTGCGACCCACCTGTTCACCCGGCCCGCGCCGGGCGGCGAATGGTACGACGGCATTGCGCGCCGGCTGCAGGACTGGATCGACGACACGCGCGATGAGAGGGGCGACCGGATCGTCCTGATGCACGGAATGTCGTCTCGGGTGCTGCGCGGCATGCTGATCGGGGCCGAGGCCCGCCCCGAATGGGGCGCCCCCGTCGCCCCCAGCCTGCCCCAGGGATCGGTCGCAGAGGTTGGGGACGGGTCCGAGACCGTCCTTTGCAGCGGCAGTGGCGGCGAGCGCTCCTGATCGCTGGAAAAAGGGCGCCGCCGGGACTACATCGGGCCTCTCATGACAGCGCCGATGCCAATCCCCGGTCTGATCGACCCGGTCCCCGTGCCGCGCCCGCCCGTTCCGGCGGGCGACGACCGCCGCATCGAGCTGGTCGGCCTCGCGCGGCCGGCGATCGCGGCGGCGCTAGAAAGGGCGGGGCTCGAGCCGAAGCAGGCGAAGCTGCGGGCCAAGCAGATCTGGCACCAGATCTACAATCGCGGGGCGACTTCGTTCGAGGCGATGAGCGACATCGCCAAGCCGCAGCGCGCCTGGCTGGCCGAGCGCTTCGTCATCGGCCGGCCGGAGGTGGTGGTCGAGCAGGTCTCGACCGACGGCACGCGCAAATGGCTTCTGAAGACGCGCGACGGCCACGATTACGAGATGGTCTTCATCCCCGACGCCGACCGCGGCACGCTCTGCGTCTCGAGCCAGGTCGGCTGCACCCTGAACTGCCGCTTCTGCCACACCGGCACGATGCGCCTGGTGCGCAACCTCGAAGCCGGCGAGATCGTCGGACAGGTCATGCTCGCCCGCGACGGCCTTGGCGAATGGCCGTCCCAGCCGGAGGGCCGCATGCTTTCCAACATCGTGATGATGGGCATGGGCGAGCCGCTCTACAATTTCGACAATGTCCGCGACGCCTTGAAGATCGTCATGGACGGCGACGGCCTGGGCCTTTCGCGGCGGAGGATCACGCTTTCCACGTCCGGCGTCGTGCCGATGATGGCCCGGGCCGGAGAGGAGATCGGCGTCAACCTCGCCGTGTCCCTGCACGCGGTGACGAAGGAGGTGCGCGACGAGATCGTGCCCCTCAATCGCAAATACGGGATCGAGGAATTGCTGGAGGCCTGCGCGGCCTATCCGGGCGCCAACAACGCCCGGCGGATCACGTTCGAATATGTCATGCTGAAGGACAGGAACGACAGCGACGCCGACGCCCGCGAGCTTGTCCGGCTGCTCCGCAAATACAAGCTTCCCGCCAAGGTGAACCTCATCCCGTTCAACCCCTGGCCCGGCGCGCCCTACGAATGCTCCGACGACGAACGGGTGCGCAGCTTTTCGAACATCGTCTTCGAAGGGGGCATTTCGGCGCCGATCCGCCGGCCGCGGGGCCGCGACATCATGGCCGCCTGCGGGCAATTGAAGTCCGCGGCCGAGAAGAAGAGCCGCGCCGAGCTCGACCGCATCGCGGCCGACAAGCAGGCCGCCATCCCCGCATGAGGAAGGGGCGCCTCCTTTCGGAGACGCCCCTGCCTCTTCAGCTTCGCAGCCGCCTAGCGGCAGCGGCGCCGGTTACGGGCGATCTCGCGGCCCGCGACGGCGCCGGCGGCGGCGCCGATCACCGTGCCGACCGTCCGGTTGCGGCCGCCGTCGACCGCACGCCCGACCAGCGCGCCGGCCGCGCCGCCGACGATCATGCCGACCGTGCCGTTCGGACGGCGGCAACGCAGGCGGCCCTGCGAATCGCGCCAGGTTTTGCCGTGATAATAGCCGTTGTGATTGGCGAAGGCCGGAGCCGCCGGAATGACCGGAACGGTCATGGTCGCGGCCATCAGGGCGAGTGTGACTTTACGCATGAGGGGGTCCTTTTCCCTTACTGAACTCGAATGGACCAACGTGCCGTGCCCCGCGCGGTTTCATGAACGGAAAACAACAACCGGTTCATCCTGTATCCGTACAGGCCCGAAACGAGCGGCCTCACAGCACGTATTTCGAGAGGTCGGTGTCGCGCGCGATGTCGGCGAGCTGGGCCTCGACATAGGCGGCGTCGACGGTGACGACCTCGCCCTTGCGCTCCTCCGCGTCGAAGCTGACTTCCTCGAGCAGCTTCTCCATCACCGTCTGGAGCCGCCGGGCGCCGATATTCTCGACCTGGCCGTTCACCTCGGCGGCGATGCGCGCGATCGCTCGGATGCCATCGTCGGTGAAGCCGACCTCGACCCCCTCGGTAGCGATCAGCGCGCGATATTGCTCGGTTAGGCTGGCCCGCGTGTCGGAGAGGATGCGGACGAAATCGGCCTCCGTCAGAGCCTTCAGCTCGACCCGGATCGGAAGGCGCCCCTGCAGCTCGGGGAGGAGATCGGAGGGCTTGGCGATGTGGAAGGCGCCCGACGCTATGAAGAGGATGTGGTCGGTCTTCATCGGTCCGTATTTGGTCGCGACCGTCGTGCCCTCGATCAGCGGCAGCAGGTCGCGCTGGACGCCCTCGCGGCTGACCGAGCCGCCGCGCACGTCGGAGACCGCGATCTTGTCGATCTCGTCGATGAAGACGATGCCGTTCGCCTCCGCGTCGGCGAGCGCGGCGCGGTTGAGGTCGTCGGGGTCGAGACGCTTGTCGGCTTCCTCCTCGACGAGCCGGTTCCACGCTTCCTGCACCTTCAGCCGGCGGCGCTTCTTGGGCACCTGGCCCATCGCCTTCGACATCATCTCCGACAGGTTGATCATGCCGACCTGACCGCCCATCCCGGGAATCTCGAACGGGGTGTTCGGCGTTTCGGCGACCTCGAGCTCGACCTCGGAGCCGTTGAGGTGGCCCTCGCGGAAGCGCTGTCGGAAGCTCTCGCGAGTCGCCTCGCTGGCGCCCTTTCCGGTGAGCGCGTCGAGCAGACTCTCCATCGCCGCTTCCTCGGCGGCGTCCTTCACCGCCGCGCGCCGCCGCTCCTTCTCGAGCCGCACCGCCTCCTCGACGAGGTCGCGGGCGATCTGCTCGACGTCGCGGCCGACATAGCCGACCTCGGTGAACTTGGTCGCCTCGACCTTGACGAACGGCGCGTCGGCGAGCTTGGCGAGGCGGCGGCTGATCTCGGTCTTGCCGCATCCCGTCGGCCCGATCATCAGGATGTTCTTCGGAGTCACCTCGTCTCGCAGGTCGTCGGCAAGCCGCTGGCGCCGCCACCGGTTCCGAAGCGCCACCGCGACGGCTCGCTTGGCGTCCCTCTGGCCGATGATATGGGCGTCGAGCGCGGCGACCACCGCCTTGGGCGTGAGACTGTCGTTCATGCGTGAAAATGGCCCGTCGGATTGCTCTTCTGCGCTAGATGGCGGCGGCGAGGGCGGAATCAAGCGAGCCGTGCAGCGAAAGGGCCTGCACAGCCGTTGCTGCCGCTGCAAAGAGGAGGCGCGAGCCTATGACGCCTGAGGAATTGCTGGAGCGGGTGAGGGGAAGCGAGCCCAATTGCGTCAAGGTCGGGGTCTTCGACATCGACGGCGTGATGCGCGGCAAATATCTCAACGCCGACAAGCTCGCCTCCGCGCTCAAAGCCGGCTTCGGCTTTTGCGACGTGGTGCTCGGCTGGGATTCGGGGGACCAGCTGATCGACGGCCTCGCCTTCACGGGCTGGCACACCGCCTATCCCGACGCCGAGGCGCGCCTGCTTCCCGAAACGATGCGCGAGATGCCGTTCGAAGGGGGCATACCCCTGATCCTCGGCGAGTTCGCGGGACGGGCGGAAGCCGTCTGCCCAAGGAGCCTGCTGCGCCGCGTGCTCGACCGGGCGGCCGCTTCGGGCTTTGCCCTCAAGGCGGCGGCGGAGTTCGAATTCTTCCTGTTCGAGGAGACTCCGCAATCGGTCCGCGACAAGGGCTATCGCGACCTGAAGCCGATTACGCCCGGCAATTTCGGCTATTCGATGCTCCGATCCGGCGTTCACGCCGATTTCTACCATCAGCTCTGGTCGACCTGCGAAAAGATGCGGATCGAGATCGAGGGGCTGCACACGGAGACCGGGCCGGGCGTCGTCGAGGCCGCGATCAGGGTCGACGACGCGCTCGAGGCGGCCGACAAGGCGGCCCTCTTCAAGACCGTGGCCAAGATCCTCGCCCAGAAGCGCGGCTGGATGGCGACCTTCATGGCGAAATGGTCGAAGGACTGGCCGGGCCAGTCCGGCCACCTCCACATGTCGCTGGTCGACGCCAAGACGCAGGAGGGCCTGTTCTACGATGCCGGGGCGCCGCTCCAAATGTCGGAGCGGATGCGCTGGTTCGTCGGCGGCCAGCAGAAGCTGATGCCGGAGCTGCTGGCGATGATCGCGCCGACGGTGAACAGCTATACGCGGATGATCCCCGGCTTCTGGGCGCCGACGGCGGCGACCTGGGGCTATGAGAACCGCACCTGCGCGCTTCGCGTCATCGGCGGATCGGAGAAGAGCCAGCGCGTCGAATATCGGATCGGCGCGGCGGACATAAACCCCTACGTGGCGCTCGCCGCGGCGATCGGCTCGGGCCTGTGGGGGATCGAGAACCGGGTCGAGCCCGACGCGCCGATCGAGGGCGATGCCTATGCCCTCGAGACCGCTCCGGAGCGGGCGCTGCCTTCGACCCTATGGGAAGCCGCGCAGCGTCTGAAGGGCTCGGCCGTCGCCCGCGAGCTGTTCGGCGACGAGTTCGTCGACCACTACGCCGCCACTCGCGAATGGGAGGAGCGCGAGGCGAGGAAGGCGATCACCGACTGGCAGCTCGCCCGCTATTTCGAGATCATCTGAGGGTGATTGAACCCCGTCATGGCGAGCGCAGCGAAGCCATCCAGCGGGAGCTCCCAGGTACTGGATTGCTTCGTCGCTTCGCTCCTCGCAATGACGGCGCATGAGCGACCTCATCTGCCTCTCTCCCGTCGACGGCCGGGAATATGCGCGGCGGCCGCTTTCGAGCGAGTCGGAGGTGGAAAGGGCCCTCGAGAGGGCGCGCCTGGCTCAGCGCGACTGGGCCCAGGCGCCGCTCGACGATCGCCGCGCCGTCATCCTGCGCTTCCTCGAGGCGATGGAGAGGCTGAACGGCGAGATCGTGCCGGAGCTCGCCTGGCAGATGGGCCGGCCGGTCCGCTACGGCGGTGAGCTGCGGTCGCTCGAGGAGCGGGTGCACGCGATGCTCGAGATCGCGGAAAGCGCGCTGGCCGGCAAGTGGGCGGGCCCCGGCCGGTCCGTGATGCGGGTGCCGGTAGGCATCGTCCTCGTCATCGCGCCCTGGAACTATCCGTTCCTCACCGCCGCCAACACGATCGTCCCGGCGCTCCTCGCCGGCAATGCGGTCATCCTGAAGCCCAGCGCGCAGACGCCGCTAGTCGGGGAGCGCTTCGCCGAGGCGCTGGGCACGGCCGGGCTGCCCGAGGGCCTGTTCGCCAATCTCTTCCTGAGCCACGAGCAGACGGCGAGGCTGCTCGGCTCCGGGCGGGTCGGCCATGCAGTCTTCACCGGCTCGGTCGAGGGCGGGAGAGCCGTCGAGCGCGCCGCGGCCGGCGCGTTCACCACCCTGACGCTGGAGCTCGGCGGCAAGGACCCCGCTTACGTCCGTCGCGATGCGGACGTGCAGGCCGCGGTCGAGGCGCTGGTCGACGGCAGCTTCTACAACAGCGGCCAGTCCTGCTGCGGCGTCGAGCGCATCTATGTCGACGAGGGCGTCTGGGAGCCGTTCCTGGACGGATTCGTCGAGGTCACGCGGCAATATCGCCTCGGCGACCCGCTCGACCCGGATACCAGCCTCGGCCCGATGGCGAGCGTCAAAGGCGCCGACCTGGTGCGCCGGCAGGTCCGCGAAGCGCTCGCCGCCGGTGCGACCGCGCACGCGCCGGCGCAGCTGTTCCCGCGCGACACCGGCGACGGCCCCTATCTGATGCCGCAGGTCCTGACCGGCGTCGACCATGCGATGGCGGTGATGCGCGAAGAGACGTTCGGCCCCGTCGTCGGAATCATGAAGGTATCCGGCGACACCGAGGCGGTGCGGTTGATGAACGACAGCGCCTACGGCCTTACCGCCTCGATCTGGACGCGCGACCTCGCCGCTGCGGAGCGCCTCGCCGCCCAGGTCGAGGCGGGCACCGTCTTCGCCAATCGCTGCGACTATCTCGATCCGTTCCTCGCCTGGACCGGCGTCGAGCATAGCGGCCGCGGCGCCTCGCTCGGGCGCTACGGCTTCGAGAGCGTCACGCGACCCAGATCCCTCCACCTGCGGAGCGCCTGATGGTCCTGCCCAACGCCAACTGGAACTACCCTACCGCCATCCGCTTCGGGGCCGGGCGCGTGGCGGAGCTCGGCGAGGCGTCCCGGTCCCTCGGCATCGCGCGGCCGCTGCTGGTCACCGATCCGGCGCTCGCCGAGCTTCCGATGGTCGAGGACGCGCTCGCCGCCGCCGGCGCCGGCCTGTTCTGCGCCATCCACCCCAACCCGGTGGGCGGCGACGTCGAGGCGGGCCTCGCCGCCTATCGGGGGGGCGGCCATGACGGCTTGATCGCGTTCGGCGGCGGCAGCGCGCTCGACGTCGGCAAGGTGATCGCCTTCATGTCCGGCCAGGACCGTCCGCTCTGGGATTTCGAGGACAAAGCGGACTGGTGGTCACGCGCCGATCCCGCCGGCATCGCACCGGTCGTCGCCGTGCCGACGACGTCCGGGACGGGCTCCGAAGTGGGCCGCGCCGGCGTCATCCTCGACGAAGCCGAAGGCGTGAAGAAAATCATCTTCCATCCGAAGATGCTGCCCGGGATCGTCATCCTCGACCCCGAGCTGACGCTCGGCCTGCCGCCCCATGTCACCGCCGCGACCGGCATGGACGCCCTCTCGCACTGCTTAGAGGCCTATTGCGCGCCGGGTTTCCATCCGATGGCCGACGGCATCGCGGCGGAGGGGATGAAGCTGATCCGCCGATGGCTGCCGAAAGCGGTCGAGAACGGCTCGGACATCGAGGCGCGCGGCAATATGCTCGTCGCCGCATCGATGGGCGCCACCGCCTTCCAGAAGGGCCTCGGCGGCATGCACGCTCTGTCGCATCCGATCGGCGCGCTGGCCGGCACTCATCACGGCCTCACCAACGCGGTGCTGATGCCGTATCTGCTGGCCTACAACCGCCCTGCGATCGAGCCGCGCCTCGCCGCGCTCGCCGGCTATGTCGGCCTCGCCGACGTCTCGTTCGACGGCTTTCTCGCCTGGATAATCGAGCTCCGCCAGCGCCTCGCCATACCCGGCACCCTCGGCGAGATCGGCGTTTCGCCGGGCGACCTGGAGCGCATCGCGATCATGGCCGAGGCGGACCCGTCCGCATCGGGCAATCCGCTTCCGTTCGACGCGGCCGCGGCGCGGACGGTGCTCGAAGCCGCGATGGCCGGACGGATCGCCTAGGCGCCGGCAACGCAGCGGAAGCCGCCGAACAGCGTCTTGTGCGAGGCGAGGATGCGCGCGATGGCTTCGGGCTGCGGCGTGGGGTCGTACTGGTCGTATTCGAACGTGCCGCCGAGCAGGATGCCGTCGGCGCGCGGGAACATGTAGCCCGCCTCGCCCTGGAAGGCGTAGCTTACCTCCGGCTGAGGGAGAAGGATCGCGACCTGTCCGCGCACGGCCTGCAGGCCCTTGTCGCCGAACAGATCGCGCGAGCCGAGGCCGGTGCAGTTGAAGACGAGCCGCTCCGGAAGGCGCTCGATCTCCGCCGGCGAGGCGAAGCGGCGTACCTCGATCCGCCCGCCCGCCACCTGCGCGTCACGGGTCAGCTGGCGCAGGAAGCGGCCGACCTCGACATACAGGGTGTCGAAGCGGAGCAGATGGTCGACAGGGAAAGGATGCTCCGAGCGCGCCAGCATCCTCGCGGCGGGGTGATAGGGATTCGGCCGCGACGGCGCAGCGTCGCCGCGCTCCTGATAGGTGGGCAGCCAGCGGATGCCGTAATCGTCGCCGACCATGATCTGGAAGCGGCGCCAGCTGTAATCCATCGCCGCGACGAACTGGGCGCGCCATTCGGGCGTCACCGCCTCGCGGTCGAAATGGCCGAAAGGCGAGATCTGCCCGCCGGCGATGTTCGACGTCGTGTGCGGAGTCAGCGCCTCGGTGTAGATCGTGACGGGGAAACCGGCCTCCTGGACGAGCCGCGCCGTCGTCAGCCCCATCACGCCCGCGCCGATCACGGCCACCGGCCCGCGATGGCCCTGCAGGCCGAGCGCCGTGGCGAGCCGCGACGAACCCCAGCTCAACGTGATCCCCGCCCCGCCATGACCATAATTGTGGACGAGCCGCTTTTCGCCCAGCGTCTCGGCGCGGACGACGAACCCCGTCGAGCGATACGGGCGAAGCCCCGCGACGGTGCGGATGACCCGGTCCGGCGAGACCATGACGGGCGGCAGGCAGCCCGTCGGATCGGCGGTGCGCGTCGATCCCATCGTCGCACAGCCGGGCAGCATCAGGCCGCCGCCGGCGAGGGCAGCGGAGCGGATCAGGGCGCGGCGGGAAACGGCGATCATCGGGGCAGCCTAGCCGCTGGCGCCGCCGCTTGAAAATCCCTCCCCTCCCGTTGCGTCGTCCGTTCTGGTAGCGCGGCTCCGGGACGGCGGCGGGAGCGGGCGGATGGGGCACGAGGTCAAAGGGTTGGTGCCGCTGGCGCATGTCACCGACATCCTCGCGTCCATCGCCTTTTACGAAAAGCTCGGCTTCGAGGTGGTCAACCGGGTCACGCCGACCGGGGAGGACCGGCCGAACTGGGTGTGGCTGCGCGTCGGCAAGGCCGAGCTGATGCTGGCGCGGGCCGGCGCGCCGGTCGACCCGGGCGAGCAGGCGGTGCTGTTCTATACCTATTGCGAGGACGGCGCGGCGACGCACGCCGCGCTCGAGGAAGCGGGCCTCGAGCCGGGGCCGATCGCCCGGCCGTTCTACAACCCCGGGGGCGAGTTCAGGCTGGAGGATCCGGACGGCTACGTCGTCTACGTCGCGCAGATCTGAGCGGGCCTCAGGTCGCCGCGCTGTCGAGACTCTCCACCGTGAGGTTGCCGTTGGTGTAGACGCAGATCTCGGCGGCGATTTCCATGGCCTTGCGCGCCACGGTCTCGGCCTCCTCCTCGTAGCCGTAGAGGGCGGTCGCGGCGGCGAGGGCGAAATTCCCGCCGGATCCGATCGCCGCGACGCCCGCGCCCGGCTCCAGCACGTCGCCGTTGCCGGTGAGGACGAGCGTCACATCCTTGTCGGCGACGATCATCATCGCCTCGAGGTTCCTCAGATATTTGTCGGTCCGCCAGTCCTTGGCGAGCTCGACCGCGGCGCGCATCAGCTGGCCCTGGTGCTGCTCGAGCTTGCGCTCCAGCCGCTCGAACAGGGTGAAGGCGTCGGCGGTCGCGCCGGCGAAGCCGCCGATGACGCTGCCGTCGCCGAGCCGCCTGACCTTGCGCGCATTGGGCTTGATCACCGTCTGGCCGAGCGAGACCTGGCCGTCGCCCGCGATCACCGCCTTGCCGTTCTTGCGCACCGCGAGGATCGTCGTCCCGTGCCAGCTTTCCATCACGCGCTCCCGCTCTCGAAGGTAAAGCTATCTGGGTGCCGATCCTCGCGGGCGCAACCGGTCAGCCCGCGCTCTCGCCCGCCGCCGGCTTCTTCTCCTTCCTGAACGCCGCGCCGACTTCCTTGATCGCCGCCTTGGCGATCGGAATGTGGGCGATGACGACCGGAAGGGCCTTCTCGACGCGTTTCAGCAACGACATGATCGACATGATCTTCTCCTCTTCTGCGACGCGGAAAATTCCGAGTCGTTGAGAACGTAACCAGAACATATTCGAATAGGAAAACGGTGGCGATTATGTCTCTTGCAAACACGATTGATCGACAGCCGGGGCGCGCGTAGTCTGCACCGCAAAGTCTCGGGGGAGGATCACATGAAAATTGTATCCGGCGTCAGCAAGCGGCGTGATTGGAAAAGGCCGGAGGTGAAGCGTCTCATTGCGGGTGGTGCGGAGTTCGGGGCGCTGCCCCTGCCTGATGCTCTAGCCGGGCAATCATAGGCGCGGAGGCGCCTTTTCGGTCGGCTTCTGTTTCGCCACCGCCTTAAGTCGCGCATCCCAGTGCGCCTCGTCCTCGTCGCAGCCTAGCTCGCGAGCGGCGGCTTTGAACTTGTCGGGCTGAGCCTGCTTTTTTTCCGTCATTCGACGCTCCTAAACGGCTGCGCTAAATCCGCCTCGAAAGCGCTTGCCTCGGCGGCAGCGGCGCTCGTCTCGTCCGCCCTGTCGCTCTCCACTGCTGATCCGGGCTTACTCCCGCTCGGCTTGAAGCTGCGGCCCGGATACCATTCTTTCAGTCCCCAAATGCCGCGCCCGACCTTTACCACGTCGCCGACCTCGTTGAAACGCCGCGTAAGCACCGAGCCGACGACATTCACCGGGTCCTTGCCGGTGAGGACCAGCCCGCCGGCGCTCAGTTCTTTATAGATTTCTGGGTTGCCCATCGTGCGCTTGCGGATGTTCAGGAGCTTTTTCGCCGCATCTACGATGGACATGCCAAGGAACATGCCAGCAGTTTCGACGATACCCGTGTCATTCGGCTGCGCGCTCGCACGGGCAGGCCCGCCACCGGCGCGAAGGCCCTTCAACAGCGCAATCGCTTGATCGATCTGCTCGCGCTTCGCGCACAAATCGGCGAGAACCGCCTCATAGGGATCTAGGCTTTGGGCTTCGGTATTCATTGACTGCTCCCCGGCAAAATGGCATTAGGGAGCCGTTCCTGAGGCAAAAGCCCCAGGAACGGCGATGCCAGAACGGGTCCTGACATCAGGGGCGTTTCGCCCCCTCAGACCCTCCTGATACGCATCGTCTTAACCTCCGCTAGTCTTGGCCCAGAACCGGCTATGTGGAAACAACACCGGGGATTCGCGTCCCCGGTGTTGTTGTATCTGAATGAGACAGCCGCGCGGCGCAAGCGGAATCTTAGCGCAATCCACACAAAACAAGCGGCGGGCCTCGGCTGTGTAGGTTTTGACCTACTGCGATGGGATTTGCAGCGCCACCGAGACCGGCTTCGGCGCCCACCGCCCCCGGGTTTAGGGCCGCTCGTCAGGCCTTGCGTAGGTGAGGCGACGGCCGACAATGCCCTTGAGGGCTTCAACGTTACGCTCGGCGTCGTTGAAGCCAGTCGCCTCACGGAAGGTATAGCGGAAATCATATTCGGCCAGATAGCGATGCAGATGCTTCTTGCCGCAGTGCTGGTAGATGCCCTTCATGCCGCGCTTGAAAATGCTGAAATAGCCCTCGACGGTGTTGGTATGGATCGTGCCGCGGACGTATTCGCCCGCGCCGTGCATGACGGCGCGATGCTCCCAAACCTTGGAGAAGGGGCGATAGTGAAGGGCCTCGTCGGTCACTAGGCGGGCTTCCGTGGCGAGGTTGTGAAGCATGATCGGCGCGATGTCGGCGGCGCCGAGCTTGTCCATAACCATCGTGCGGCTGCGGCCCGTCTCGCGATCGACCAGCGCCAGCACCTTCATCTTATGCTGATAGCCGCCGCGCTTCATGACAGAGCCGGGCTCGCGGCCGATGAAAGTCTCGTCGACCTCGACGATGCCGCCGCCCTCGCCAAAGAAGCCCGGATCATTGGAGCGCATGGCCTCGCGGATGCGGTGGGCCAGGAACCACGCGGACTTGTAGGTGATCTCGAGAATGCGATGGAGCTGGTGAGCGGAGACGCCCTTCTTGCTGCTCGTCATAAGGTAGACGGCCTGAAGCGCCTTATGGAGCGGGAGGCGGAGATGCTCGAACACGGTGCCGACCTTGACGGTGAACTGCTTCTTGCAATCGCCGCAGCGCCACAAGCCCATGCGAATGCGCTTGGCGACGTTGGCTTTTACCTTCGTGATACGGCCAGCGCAGCCGCAATGCGGGCACACAGCGCCGTCCGCCCAGATCACGCCTTCTAGGTGCGCGAAGGCCTTCGCTTCGTCGTGAAAGTAGGGGCGGGACAGGACGGACATTGATCGACTCCTTCAGTCCGACCCTTATGCCATCCTCTCACCGTGTTTGCAAGGTATATAGTCGCCAAAACGGTTTTTTTGCGCTCATCCGGAAGCTGCGCTACGAAGCGTCGCAGAAGAGGGGAGGACGGGATGCGCAAGGCATGGCTGGCGGCGGCGCTGGCGGCGACGGCAATTCCGGCCCAGGCGGGGCTGGACAGCGTCCGTT
>DATAIU010000039.1:0-33217 GCA_036262495.1 Allosphingosinicella sp.
CATCACTCGATCACCTTGGGAACGGCGAAGAAACCGTGCTCGGCGGCGGGCGCGTTGGCGAGGATCTCGTCCCGCCTGCCGCCATCGGTGACCTCGTCGACGCGGAGGCGAAGCTTGTTCGGGATGACCGCGGTCATCGGCTCCACCCCCGAGACGTCGACCTCCTGGAGCTGCTCGACCCAGCCGAGGATGTTCGAGAGCTCTGGCGCCAGCGCCTCTACTTCCGCGTCGGTCAGGGCGATGCGGGCGAGCCTGGCTATATGGCGGACGGTGGCGGCGTCGACGGACATGGGGCGCGGCTAGCATTCGTGCTGCGGCGCGGCAACATGGCCTATTCGAACTCGGGTCCCTCCGGCTTGCCGCCGACGAAGACCTGCCTGCGGGTGACCTCGCGAATTTCGACGTCGCCCTTGGCGACTGCCGCGCGCTGTCGCGCGAGCTCCGCTCTTCGCGATTCGTCGTCCTGGGGCACGGCGAGCCGCAGGTCGGGATCCTGGCGATCCACCCATCCCGTACTGCTGAGGTCGAGAACCGACGAAACCATCGCGCAGTAATCCGGACCGGCTCCGCAGCGGTCGACGACGACCACGGCGCTCTTGTCGCCCGGCTTCCAGAACAGGAAGCATTCGCCCTTGCCGCTGCACGCGCCGGGGTGTCCCGGGCGGCCGAGCACCGCCTGGCGCAGCTCGGCCGGGACCGGACCGCCCTCCGGGAAGACGCGCATCTGGCGCGGAGCCTCGGCATATTGCTCGACGTTGCGGCGGGCCTCCCAGCGGCTCGGCGCGAGGAGCGCGGCCCGGGCATTGTCGCGGATGACGGGATTCGAGCTCTCGGCCAGCCGCGCGACCGCGCGGCGGCCGGAGGGGCCGAAATCGAAGCGCAGGGCGGCCCAGTCGAAACGGTCCGGAGCGATCCGGCCGGATTCGAGCCGGGCAAGCTGGTCGCGCGTCGAGATGGCCCCGAAGCTGACCAGAGGCAGAGCGAGAACCAAAGCGAGCAGACAGATTCCGGCGGCAAGGAGGATGTTGGCGTTCCTGAGGCGCGGCGCCCAGTCGCGGCGGCCCCGGATCAGGGCCCAGAGATAGGCGGCAGCCGTCACGAGCGCGATGCCGACGAAGACCGCCGCCCAGAGCCGGTCGGGGGTAAGACCATATTGTCCGATCCGCTTGGACGTCGAGATCGCCGCGACGATCGCCAGCGGCAGCAGCACGGCGGCCAGCGCCGCGGTCGCCAGGCGGATGACGTGCGAGCGGCTCTCCTCCTCCGGCGAGCTGCCCATCGCCGCGTTGAGGAGGGCCACCGCGCCGAGGATGCAGGCCAGGAGCAGGGGCGTCGTGGCGCTGGTCTGCTCCCAGAGCGGCTTGAGGCTGGTGAAGGGAAGCGCCGCGACGAAGAGGACCAGGCCGAGCGCCAGCACCGGCGCCAGGATCGACAGGACCGAGGTCACCACACGCTGGAGGAGGCGTAGGATCCGATCACGGTCGCGCAGAACGCCCACCGCCGCGCCGAACGCGCCCCCGACGAGCACCGGGCCGAACCAGCGCTCGTTGAGAAGATCGCGCAGGACGTGGATGCCGATCAGACCGAACAGCTCCGAGAGGAGGAGGATCAGCAGGAAGGAGAGCAGCACGAAGGCGCAGGCCGCGAACCAGAGGACGATGTTCGTCCAGGCGTGACCGTGTATCTCCCGATAGTCGCGGTTCCACCGCCCCTCGTCGCGCGCCGCCTGGAAGAGAGGCACCGCGATGGCGACGGCGAGCAGGGCCGAGAACATCTGCCAACCCTCCCCTGCACCCCAGCTGTCCGGCTGGCCGTTCCAGTAGGTGACGAAGCCGACGACGAGACCCGCAAACGCCGCGAAGGCGGCCGCCCAGGTCCAACGCAGCCGCTCGAGCGAAAAAGCAAAGACGATGCCGCCCGAGGCGAGGAAGGCGGCGGCTCCGAGCTTCGCCGGATTCTCCGTCCACTGCCAGAGCTCCGGGCCCTTGGTCAGAAGATGAATCGCAAGGCCGATCGCGGTTCCAAGCGCGAGGAGGAGGAAGGCGCGCAGCGACCAGGGCGCGCGGTCGATGTCCTGCTCGTCGGTCATGTCGCTATCCCCCCGCTCATCCTAGCGCTTGCATCGCCCTGTGCCATAGGCTTGTGCAGCGGCGATGCAGGCGGAGAGGATTTGATGCTGGCCCGGCGGTTCCTGTGGGCGGTCGCGGCCCTGACCGTGCTCGTTCTCCTCGCCGCCCTCGCCTATCGCCTGTTCGGGGCCGAGCTGATGCGCATGGCGATGGTCCCCTCGGCGCGGTTCGAGGGCGGCGGCGCGGCCGCCAGTCACGCCTATCGCGACAAGGCGATGTGGCTGGCCCGGCCGGACATGGCCGACAGCCCCGCGCTTTGGCTCCCGCCCGGCGTCGCGCGCGGCGGGCCGCCCCGGGCGTCCGTCTTCTTCGTCCATCCCACATCGTATCTCCAGTCCGCGCATTGGAACGCTCGGCTGGACGACGCGGAATCGCAGGCGCGGGCGCGCCTGTTCGTCCGCAGCCAGGCGAGCGTCTTCAACGGAATCGGGGAAATCTGGGCGCCGAAATACCGCCAGGCCGCGTTCGGCGCCTTCCTGACCACGAACGCCGATGCGCAGCGGGCGCTCGACTTCGCCTATCGCGACGTGGCCGCCGCGTTCGACGAGTTCCTGCGCGAGGCGCCGAAGGACCGGCCGATCATCGTCGCCGGGCACAGCCAGGGCAGCCTCCATTTGACGCGGCTTCTCACGGAGCGGATCAAGGGCCGCCCGGAAGCGAAGCGAATCGTCGCCGCCTATGCGATCGGCTGGCCGATCTCGACCGCGGCGGACCTTCCCGCCCTGGGCATTCCCGCCTGCAGGCGCCGCGATCAGGCGCGGTGCGTGGTCAGCTGGCAAAGCTTCGCCGAGCCCGCCGACACGGACATGATCACCGACGTCTACGACAGGTCGTCAGGCTCCACGGGGCTCGCCCGGCACGGAACGCCGATGCTGTGCATCAACCCGCTCACGGGCGTAGCCGGCGGTGGCGCCCCAGCGGCGGCCAATGCCGGCACGCTCATCCCGAATGCGACCCTGACCGCCGGCGAGATGAGGACGCCCGGCGTGCCGGCGCGCTGCGACGCGCGCGGCTTCCTCCTGATCGGCGAGGGCCCGGACCTCGGCCCCTACGTCCTCCCGGGGAACAATTACCACGTTTACGACTATGCTCTCTTCTGGGCGAACCTGCGCGCCGACGCCGAAGCGCGGCTGGCGGCGTTCGGGCGATGATCACGTCCTCCGCCTCCGAATTCCGCGACGCGGTTCCCGAAGGCGGCCGGCTGCTCGGCCTCGACGTGGGCACGAAGACGATCGGACTCGCCCTCTGCGACGCGAATTGGACGATCGCGACCGCGGCGCAGCTGATGGAGCGGGGAAAGTTCGCAAAGGACCTGGAGAAACTGCGCGCCCTGGCCGCGGAGCAGCGCGTCACGGGGCTCGTCATCGGCCTGCCGCTGAACCTCGACGGCAGCGATTCGCCGCGCACCCAGTCGGTCCGCGCCTTCGCCCGCAACCTCGAGCCCCTCGACCTTCCGACCCTGCTCTGGGACGAGCGCTGGTCGACCCAGGCCGTGACACGCACCCTTCTGGCCGCCGACGCCAGCCGCGCCCGGCGCGCCGAGCTCGTCGACAAGATGGCCGCCGCCTACATCCTCCAAGGCGCCATCGACGCGCTCGCGATCGCCGGATAGAGCCCGGCTATGGCCTTCCCCCATCGCCACCTGCTCGGCATCGGAGAGCTCTCGCGCGACGATATCCTCTTCCTGCTCGACGAGGCGGAGCGGTGGGTCGAGTTCAACCGGGGGACGCGCAAGGCGGACGAGCGGCTCAGAGGCCTCACTCAGTTCAACCTCTTCTTTGAGAACTCGACGCGCACGCTCTTCTCATTCGAGGTCGCCGGAAAAAGGATGGGTGCGCAGGTCGCAAACTTCCATCCCGGCGGGTCGAGCGTACGCAAGGGGGAGAGCCTGATCGACACGGCCCTGACGCTCGATGCGATGCGGCCGGACGTGATGGTCGTCCGCCACGGCGAGACCGGCGCGCCGCGGCAGGTCGCCGATGTCGTCCGTTGCCCCGTGATTAACGCGGGCGACGGCACCGGAGAGCATCCAACCCAGGCCTTGCTCGACGCTTTGACCATGCGTCGACGCAAGGGGCGGATCGAGGGTCTCAAGGTGGCGATCTGCGGCGACATCCGCCACAGCCGGGTGGCCGGATCAAACCTCGAGCTGCTGCCCAAGCTGGGAGCCGAGGTGCGGGTCGTCGGGCCCCGTTCCCTGCTTCCGGGCGATCTCAAAGGGATCGAGACCTTCGACGAGCTCGAAGCGGGGATCGACGGGGTCGACGTGGTGATGATGCTTCGCATCCAGCGCGAGCGGATGGAGGAGAGCGTCTCGGGCTCGCTAGCGGACTTCCACGACCGCTATGGCCTTACCCTGGCGCGGATCGAGCGTGCCGCGCCCAACGCGTTCGTCATGCATCCCGGGCCTATGAACCGGGGCGTCGAGATAGACTCGGAGGTCGCCGACCATCCGACCCGCTCGGCGATCCTGGAGCAGGTCGAGCTGGGGGTCGCGGTCAGGATGGCCGTGCTGGACGTCCTGACCCGCGACCGGCGAGACTAGACCTCAGCCGCCGCGGCGGCTGACGTAGCGCGAGGCCCACATCACCGGGGCGTCGCCCGCGACCGCGCGGACGAAGCAGGCGCCACCCCTGGAACGGACGGTGGCGCAGGTGCGCGCTGCCTCGTCGCGGCTCCCGAAGCCGGCGACCGAGAGGCGATGGAAGGTGCCTTTGCCCGGAATCTTTACCGTCGTGCTGAGCGGAGTGTGCGAACCGAAGCCATAGCGCTTATAGGCTGAGGCCCAGGCCCGCTCGACGCCCGAAGGCGAGGCGAAGGCTCCGAGCTGGACGGCGAAGCGGCCGGTGCCGGGGCGCGGGGCGGCCGGGGCGTGAACGCGCGGGGCGGGGCGCTCGAAGCGGGTCAGGGTCGGAGCGATCCGGGGCGCGGAAGCGCGGAAGACCGGCGCCTTCGGCGCGACGAGGGATTGGACCGCCTCGGCATAGACCGGCCTGGTCTCGACCTCGCTGGCGGCCTCGGCCGCGGCGCGCTCGCTCACCCACTGGGGAAGCTCGGCGGTCGCCGTGCGGACCGGCTCGGCAGCGGGCGCGGCCGATAGCAGGTTGGCCGGAGCCGGAGCCGGCGCGGCGACCTCGGCAGGCGCCGGCGCCGGCGTCGGATCGGCAGCCGCCAGGGCGACCGGCGCGGGCTCGGGCGTCGCGAGCGCGAGGCGAGTCGGCTGGCCGGGATCGACGGAGGGCGCGACCCCGAGCAGGCCCGCGATCCGCGCCTGGGGCGCGGACGGGCGGGCCATGTCGGCCCATTGCTGCAAGCGAGTGGAAAGCTCGGCCGGCGAGACGTCCTGCGCCGCTATGCTGCGCGCCTTCTGCCAGTCGCCGGCGAAGGCGTAAGCGAGCGCCAGGTTCTGGCGGACCCGGCCGGTGGCGCCGGGCGCGCGGGCAGCCGGCTCGAGAATGGCGATGGCGCGCTCGGTCTCACCGGCAAGCGCATAAGCGAGGCCGACATCCGCCGCGGCGGCGCTGCCCTCAATGCTCTGGAGCACGTCCAGGGCGGCGGCAGTGCGGCCGAGCGCGACGCGGGCCAGCGCCAGGCTCAGCGAGGCGCGGTGGTTGCCGGGCTCGAGAGTGAGGACGTCGCCGAACGCGGTCTCGGCCGACTGGAAGCGGCCGTTCTTGAGATAGAGGTCGGCGAGCAGCATGCGGTAGCCAAGGTCGCGGGGGCTGGCTTCGACGGCGCGCTCGGCGAGAGGAAGCGCGCCGGCATAATCGCCCTTGCGCGCGGCCGCCTCCGCCTTCTTGAACGCGTCCGCGGCCTGCTGCCCTGCCTTTGCCGGCCTGGTGGAGGCGGAGGCGATGCGCGATTCGGCGGCGGGCTTGCACGCCACCATCGTGGTGCCGATCGCCAGCGCCGAGACGGCGAACTTCAATGCGACTGCCTTGTTCATTTGCCCACTCCGCTCAACGCTTACGCTGCCCGGCCTCGGCCGGCACTTGCTGCGCCAGCGTCTCGAGCTCGGGATGTGAATAGAGGAATTCGTCCAGCGCCTCGGTGACCAGCAGCTGCGCGGAGCGGCCGGTAAGGGCGCAGGCGAGCCGCAGCTTGAGGTGCCGGTCCGGATCGAGCCGGAGGGTGAAGGCCGATTTCGGCCGCGACGTCGTGACGCGCGAGCGCGGCAGCCGGACGACCTCCGCCTCGCGGACCGGCGGAGCAAGGCGCTCCTCCAGCTCGCGCTGCTGCTCGACGACCGCGGGGGTCTCGGCCTCCACAGACTCATCGGTGTCGGCCACCGGCTGCGGCGTTCGGCCGCCGGGCGCCGGGGTCAGCGCTTCGATCGAGCTCGGGACATGCTCCGCGAGCGGCGCGGGCGAAGCGCCCATGTCGTTCCAGCCCAGGTCCTCGAGGCTGCCGCCGAAGCTGCCGAAGCCCTGCGGGCGCATGGCGGGCTTGGCCGCCCCCTTGCGTGCAAGGAGGCCCGAGGAGAGCGAAGCGAAGGATTTGTTCTCGGCCACGTCCTGCTCCCCTTACTGACCGACGACCCGGCGGCCGAAGCCGCCCATGGGTCGAGGCGAGGAGACCTGGGCGCTGCCGAAGCCGGTCGGCGCCGAGAAGACGGTGCGGCGGAAATTCTTTTCGAGCCGATCGGCGATATATTCCCAAAGCTCGGTGACCTCGCGGGCCGAGCGCCCGTTGGGATCCACTTCCATGACGGTGCGGCCGTCGATCATCGATGCGGCGAAATCGGTGCGGTGGTGGAGAGTCACCGGAGCCACGGTGCCGTGCTGCGACAGCGCCACCGCGGCCTCGTAGGTGATCCGCGCCTTGGGCGTAGCGGCGTTGACGACGAAGATGAGCGGCTTGCCGGCGCGCTCGCACAGGTCGACCGTGGCGCCGACGGCGCGCAAATCGTGCGGGCTCGGCCGGGTCGGGATGAGAACGAGCTCGGCGACCTGGATGACGCTCTGGATCGCCATGGTGATGGCCGGCGGCGTGTCGATGACCGCCAGCTTGAAGCCCTGCTGCCGCAGGATCTCGAGGTCGGCCTGGAGCCGCGCCACCGTGGTCTGGGCGAAAGCGGGCATTTCGGCCTCACGCTCGTTCCACCAGTCGGCGAGCGACCCCTGCGGATCGATGTCGATCAGGCAGACGGGCCCGGCCCCGGCGAGCTCCGCCTGGACGGCGAGATGGCCCGACAAGGTGGTCTTGCCGGATCCGCCCTTCTGCGACGAAAGTGCCAATACGCGCATCGTGTCCCCTCGGCTCGCGGTCCTTTGATTGGGGATGTGCCCGCACTTGGCTAAGATAGGGTTAACGCCGAGCCCCAGCGGGCCGGTTATTTTCGGCCTCGAAGAGACCGGACACGCATCTATGCTAAGAGCGCGTTAAGGATTTTCGGCTAGCCCCACGGGCGAAACGGGCACGTCCGTTTGCGGGAGATGACGCCATGAAGCTTTCCGGCCGGCCCCTGATCGCGGTTTCCGCCGCGGCGGCCATCCTTCTCGTCGGCACGGTCGGCTACGGCGCCGCCGCCCCCGACGTGAAAAGCGGGATCGACCGTTGGATGGCCCAGGATTACGAAGGCGCGGTCGCGCAGTGGCGCCCGCTCGCCGATCAGGGCAATGCCGATGCGCAGTTCAACCTCGGCCAGGCCTACAAGCTCGGCCGCGGTGTCCCCGTCGACTTGAGGCTCGCCCAGAGCTGGTACCAGAAGGCCGCGCAGCAGGGCCACGAGCAGGCCCAGGTCAACGTCGGCCTGCTCCTCTACAATAGCGGCAAGCGCCAGGAGGCGCTGCCCTGGATCCGCAAGGCGGTCGAGCTCGGCGATCCGCGCGCGCAATACATATTGGGCACGGAACTTTTCAACGGCGACCTCGTGGCCAAGGATTGGCCCAAAGCCTATGGCCTGATGCTGCTCGCCGCCGACAGCGGCCTGCCGCCGGCCGCCGACAATATCGAGGCGATGAACCGTTTCATTCCTCTCCCCGAGCGCGAGAAAGGCCGCGTGATCGCGGAGCAGATGCGCAGAGGATCGGTGCAGACCGCCGCGGCGCGACCGCCGCGAACCCCGAATGCGGCAGGCCCGGCGCACGTTCCGTCGGCCAATTCGGCGCTCCAGTCTCCGGTGGCGGCCCAGGCCCCGGTTCGCACGGCTTCCCGTCCGGTACAGAGCGCGGCACCAGTTGCGGCCGCAGGCGGTGGCTGGCGGGTCCAGCTCGGCGCGTTCAGCAGTGCGGCCAATGCCCAGCGCGCCTGGGCCGGCCTCAGGGCCAGGGTCGGCGCGCTCGGACCGCTCAGCCCGCGCTACGTCCCGGCCGGCGCCGTCACGCGACTGCAGGCGGGGCCGATCGCAAGCCGCGCCGCGGCCGACCGCGTCTGCGCGGCGGCCAAGGCGGCCGGGACGGGCTGCTTCCCGGTCGCGCCTTAACCGAATTTTACCGGCCCGCCGCCTAGGGTCTCGTCATCGACGGGGGGACGCCATGGCTGCGCTCGAAAAGATCGGCGGCGAAAACCGGATGGCGACGCCCTGGCGGCGGCGGCGGATGTGCATCCTCCACGCCCCCTCCCCCGCCCCGGCGGCTTTACGCCGCATCTCGGCGACGGGCGCCTTCCTCGAGACCAACGTCCGCCCCCCGCTCGGCACCGGCGTCGAGCTCCACCACCCCGAAGCGGGCGCCATTCACGGCGTGGTGTCAGGCGTGTCGAGCGACGGCGTCGAGATCGCCTTTGCCTGCGGCGAGGATTCAGTCGGCTTCGCGCTCGCGGCGATCGCGGCCGACATGAGCCGCCCCCGCCCCTAATCCGGCTCCCATTCGCCCCGTGCCCAGCCCTGGGCGAAGAGCAGGGCCGTGAGGTCGTTATGATCGATCCGCGCGTCGGCCGCCGCCGCCGCGGCCGGCTTGGCGTGATAGGCGACGCCGAGGCCCGCCTCCTTCAGCATCGGTATGTCGTTGGCGCCGTCGCCGATCGCGAGCGCGTCGTCGGGCGAGAGGGCCCGCTCGACGGCCGCGTCGAGCAGAGCGCGCCTTTTCCCCTCCGCGCCGAGAACGGGCGCCTCGACCTCACCGGTGAGCTTGCCTGCGCGAGCGAGCAGCCGGTTCGCGACGACCCTGTCGAAGCCGAGGTCGGCGGCGACCGGCTCGGCAAAGCGCGTGAAGCCGCCGGAGACGAGAACGGTCAGCGCCCCTTCCCTCTTCATCGTCCGAACCAAAGCGCGCGCGCCGGGCGTGGGACGGACGCGCTCCTCGCGGCAGCGGTCGATCACCGCCTCGTCGAGGCCGGCAAGGAGCACGACGCGCTCCCGCAAGGCCTCCTCGAACGCGATCTCGCCCCGCATCGCGCGTTCGGTGACTGCCGCGACCTCAGCTTTGAGACCGGCATAATCGGCCAGCTCGTCGATGCACTCGACGCCGATCATCGTCGAATCCATATCGGCGACCAGCAACTTGCGGCGGCGAGCCGATTCACCCTGAACGACCACGTCGACGCCCGTAATCAGCCCTTCGAGCGCCATCCGCGCCGGCTCCGGATCGGCCGAGAAGAGGAGGTCGCAGGCGCGGTCCGGCTCGATCCAACTGCGGCCGTAGGGATCGACGCCCGCGCCGCGCAGCGCGTCGGACGCGGCGGAAATATCGCCCGGGGCGAGGCGATCCGCTGCTATCAGGGTGGCGATGAACATGGATTCCTCTTCGCGGCCGCCGGTGGCGCTTATCGCGGGGCCGACCGCAAGCGGCAAGTCGGCGCTGGCGCTCGCGCTGGCCGAGCGTCGGAACGGCGTCCTCGTCAACGCCGACAGCGCGCAGGTCTATGCCGACCTGCGCATCGTCTCGGCACGGCCCACGCCGCGGGACGAGCAACGCGCCCCGCACCGGCTCTACGGCTATGTCGATGCGGCGACTGCCTGCTCGGCGGCGGCCTGGGCCGCCGACGCGGAACGGGAGATTGCCGCCGCACATGCGGACGGCCGGCTACCGATAATCGTCGGCGGGACGGGGCTCTACATCCGCACCTTGCTCGATGGAATCGCGCCCGTCCCGGAGATCGACCCTGCCGTCCGAGCAGAGGTCCGCGCGCTGCCCGTCGCCGAGGCTTTCTCGAGGCTGGAGCGCGAGGATCCCGAGGCCGCGGCGCGGCTGCGCCCGGGCGACACCACGCGCGTCGCGCGCGCCCTGGAGGTGGTCCGCTCGACGGGCCGCGCGCTCTCGGCATGGCAAAGCGAACGACGCGGCGGAATTGGGGATCGGATCTCACTCCTCCCCCTGCTCCTGCTTCCGCCCCGGCCTTGGCTTCACGCGCGCTGCGACACTCGCTTCGAGACGATGATGTCGGACGGAGGCGTCGAGGAGGTGCGCGCCCTGCTGGGCCGCGAGCTTCCTCCGTCGCTGCCGGCGATGCGGGCCATCGGCGTGCGGGAGATCGCGGCGCTGATCCGCCGCGCGCTGGACCGCGAGGCGGCGCTCGCCGCCGGGCAGGCCGCGACCCGCCGCTACGCCAAGCGGCAATATACCTGGTTCAACAACCAGCCGCCGCCCGGCTGGCCCCGGCTCGCCGACCCGATCGATTGCGGGGGCCTGGAGAATGGCCTAGCCCGTTTCGATGCACATCTACCGCGATGAGGATGCGGACCTCGCGCTGATCCGAGGCCGCCGGGTGGCGGTGATCGGCTACGGCAATCAGGGCCGGGCGCAGGCGCTCAACCTTCGCGACAGCGGCGTCGCGGTCACCGTCGCGCTGCCGCCCGGCTCGCGGAGCCGGGCCTTGGCCGAGTCGGACGGCTTTGCACCGGTCCGAGCGGCCGAGGCCGTGGCTGGCGCGGACGTCGTCGTCATGCTCGCCGCGGACGAGCAGCAGGGCAGGATCTACGCCGAAGAGGTCGAACCGAACCTGCGCGAAGCCGCCGCACTCGTCTTCGCGCACGGCCTTAGCATCCGCTTCGGCCTGATCCCGCCGCGCTCCGACCTCGACGTCGTCCTCGTGGCGCCCAAGGGCCCCGGGACCGCGCTCAGGAACGAATATGAGGCAGGCTCCGGCCTGATCGCCCTATTCGCCGTCGCCCAGGATGCCGGCGGAAACGCGCAAGCCCTCGCTTTGTCCTACGGCGCGGCGATCGGCAGCGGCCGCGTCGGCATGCTGCGCACGACCTTCGCCGAGGAATGCGAGGCCGATCTCTTCAACGAGCAGGCGGTGCTGTGGGGCGCGATCCCCGAGCTGATCCACGCCGGCTTCGACACCCTGGTCGACGCCGGCTTCGCGCCCGAAATCGCCTATTTCGAATGCCTCACCGAAGTGAAACTGATCGCCGACCTCATTTACGAGCGCGGGATCGCCGGCATGCGCGAGGCGATCAGCACCACGGCCGAGTTCGGTGCCATGAAAGGCGGGACGCGGATAATCGACGCGGACGCGCGCACCGAGATGCGCCGCATCCTGCGCGAGGTGAGGAGCGGCGCCTTCGTCGAGGACCTGCTCGCGGACGCCGCTGCCGGCTTTCCGCGCCTTGGGGCGTCCAGGGCGGGCGCCGCGTCGCATCCGATCGAAGCCGTCGGAAAGCGTATGCGTTCGTTGCCGCAGGCCGATTGACCCGGGACCGCCGCGCCGCCTAACCCGGATCATGTTTGCCGCGGCCCATCGACGCTATCTCGACATCCTCGCGTCGGTATATATCTACAACGAGCATCGCGGCTATACGAGCATCGACCGGGTGCTCGGCGCGGTGCGCTTGCGGCACCCCGGGGAACGCGCCTTTATCGCCGCGGTCGAGAAGCACCGCCGCGACGAACGCCAGCACTACCTCATGTTCCGGCGGTATTTCGAGGACCGGGGCCAAATGCCCTATCTCGTCGACAATACCTGCGGCCATATCGATAGGCTGATCCGCCTGACGTTCGGCTGCGGCATCGACGAGCTCGATACCGATCGGGTCATCGACCGGCCCGCGCTGTTCAACCGGCTGTGCCGCGTCATCATGCTCACCGAGCAGCGCGGCATGCGTCAGGTCGAGGTCTTGCTCAATTCCCGACTGATGACGGCCGACAAGAGGCTGGTGAAGATCTTCAAGGTCATCGAGCGCGACGAGCCCAGCCACTGGGCCCCCTACGAAGCTTGGCTGAAAGCCCATGAGGGCGGCGAGCCGACGCGCCGCGAGCGCGCCGCCGACGCGTTCGTCCACAAGACGTTGCTCACCGTGAAGCTACCCGCCCTCTATCTGAACCCGGCCTTGCCGCGCCGGGCCGCGTGGCAGGATGCGGGCGAGGCCGTCGGCCCCTAGCCCAGGGGGTTTCGCGGCGGAGCGGATTGCGCTATGGCCGCGGCTTCCAGCGCCACATCGCCGGAAATTCGTGCGGGAGGCAGGCCGCGAGGCCCGCCGTCTGGACCGCTAAGCTTGAAACCGCCCGCACGCTCCGCCGTGCAGGCGAACTACAGAGTGAGTGACACATGGCCAAGAAGATAACGGGCTACATCAAGCTCCAGGTGCCCGCTGGCGCCGCCAATCCCTCCCCGCCGATCGGCCCCGCGCTCGGACAGCGCGGCGTCAACATCATGGAATTCTGCAAGGCGTTCAACGCGTCGACGACGGAGATGGAGAAGGGCATGCCCATCCCCACCGTCATCACCGTCTATGCCGACCGCAGCTTCTCGTTCGAGACCAAGACGCCGCCGGCGAGCTTCCTGATCAAGAAGGCGGCGAACCTGAAGTCGGGCTCGAAGGAGCCGGGCAAGGTCAGCGCGGGCCGCATCAAGCGCTCGAAGCTGACCGAGATCGCCGAGATGAAGATGAAGGATCTGAACGCCAACGATCTCGACGCGGCGACCCGCATCATCGAAGGCTCCGCCCGCGCGATGGGCCTCGAAGTGGTGGAGGGCTGAACATGGCCAAGCTCAGCAAGAAGCAGAAGGCCCTCAACGAGGCCGTCGACCGCACCAAGCTCTATCCCGTCGACGAGGCCATCCGCCTGCTCAAGGAGAATGCCAAGTCGAAGTTCGACGAGACGATCGAGGTCGCGCTCAACCTCGGCGTCGATCCGCGCCACGCCGACCAGATGGTCCGCGGCGTCGTCACCCTCCCCGCCGGCACGGGCAAGGACGTGCGCGTCGCCGTCTTCGCCCGCGGGGCCAAGGCCGAGGAAGCCACGGCGGCCGGCGCCGACGTGGTCGGGGCCGAGGACCTGATGGAGACGATTCAGGCGGGCACGATCGATTTCGACCGCGTCATCGCGACGCCCGACATGATGGGCATCGTCGGACGGCTCGGTAAGGTGCTGGGCCCCAAGGGTCTGATGCCGAACCCGAAGCTCGGTACGGTCACGCCCAACGTCGCCGAGGCGGTCAAGGCGGCCAAGGGCGGCCAGGTCGAGTTCCGCGTCGAGAAAGCGGGGATCATCCACTCCGGCATCGGCAAGGCGAGCTTCACGGAGGCGGACCTCCGGCGCAATTTCGACGCCTTCCTCGACGCCATCGTCCGCGCCAAGCCGGCCGGCGCCAAGGGCAAATATGTGAAGAAGGTCGCGCTCAGCTCGACCATGGGCCCCGGCCTCAAGGTCGACGCGGCCGAAGTCGCCGCGGCCTGAGTCGAGCCGCCTGGCGCGAGCGAAGGGCCGGGGCGCGAGTCCCGGCCCTTTTTCGTGCTTATTCCTCCTCGACCGGCTCCACCCAGGTCGGCGGGGGTTCCGGGCCGAGCTCCCAGTCATGCTCGCCGAGGATCGTCTCGGGGACCGGGCGTCCGGACGAGTCGCGGGCGGGGCGGTAGCGGAAACGGCGGACGATGAGGCGGCAGGTCTCCGCGTCGAGGGCCGAATTGCCGCTGGAACGCGTCACCCGGCAGGAGGACACCCGCCCGGTGGGCGCGACCACGAAGCGGAGGTGGACGGTGCCTGTCGCGCGGGCGCTGACGGCGGCGGGCGGATAGTCGTCGGGTCGGATCGAGCCGCTGAGGAAGCGGGCGCGGGTGGCTCGGCCGAGGCCGCCGCCTCCGCCGCCGGTGCCGCTGCCGAAGAGGCCGCTGCCGAGGCCGGTTCCCTGGCCGCCGCGGCCGGTGCCGGGGCCGGGGACGGGAGCCGCCCCCGCCGCAGCCGCGCTCCCCTGGCCGGCGACCGGGGCGGCTGGGATGGGCGGAGGCAGCTTCAGCTCTATCTCGGGGGGCGGCACGACGATCTCGGTAGGCGTATTCTTGAGGTTGGGCGGCGCCGCCGCGCCTTCGGGATCCTTGGGCCTGGCCTTGTGCGATTCTCTGACGCGCTCCGGCGGCGGCGGCTCGGCCGGCGGAGGCGGGGCCTCGCTGACCTGAAACAATTTAAGCGCATCGGGGAGCGGAGCCGAGGCGTCGAAGCCGAGCCCGGCGAGAAGCAGATAGAGGAGGCCCGCGTGGATAGCGGCCACGGCCGCGGCCGAGCCGACGCGATCGCGCTTCCATTCCCGAACCAGAATCATCGCCGTTCCCAATCGCCAGGGAGGTCGGGTCCTAGCGAAGGACAGATGAGCAGAAGCTGTCTGCCCGTGTCAGGGCCTGGGCAACGCCTTGTCCGCGCGGCAGGCCCGAAGCGGCCTGGCCTCGAAGCCGGCGACCGCTTTCACCTCGCCGGACGGGTCGGCGGTGATCGTCGCACAGGCGCAGCCATAGCCGTAATGGCCGTTGGTCTCCACCCAGCCGGCGCCGCTCATGTCAGGCAAGTCGTCCATGCCGGCCGCCTGGCGTCCGCCCTGCACGCCGAGGACCCATTCGCGCTCGCGGTCGACCATCCACCAATTGCCGGGCGTCGGATTGTGCAGCCAGCCGCAGCGGCGTGCCCGCGACGGCGCCGCCTGGACCGCCGCCCGAGGCGCCGGCACAGTCACGTTTTGACCGGCGGTAGAGTGTTCGTCGGACGGCGCCGCGACATTCGCGGCGGCGACCCGGCTCGAATTGTCGCGGGGTCCGGGTCCGCAGGCGGCCAGGGACAGTATTGGGGCCGCCGCCAGGGCCGGAGCCCAAAACCAGGGTCGCGCTTTGTTCATTCCTTATCCTCGCACGCACCCTCCGGATGCACAACCGCGCCCTGGCCCAAGCAGCGCATTCCTTAATCCTTTCCTGCCAGGCGTGGAGCGAACGGAGAAGATGATGATCACGGCTCGCATAGCGGTGCTCGGCGGACCGGGAGAGCGTGGGACGGTGCGGCGGCGCTCGGATTTTACCGGCTACGTCCGCGACGCCAGAAGCACGGGCAGCGAGGCCCGAGTCAGCGATCTCTCGGTCAGCGGCTGTCGGCTGACCCCGGCTCGCGACCTCGAGCCGCAGGCGGAGGTCTGGGTGAAGCTCGGCGGCTACCTGCCGCAGCGGGCGTCGATCGCCTGGGTGCAAGACGGCCAGGCCGGGTGCGAGTTCTGCACCCCGCTCAGCATCCATATCGTCGAGGAACTGCTCTTCTCCGACAGCCTCGCGCCCAAGGCGCGCTTCACCCGGCGCTGAACGCGTCAGATCGTGCGGCTGACGACCTCCTTCATGATCTCGCTGGTGCCGCCGAAGATGCGCGTGACCCGAGCGTCGCGCCAGAGGCGGGCGATCGGATATTCGTTCATGTAGCCGGCGCCGCCGTGGAGCTGCAGCGAGGCGTCGCAGGACTCCCACTGAAGCTCGGTGTGCCAGAGCTTGGCGGCGGAAGCTTCGGCGGCGGTGAGCGCACCGGCCATGTGGCGCTTCAGGGCCCAGTCGAGATGGGCCCAGCCGACCTGCAGCTTCGTCGCCAGATCGGCGAGCGCGAACTTGGTGTTCTGGAAGTCGAATATCGTCTTGCCGAAAGCCTTGCGGTCCTTGGTGAAGCGAACCGCCTCGTCGAAGGCGCGCTGGGCGGCGGCCTGGGCGGCAACGGCGATCGAGAGGCGCTCCTGGGGAAGCTGGTTCATCAGATAAGCGAAGCCCTGCCCTTCGCCGCCCAGGCAGTTTGTGATCGGGACTCGGACGTCGTCGAAGAAGAGCTCGGACGTGTCCTGCGAATGGAAGCCGATCTTGTCGAGGTTGCGGCCGCGCGCATAGCCGTCGCGGTCGGCCTCGACGAGAATCAAGGATACGCCTTTCGCGCCCGCCGCGGGGTCGGTCTTGGCGACGACGATGACGAGATCGGCATGCTGGCCGTTGGTGATGTAGGTCTTCGAGCCATTGAGGACGTAGTGGTTGCCGTCGCGCCTGGCGGTGGTGCGGATGCCCTGCAGGTCGGAGCCGGCGCCGGGCTCGGTCATGGCGATGGCGGTCGCGGTTTCGCCCGAGACCATCCGGGGAAGCCAGTGCGCCTTCTGCTCCTCCGAGCCGTAGGCGACGAGATAGTCGGCGACGATGTCGGAATGGAGGGTGATTCCGGCCGTCGAGCCGAGATAGGCGAGCTCCTCGTCGATGACGGCGTTGAAGCCGAAATCGAGGCCGGGGCCGCCATATCGCTCGGGAACGGTCGGGCAGAGGAGACCGGCCTCGCCCGCTTTGTTCCAGAAGCCGCGGTCGATGATCCCTTCCCCTTCCCAGCGGTCGAGATGGGGGACGAGCTCGCGCTCGAGGAAGCGGCGGACGGAGTCGCGGAAGAGATGGTGCTCCTCGGAGAAAAAGGTGCGGCGGGAAAGGTCTAGCATGAGGGATCCTCGAAGCGGGGCGCGGGGGCGGGCTGGGTCAAGCCGTCCTTGTCGACGAAAGTGCCGCGCAAGGCGTTGTGCGGGTGGCCGGGGGCGTCGGCCATCGAGAGGATCGGCGCGACGCAGGCGTCCGAGCCTTCGAGGAGCCGGCACCAATGATCGCGCGGCTCCGAGAGAAACAGGGCGGCGAGCTCGGCGCGCAGGCCAGGGTCGTGCTGCCCGCACTCGAGGCCGAGCCTTTCCTTCAGGACCGCGAAGAATTCGGGCTCGAGCGCGCCCACCGCGACCCACTCGCCGTCGGCGCAGCGATAGACGTCGTAATAGGCCCGGCCGGTGTCGAGCAAATTGACTCCGCGCTCGTCCTTCCAGAGGCCCGCGGCGCGGAGCGACCAGGTCAGCGCCGACAATATGGCGGCGCCGTCGACCATCGCGCAGTCGACGACCTTGCCGCGCCCGGTGCTTCGCGCCGAGAGGATCCCGGCCAGCATTCCGAAGGCGAGCAGCATCCCGCCGCCGCCGAAATCGCCGACCGCGTTGACCGGCGGCGTCGGCGGGCCCCCTGCCCGGCCGTAAGTGTGGAGGGCGCCGGCGAGGGCGATATAGTCGATGTCGTGGCCCGCGGCCTGCGCCAGCGGCCCCTCCTGGCCCCAGCCCGTCATCCGGCCGTAGACCAAGCGGGGATTGGCGGCTGAGAGCGTCTCGGGGCCGAGGCCGAGCCGCTCCATCACGCCGGGGCGGAAGCCCTCGATCAGCCCGTCGGCGTCGCGGGCCAGCTCGCGCACCCGCGCCGCGCCTTTGGCGGACTTGAGGTCGAGCCGGAGGACGGACGCTCGGGAGCGGGCGAGGATGTCGAATTCGGGCGGGACGACCGGCGGCCGATCGTCGCGCTCGACCCGGATCACGGTCGCGCCGTGATCGGCGAGCATCATCGCGGCGAACGGCGCCGGGCCGATCCCGGCCAGCTCGACGATCCTGATCCCGTCCAAGACCCCGCCCATCCGGCGACGATAGAGGCGCGCCGCGCCCGCCGCCAGCGCCGACTCGCCCGCCGACTCCCCCGATTCGCGCCAGATCCGGCGCGATTGCGTTTTTTGCATTTCCTACAAAATTCCGCCGAAGGGCTTGGCGCTACAGCCAAAACCTTGATTGCAAATAGGATTTGTAAAATAGGATTTCCCCTGTTCTAATTATGTTCTCAACGACGAGGACAGGAATGATGGCGAGGACGAAAGACAAAGCGGCCCTGATCCTGGCCGCGGCCGGCATCGCCGCTCTGCCGGCGCTGGCGATCGCCGCCGAGACGATCGCCTATAGCTACGACGCCCGCGGGCGGCTGGTGAAGATCGAGCGCTCCGGCAGCGTCAACAACGAAGTCGCCACCAATTACAGCTTCGACAAGGCCGACAACCGGGTCGCCAAGACGACGACCGGATCGCCCAATCCGGGGCCGCCCTAAGCCCATCGTCGCGAAGTGATACTTCGCGCCGGCAAGATGAAGGCCCGCGGAACGGGCGACACGGATTTTCTGGAGAATGAAGATGACGAAGACGTCCGCTCGCCGGGCGGCGCTGAGCTGCGCCCTGCTCGCCACCACCGCCTTCTGCGGCCTCACCGCCTCCCCGGCCGCGGCGCAGACGGCGCCGCCGCCCAAGTTCCAGAGCGTCGACGGCAACGGCGTGGACCTGACCAGCGGCTGGGTCGGCTGGTCGATGACCGAAGGCTCGATCGGCTCGGGCGAAGGCGCCGTCAGCCTGACGCGAAGCTGGGCGGGCACGGCCGGGTGGACCGACAATTGGAGCGGTCGCGCCTACCAGCAGACGAGCGGCGGCACCTCGCAGGTCGTCGTCGAGCTGGGCGGCATCTCGGACCGCTTCTCCGTCAGCGGCGGCACCTACACGTCCCTGAAGGGCGATGGGGCGACGCTGACGGGAAGCGCCGGCTCCTACGTCTACACCGCGGCGGACGGGACGGTGGTCGAATATAGCGGCGCCGGCCCCGACGCCGGCCTGGCGATGAGCGGGCCGGGCTGCACGCTGGCCGATTCCGGCACCTGCGGCATACCGACCTCGATCACCCGGCCGAACGGGATGAAGTTCACCCTGAACTGGGACGTCCTCGAGCGGTGCTTTCAATATGACGCGGAGCTCAACTGCATCAGCGGCGGCGCCTATTTCCGCTTTCGCGGCGTGTCGAGCAGCGCCAATTACAGCTTCACGATCAGCTACCTGACCGACACGCCGGGCACGGGCGTCCCCGTGTCCAACTGGTACAAGCGCACGGGAGTCACCTTCACCAACCTCGCCTCCGCGCCCTCGACCCTGCCGAGCGTCAGCTACACGCTCAACAGCTCGGGCATCCCCACCGCGCTCACCGACACGGGCGGGCGCAGCTGGGGCTTCAGCTACGCGACCAACGGCCATCTCTCGGGCGTCAAGCGGCCGGGCGTTAGCTCGGACACTTCGACCTGGAGCTACGGCACGAACGGCGTCAGCTCGGCGACGATCGACGGGGTGACGACCGCCTATGCCGTCACCATCTCCGGCTCGACCCGCACGACGACGGTCACCGACGCGCTGAGCAACGCGTCGACCGTCGTCGCCGACGCGTCGAAAGGCCGGGTCACCTCGATCACCGACCCGCTCAGCCGCACCACGAGCTTCACCTACGATACGAGCGACCGGCCCAAGCGGACGACCCTACCCGAGGGCAATTATGTCGAGCTGAGCTACGATTCGCGCGGCAACGTCACCGAGACGCGCCAGGTCGCCAAGTCCGGCAGCGGACTTCCCGACGTCGTCGCCACGGCGACCTTCGCCTCGAGCTGCACCAACCCGGTCACCTGCAACAAGCCGACGAGCACGACCGACGCGCGCGGCGACACGACCGATTACACCTACGACAGCACGCACGGCGGGCTGCTCACCGCGACCGCGCCCGCCGCGACCACGGGGGCGACGCGGCCGCAGATCCGCTACACCTACGGCCAGGTGACCGCGGTGACGGGCGAGCCGGTCTACCTGCTGACGGACACATCGCAATGCCAGACGCTCTCGAGCTGCTCCGGCAGCGCCGACGAGGTCAAGAGTCACGTCGATTACGGCAGTTCGAACCTGCTTCCCGTCAGCACCAGCGCCGGCAACGGCAGCGGCACGCTCACGGCGACGAACGCGATGACCTACGACTCGATCGGCAACCTCCTCACCGTCGACGGCCCGCTTTCCGGCAGCGCCGACACCGTGACCTTCCGCTACAATGCGGCGCGCGAGCGGGTCGGCACGATCTCGCCAGACCCCGACGGCGCGGGCGCGCTGAAGCGCCGCGCCGAGCGCGTGACAATCAACTCGGAGGGACTGGTCACCAAGGTGGAAGCCGGCAATGTCGACGGCACGAGCGACACCGACTGGGCGAACTTCACCCCGGCCCAAGCCGCCGAGACCGCCTACGACGCCAATGCGCGGCCGGTGACGAGCAAACTCACGTCGGGCAGCACGGTCTACGCCTTGAGCCAGGCAAGCTACGACGCCCTCGGGCGGGCCGAGTGCGTGGCGCAACGCATGGATCCGAACGATTTCGGCTTGACCCTGCCCTCGGCCTGCAGCCTGACCAGCCCGGCCGGAAGCTTCGGCCCCGACCGGATCGTCAAGATGATCTACGACGCCGCCGGCCAGG
The DNA here is from genome assembly GCA_036262495.1 of Allosphingosinicella sp. Lineage (GTDB taxonomy): Bacteria > Pseudomonadota > Alphaproteobacteria > Sphingomonadales > Sphingomonadaceae > Allosphingosinicella. The sequence continues at coordinate 20,385 of DATAIU010000039.1, forward strand.
CGACCCAGGTCAATACAGCCTACGGCACGTCCGAAGAAGCGAATGAAGTGACCGGCACGTACACCAACAACGGACTCGTCGAGACCGTGACCGATGCCGAATCCAACAAGACGACCTACCAATATGACGGCCACGATCGTCTGCTGAAGACCTTCTACCCCTCGACCACGAAGGGCGCCGGCACGAGCTCGACCACCGACTACGAGCAGCTCACCTACGAGAACACGGCGAGCAACACCCGCACCTCGGGCACGGTGGCGAGCTACAGGAACCGCGCCAACGAGACGATCGCGTTCGCCTACGACGCGCTCGGCCGGCTGACGACGAAGGACCTGCCCGGCAGCGAACCGGACGTCACCTTCGGCTACGACCTGCTCGGGCGGATGATCTCGGCGTCGAAGACCAACGAGAACATGAGCTTCGGCTACGACGCGCTCGGCCGGCTCACCTCCCAGACCAACCCTGCCGGGACGGTCGAGGCGAGCTGGGATCTCGCCGGCCGGCGCATCCAGATCAAATGGCCCGACACCAAATATGTCGATTACGATTATCTTGTCACCGGCGAGATGGAGAAAGTGCGGTTCAACGGCGCGACCTCGGGCGCGAACGTTCTCACCACCTACGGCTACGACCAGCTCGGCCGGCGAAGCTCGATCACCCGCGGCAACGGGACGTCGACGAGCTACGCCTACGATGCGGTGTCGCGGCTCGATACGCTGAGCCACGACCTGTCGGGCACGACGCAGGACGTGAGCTACACCTACGGCTACAACCCAGCTTCGCAGATCGTCTCGGTCAACCGCTCGAACGATGCCTATGCCTGGACCAAGCATGGCAGCGGCACGACGAGCACGACCGCGAACGGCCTCAACCAGATCGCAAGCTGGAACGGCATGGTCACCCACGACGCGAAGGGGAACATCACGAGCGACGGGACCAACAGCTTCGCTTATTCGTCCGAGAACCTTATGACGAGCGTCACCATCCCGCCCTGGGGAAGCGACACGGTCGCTTACGATCCGCTGATGCGGGTGCGCGGCACCGGGACTCAGCAGAGGTTCCTTCGCTTCCAGGACGACATGCTCGCCGAATATTACGGCTCGACGCTGGTCGAGCGCATGATTCCCGGCGCCGGCGAGGACGAGACGGCCGCCACGCTCAACCGGTTCGACACGCGCAGCTGGTATTATGCCGACGAGCGCGGCTCGACCGTCGGCAAAGCCGGCGACGCCGGCACCGCGACGATCTACGCCTATGACGAATACGGCCGCCCCGGCACGAATACGCCTCCGCGCATGGGCTACACCGGGCAGATGCTGTTCATCACCGACCAGGTCTACGACTACAAGAACCGGATGTATCATCCCGGGCTCGGCCGGTTCCTGCAGACCGACCCGATCGGATATGATGGAGGCATGAACCTCTACGCTTATGTCGGCGGGGATCCGGTGAATGGAACCGATCCGTCTGGGGCGACAAAGGTGGAGATATGCACAGGTACGCGTCTGTGCCCCCATCACGACGGCGGTGGCCCTGGTAGCGGCGTAGCGCAACTCTTCGGCGGAAGGGGTAACGGCGGAGGGGGCGGCTGGGTGCTTAGGAAGGTTCGCGAGGGAGGGCCGGCCCAAGGATTCGGAAATGATATAATTGTCACATCCATGTATGCTTGGGTTTACGTTGGCTCCGGCTGGTCGCTGAACTATATGAGGGATGTTGTTGGCTCAGTGGCCGAACGGGCATTCGATAGGTTTAAGAAGTACGTACGAGAGACGCGCTGTCTGGTAGGCCAGGCTGGTATCGTTATCGAAGAAGCAGGAGCCAAAGTGTCCGGCTTCGGGGCCAAGGTTGTGACCGTCGGGGCTGGTGTTGCTGTGGCCGGAGTGGCGACTGGTCAGCCCGAAGTGGGTGCAACGGGCGGCGCAATTGCGAGTAATGGGGCACAACTTATGGTGGGCGGTGGGGCCGTGTCACTCACTGGAGCAGGAATGAAAGCAATTGGCGGTGACTACAGCAGCTTTGAAACTCGTGCCTTAATTCGGCTGGCAGGAAGAGCGATCAGGAACCCAATAGCACGTCCGGTGACCACAAACACGGCTAATCAAGCTACCGCATCGTCAAGAAGGAGTATCCCAGCCTGTGGGTAAGAGGATGTCAGTGGGCCGTCTTGAAAGATTTGGGTGGACGCTCTTTTTTCTGATTGGCTTCCTCGTCTGCCTTTATGTCAGTGCAAACTTTTCTTCTTTGACTGAGAGATATGGAACGATTGCAGTCATCTCGATACCGATCGCGGTAGCGTCACTCATAAATTGGGCCGGACAAGATCTCTTCGAGCGCATGAGGAAGTTCCCAACGCGCCGGGACGCGGACTTGGGGTCGGCCCACGGGAGTACGGATAGGGAGGAGCCGGAGCAGCTCAATGAATGAACGAGCAAGCTCACCTCCGGCACTACCGTCTACGCCCTCACCCAGACCGGCTACGACGCGCTCGGCCGGGTCGAGTGCGTGGCCCAGCGCATGGATCCGAACGACTTTGGGTTGACCCTACCCTCCGCCTGCACGCTGACCAGCCCGGCCGGAAGCTTCGGCCCCGACCGGATCGTCAAGATGATCTACGACGCCGCCGGCCAGGCGACCCAGGTCAAGACAGCCTACGGCACGTCCGAAGAAGCGAATGAAGTGACCGGCACGTACACCAACAACGGACTCGTCCAGACCGTGACCGATGCCGAATCCAACAAGACGACCTACCAATATGACGGCCACGATCGTCTGCTGAAGACTCGCTTCCCGAGCAGCACGCAGGGCGCGGGGACGAGCTCGACGACCGACTATGAGCAATACGGCTACGACGCGAACGGCAACCGCACAAGCTTCCGCAACCGCGCCAACGAGACGATCGCTTATGCGTTCGACGCGCTGAATCGGACGACCGGGAAGGACCTTCCGGGGACGGAGCCCGACGTGACCTACGGCTACGATTTGCTCGGCCGCATGACCTCAGCCACGCAGACCGGCAACAGCCTCAGCTTCACCTACGACGCGCTCGGGCGGAACCTGACGCAGGTCGGCCCGAATGGCACGGTGAGCTCCACTTACGATGGGGCCGGGCGCAGGACACGCCTCACCTGGCCCGACAGCTTCTATGTCGACCAGGATTATCTGGTGACGGGCGAGATGAGCGCGATCCGCGAGAACGGGGCCACTTCGGGCGTCGGCGTCCTTGCCACCTTCGCCTATGACGATATGGGCCGGCGCACGTCGCTGAGCCGAGGCAACGGGACGGTGACCGGCTACGGCTACGACGCCGTGTCGCGGCTATCGCAGCTGACCGAGAATCCGGGCGGGTCGAGCTTCGATCTGACGCTCGGCTTCAGCTACTCGCCGGCCGGCCAGATCGCGCAGAACATCCGCTCGGACCCCGGATCAGGTCCGGGGCAGGCTGACCTCTACGCCTGGGCCGGCCACGGCAGCGGCACGACGAGCTCGACCGCCAACGGGCTGAACCAGATCGCGAGCCACGGCGGCGCGACGCTGAGCTACGACGCCAAGGGCAACATGACGAGCGACCCGGGGCGGTCGTTCACCTACTCCTCCGAGAATTTGCTGACGGCTGCGAGCGTGAACGGCATCAGCGGCATGACGCTCGGCTACGACCCGCTGATGCGGCTGTCGAAGACGGGGTTCAGCGAGCGGCTGCTCTACGATGGCGACCGCATGGTGGCGGAGTACAACGCCAATACCGGCACGCCGATCGCGCGCTACGTGTTCGGGCCGGGCGTCGACGAGCCGCTCGTCTGGTACGACCTGACGGGCTCATCGCCGGTGCGGCGGTTCCTGCACGGCGACGAGAGGGGCTCGATCGCCCTGATCAGCAGCGACGACGGCAATCCCTGGCAGCTCAACCGCTACGACGAATATGGCAAGCCCGCATCCAATACGATGGGCCGGTTCCAATATACCAGCCAGATGTGGATGCCGGAGCTCGGGCTCCATTACTACAAAGCGCGGTTCTACGACCAGGACAAAGGCAGGTTCCTGCAACCGGATCCGATCGGCTATGAGGGCGGTATGAACCTCTACGCCTATGTCGGCGGGGATCCGGTGAATCTTGTCGATCCATCGGGCATGGTGTGTAATTATGTGACCTATGATCACCGTGAGGCCCCACAAGGCCCAGATGGAAAGCAGGCGGGGCCCTGGGTTCACGTGTCCTACTTCACTCAAATGGAGGGTGATACCTGCGGATCCGCAATTGGTGCTGACGTAACCACTGGACCAGTGATGATGGACACGATTGTAGTAACTGCTCGCAAAAATAAGAAGTTAGGGAAATATAAGCTCCACATGCTTTCCGGTGGAGAAGAATTCTTCAGGATGGATAAGAAGGGCGACTTGTATGTCGTTTCGTTGAAGGAAAAGATTATCAACTGCGGTGACATTGAAGTCCTCCAATATATCCTGCCGAAGGGGTCATTTAAGACGGGCGATCGTTATGGTATTCATACGCATGGTTTTACTGGGGATCTGTCGGGTATACCAGGGCCCGGCGACGCGAACATTCCTTTGCAATTCGGGATACCGCTGTACGGCATTACTAACTATGGTAGTTGGAGGCTTTCGCCTTCAGGGAGCGGTCTTTCCTTGCAGCTTTTGGAAGGGTCATGGGGGCCTGGAGCAGAAAACTTCAACCCGTCCCAATATGCGAAGGGCGGAAATGCCGGAACCAAAACGAGCAAGGGTACCATGTGCAGCAAGGCAGGCATAAAATGAAGAAACTCGTATTAATGTCCCTCGTAATAATGCTGGCTGGGTGTGCCGGCTTAGACGCAAAATCGCGATCAGGCCAATGGCAAGGATCTGGGTTTTTGCAAGGCGGTCAAGGAGAATACCATTTGTTCAGTGACCCAAGTAAGATCGGGATTTATCCGGGGTATTGTACTACGCTCGTGGCCAGAAATCGTCGAGCATCGACTACATATTCCAAATACGTGAGTAAAGTGGTCAAAACGAGAGGATCAGTCATTTTTTGGCCCGGTGAAAACGTACACTCATTGGCGGTTGGGGGAAATCACGTAACTAACCTATGTAACTCGAAGATAATAATTATTATCTCTACGTTAGAGATCCTCTAATTATCGAGTGGCGGCTCGCGTAGGGATCGGCCGCCACCCCTCTTCGTCCCCGAGCGCGACAGAGGATGTTCTCCCCGGCCCCGTGCGGCGCTTCCCCGATCACGCAGCAGCACGCGCACCTCGGCCGCGGTGGCGAGCTTCCGCAACCGGGCGAACGAGACGATCGGGTTCAGCTACGACGCGCTCGGTCGGCTGACCACGAAGGACCTGCCGGGCAGCGAGCCGGACGTCACCTACGGCTACGATCTGCTCGGGCGGATGACGTCCGCCGCCACGTCGGCCCAGACTTTGAGCTTCACCTTCGACGCGCTCGGGCGGAACCTGACGCAGGTGGGCCCGAACGGCACGGTGAGCTCCACGTACGACATAGCCGGGCGCAGGACACGCATCACCTGGCCCGACAGCTTCTATGTCGACCAGGATTATCTGGTGACGGGCGAGATGAGCGCGATCCGCGAGAACGGGGCCACTTCGGGCGGCGGCGTCCTCGCCACCTTCGCCTATGACGATAGGGGCCGGCGCACGTCGCTGAGCCGAGGCAACGGCACGGTGAGCGGCTACGGCTACGACGCCGTGTCGCGGCTGTCGCAACTGACCGAGAATCCGGGCGGGTCGAGCTTCGACCTGACGCTCGGCTTCAGCTACTCGCCCGCCGGCCAGATCGCGCAGAACATCCGCTCGGACCCCGGATCAGGTCCGGGGCAGGCTGATCTCTACGCCTGGGCCGGCCACGGCAGCGGCACGACGAGCTCGACCGCCAACGGGCTCAACCAGATCGCGAGCCACGGCGGCGCGACGCTGAGCTACGACGCCAAGGGCAATATGACGAGCGATCCCGGGCGGTCGTTCACCTACTCGTCCGAGAATTTGCTGACGGCTGCGAGCGTGAACGGCATCAGCGGGATGACGCTCGGCTACGACCCGCTGATGCGGCTGTCGAAGACGGGGTTCAGCGAGCGGCTGCTCTACGATGGCGACCGCATGGTGGCGGAGTATAACGCCAACACCGGCACGCCGATCGCGCGCTACGTGTTCGGGCCGGGCGTCGACGAGCCGCTCGTGTGGTACGACCTGACGGGCTCATCGCCGGTGCGGCGGTTCCTGCACGGCGACGAGAGGGGCTCGATCGCCCTGATCAGCAGCGACGACGGCAACCCGTGGCAGCTCAACCGATACGACGAATATGGCAAGCCCGCGGCGAACGTGATGGGCCGGTTCCAATATACCGGCCAGATGTGGATGCCCGAGCTGGGGCTCTATCACTACAAGGCCCGGTTCTACGATCAGGACAAGGGGAGATTCGTGCAGCCGGACCCGATCGGCTACAGCGGCGGGATGAATCTCTACGCCTATGTCGGAGGCGACCCGGTTAACTTCGCGGACCCCTCTGGTAATGAAAAGATTTGCATCCCGCCTCCCGGCGAGCGAGGCGGGCAATGGCGGTGCGTGGAGGTCGATGCCGACGACGACAAATCGGGCAAAGACAATGACATGAACGAGGCCGAGAAGGATGCGATCAAAGCAGATTTTTCCGGATTTATACTTAATGGGGCGGTACCGTTTCTGCACCAACGAGCCTTGTGGGATGGGGGAAACCGGTGTGGGGAGATGCGACGGCGGGTGAGAAAGCCATGGCCCGCGTCGTTACCCAGTTTGTGGGATTTGCTGCCTACCATTATAATAGCACCAACAACAAAGCCATGGACCAGTTTCGTCGTCAGTGGAGCCAAATTCGGGGGGTAGAGGCGAGCCGAGCCTTTAATGTTAAAGGCCCGGGCGCTGAGTTGCGAGTTGGTTCTACCCCGTTCGGAATCGGTCAATATATCTGGCTGTCTGGTGGTTTCGGTTTTTCGGACGCACGAAGTGTTTACGGTTTGCCCTCAGACATCGCTCGTATATATTTTCACGAAGTCTGGCACGTATACAACCCGGTTTACGCAGGCTTGGCCGGAGGCTACGAGCTCCATCAAAGAATCGATAGGTGGGCAAGGTACGCAACGGTGAAATTCGGCTTGGGCCACTGCCAAGCGATCGGAGGGTTCCCCCGATGCTGAGGAATTACCGGATAGCGATCGCTTTCCTCGCTGCGACAGGGTGTACAGTCGAAGGAAGCGCAACACCGAGAGAAGATTTCGTTTTGTGCTCCGACCACCCCGGGTTCAAGTCGATTATCAGCATCGACTATAATAGTGGGATGGGCCTCTCAGGGGATTACCGCAAAGCGATCGAACGATGTGATGGAAGCAACCTTCGGTGCATTCGTTTCCCGTTTATGTTTAGCGCGCCCCCCAGTCTTCCGAAACGTTTCGGCGAGGTAGTTCGCTGGGGCATTGCTGGCGCCGCCTTCTCTATTCAGCTGTTACCCGGCGCGACAGACACTTATTATCTGCAGGGCACGGACCCTGGTGACAGCGGTGCCCAGTTTACGTTCACGTATTCGGAAAGGCACGGTGTGACAACGTTGCGGGTGACCGATTGGCCCCATGGCTGGATACGGTGTGGGGGACGTTTGACTTTCGAAGATTTGGGCGCACTTCCGGGAAATCGATGACAACAGCAACAGCCGGCTGACCCGCACGACTCTCCCGGAAGGCAATTACGTCGAGCTAACGTACGACACGCGCAGCAACCTCACGGAGCAACGCCGCGTCGCCAAGTCCGGCACCGGCCTTCCCGATATCGTCGCCGCGGCCAACTACGATTCGTCCTGCTCGAACCCGGTCACCTGCAACAGCCCGAACAGCACGACCGACGCGCGCGGCAACACGACCGACTACACCTACGATTCCACCCATGGCGCCCTGCTCACCGCAACGGCGCCTGCCCCGACCACCGGGGCGACGCGTCCGCAGGTGCGCTACAGCTATACGCTGACCAACGGCGAATATCGGCTGACCGGCGTTTCGGCCTGCCAGACGAATTCGAGCTGCACCGGCGGCGCCGACGAGGTCAAGACGACGCTTGCTTACGATTCGAACGGCAACGTCACCAGCGTCAGCTCGGGCAACGGCAGCGGCACCCTGACCGCGACGCAGGCTATGACCTACGACCCGATCGGAAATCTTCTCACCGTGGACGGCCCGCTCTCCGGGACCGCCGACACGACCCGCTATCGCTACAATTCGGCGCGCCAGGTGGTGGGAGTGACCAGTCCCGACCCCGACGGCACCGGCTCGCTCAAACCCCGCGCGGTGCGCGTCACCTATCGCGGCGACGGCCTTCCGACGAAGCTCGAGCAAGGCAATGTCGACAGCCAGTCGGACAGCGACTGGGCCAATTTCGCGGCGAGCCAGGCGGTCGAGATGGATTACGACCCCTACGACCGCCCCGAGAAGCAGAAGCTCACTTCCGGCACGACGGCCTATGCGCTCACCCAGACGGGCTACGACGCGCTGGGCCGGGCCGAGTGCGTCGCCCAGCGCATGGATCCGAACGATTTCGGCTCGACCCTGCCTTCCGCCTGTAGCCTGACCAGCCCGGCGGGCACCTTCGGGCCCGATCGGATCGTCAAGACGATCTACGACGCCGCCGGCCAGGCGACCCAGGTCAAGACGGCGCTAGGGGTCAGCGGCGAGGAGGCGAACGTCGTCACCAGCACCTACACGAGCAACGGCCTGGTCCAGACGGTGATGGACGCCGAATCGAACAAGACGACCTATGTCTATGACGGCCACGACCGCCTCAGCCAGACGCAGTTCCCAAGCGCGACCAAGGGCGCCGGGACGAGCAACAGCTCCGACTACGAGCAGCTCGCCTACGAGAACAGGGCGAGCGGCACGCGCACGTCGGGCACCGTGGCCAGCTTCCGCAACCGCGCGGGCGAGACGATCGGGTTCAGCTACGACGCGCTCGGCCGGCTGACGACGAAGGACCTTCCCGGCACCGAGCCGGACGTCACCTTCGGCTACGATCTGGTGGGCCGCCTGACCTCGGCATCGAAGACCAATGAGAACATGACCTTCGGCTACGACGCGCTCGGCCGCCTCACCTCGCAGACCAACCCCGCCGGCACGGTCGGCGCGACGTGGGACCTTGCGGGCCGGCGGACGCGGCTGACTTGGCCCGATACGCATTATGTCGATTACGATTATCTCGTCACCGGCAACATGAGCGCGGTGCGCTACGACGGCGCGACGAGCGGCTACAACGTCCTCGCGACCTACGGCTACGACGATCTCGGGCGGCGCACTTCGCTGACGCGCGGCAACGGGACGTCGACCAGCTATGGCTACGACGCGGTGTCGCGGCTGACCTCGCTCGCCCACGACCTCGGCGGCACCGCGACGACGCACGACCTCACGATCGGGCTCAGCTACAATCCTGCGAGCCAGATCGACAGCGTGACGCGCTCCAACGACCTCTACGCCTGGACGAAGCACGGCTCGGGCACGACCAGCACCACGTCGAACGGGCTCAACGAGCTCGCGAGCTGGAACGCGACGCTGAGCCACGACACCAAGGGCAACATCACCACCGACGGCACCTACAGCTTCGGCTATTCGTCGGAGAATCTGATGACGAGCATCACGCTCGCGCCCTGGGGCACCTCGACCTTCAACTACGATCCAGTGATGCGGCTCGCGTCGAGCGGGCAGCAGCGGTTCCTGAGGTTCCAGGACGACATGCTGGCGGAATATTATGGCACGACGGTCGTCCAGCGCATCGTCCCGGGCGCGGGCGAGGACGAGACAGTCGGCTGGCTGAATGGATCGGGCACGCGCAACTGGTATTATGCCGACGAGCGCGGCTCCAACGTCGCCCAGGCCGGCGACGCCGGCAACGCGAGCGCGATCTACGCCTATGACGAATACGGGAAACCGGGGACGACCCTGCCGCCGCGCATGGCCTTTACCGGCCAGATGCTGCTCGCGGGCGACCAGGTCTATGATTACAAGAACCGCATGTATCACGCCGGGCTGGGAAGGTTCCTGCAGACGGATCCGATTCGCCTAACTGGGGGCATGAATCTTTATGCTTACGTCGGCGCGGATCCGGTGAATCACGCCGATCCCAGCGGTCTCAAGCGAAATTGTCATTGGGTGCCCGATGACGACACGGGTGGTAGGCTGGGCCGCCAGCACTGTGATAAAGACACAGAAAACGATTCAGACGAGAAGGGCGGGGACGAGTATAAATCTGCTGCTGAAACCGCATTGCACGTAACGGTAAACGGAAAGGAGATTTTAGGAGCTACCTGCGATGAATGTGGCCTTATACCGGCTGTGCTTACATATACTGGCGCCTCATTCGATCCATTGGCTCAGTTTGTTCTGGCCGGAAGCGCCGGCCCTGGAAAGGATATGTTTATCTTTCCTAATGAGAGTTATAAGCACATCCTTATTGAACATGGTCTCAGCGCGCTAATTAGGTTAGTGGCACAAACGAGCCCGGCGAAGGGCGTATTTGTTCCTTGGCTCTACGAAAAGAATACAATGGAGCATGCAATCATGCTCGCGACGAACCTCTCCCACGCACTGCCCGGCGCATTTCCAGGCTCGCATAGATATGAGGCCCAGCTTCCCTTCCTCGTTGGCTTTGATCGAAGCGGCATTCTCACGTATTGGCTCACCGTCATCACGCGGGACAGTCGAACCTTACCAGGATGGCAAGAGGTCCGGACAGCATACCCAGGACGGCAGAACGCACCTGCAGGATGGTAGGAGGCCGAACTTGACATTCGCTATTGCTATAACGCCTATCCAGTTTCGACTGGTTGGAAACGACGCGGACCTGGTCGGCATTACGGATGCTTTGATCGCAGACGTCGCTTTAGAAGTCGGAGGGGTTACTATTGATGCAAAAGCTCTGTCGATCCCTATCTTCTATTCCGGATTAGTTCGATCGATAACTCGAGCGTGGATAAACGAAACCGGCGCTAGCATCCTTGTAGATTTCGAGCCCGCCTTTTGGGTTGAGCGTAAGTCTGGAAGTTTTCTTTTTAAGTACGTGTCCGGAATCTCCGGAAGAACGACGGTGGAATGCGACATAACGTCAGTACTTGATCAGATTGCCAGGCTAGGCATCGAACTGAGAAAGGCCGTGAACGAATTTGATCTCACTTCCATATACCGTCAGCTTTTAGGTGAGACCCGGTCTTTCGAGACCGATTTGCTGTCGGACCTTTTTTAGTTCAATTCATGGTGCCTCGGGGCCTTTTAGGGTCGCCTCGCTGAACGGCTCCGGCACGCGCAGCTGGCATTATGCGGACGAGCGCGGCTCCTACATCGCCCAAGCCGGCGACGCCAGCACCGCGACCGCGAACGGGCTCAACCAGATGGCGAGCCTCGACGGCACGAAGCCTGGGCTATGACGCCAAAGGCAACATCACCACCGACGGCAGCTACAGCTTCGGCTATTCGTCCGCCGGCTACACCGGGCAGATGCTGTTCATCACCGACAAGGTCTACGACTATAAGAACCAGATGCATCGTCCGGGACTGGGAAGGTTCATGCAGACCGACCCGATCGGGTATGAGGGCGGTATGAACCTCTACGCCTATGTGGCCGGCGATCCGGTCAACTTCGTCGATCCCCTCGGGCTCGAGGACAAGGAGAAAGGAGACAAGGAGGCCGACTGGGGCGTCGTCGCCGTCGTTACAGGCATCAAGAACTCTCGCGCGGGCGTGGCCGCCCTTGGCGGAGGCGGAAAGCGCGTTCAAGCAGGCGCTTCGGGCCGCTCCTGTTGCTTCGGCGGCGCCGGAGCGAACGGAACTTGGGACGAACCGGAAAGCACCCGGCAAAGCTCCCAGGAGCCTGACATCGTTGTTACGGCCAAGCGACCCAAAAAAGCCACGCAGTCAGGGGGCACTGTTCGATCAAACCGGGTATTTTTCGGGTACCCGCCGAACCCCCATTCCAGATATCACGTTGAGCGGCACCTGACCAAACTCAATGAACGGGAACGCGCCGCGCTGAGGGCCGCCATAGAGCGCGATCTGGATCCCCATCTTCAACCAGGGCGACAGCAGATCGGCTTTGTTGTTTTCAAAGGACTGCAATGGGAGTATCGTGCGTTTGGGCTGCCGGGGCGCGTCACGAACGTAGGAACGATATTTGAAGTCGGTGATTAAAAGCGAACTCTGTCGCCTAGTTGACGAGATAGCTGCTTCGGCCGAAGTCGCCGCGAGAGGGCTTCATTTCTTGCCAACGTGTCAAGCAATATTTAATGAGCCGATACCAGGAAATTATTTATTTACTTGGTCGGACCCAAATCCAGGAGATCGTCTGAAGCTAACATATGCGTATAGAGACCGCGACGGCACGCCTGTGTTAATTTCATGCGTCTTCCGTGAAAATGAAAGCACAGAAGTTGAAATTGCGCGGGGCGATGGCAAGCCCATTATCAATATTCCGAACGTGACGGCATTATTCGTTCCCCCCGTTGGAGTTCCTTTCTAGCGCGAGCGGGATGCGCGGGTTATTTTGAACGGCGCGCTCGCCTGCAACGCCAACGCCCGTCCCGTGACGAGCAAGCTGACCTCGGGCAGCACCGTCTACGCGCTCACCCAGACCGGCTACGACGGACTGGGCCGGGTCGAGTGCGTCGCGCAGCGGATGGACCCGAACGATTTCGGCTCGACCCTGCCCAACGCCTGCACATTGACCAGCCCGGCGGGCACCTTCGGGCCCGACCGCATCGTCAAGACGATCTACGACGCCGCCGGCCAGGCGACCCAGGTCAAGACGGCGCTCGGCGTCACC
>DATAIU010000040.1:0-38339 GCA_036262495.1 Allosphingosinicella sp.
GCGATGAAATCGAGGATCTGCTCGCGGGTCGGGAGGCCGGAGCGTTGGGGCTTACGAGCCATTGGAACCCGTCATTGCGAGGAGCGCAGCGACGAAGCAATCCAGGGTCGCGAAGGTTCCAGCGCCCGTGGATTGCTTCGCTTCGCTCGCAATGACGATCACTGGGCCGGAGGCGGCGGCGCATAGGGCCGGAACGCCCCGCCCGGGACCGCGGAAGCGACCGGGCTTTCATAGCCGTCGGCGGAGACGGAGGAGACTCCGAAGACGAAGTCGTCGACCCTGACGTGAGGGAGGAGGACCGCCACGTGCCGGTCGCCGGCGAGCGGCGGGCACCTGTCGATGCAGACGCGGCCGCTCGACTGGCTGACCCGGACGCTGCTCTCCCAATTCGCCGCATCGGTCCGGCGCCAGCGAACGACATAGTCGGCCGCTCCCGCAACGCCCGGCCATTCGATCACCGTATCGGTGGCGACCGCCCCCTTGATCGTCGGCTCGGGCGGCTGCGGAGCCCGGGCGAGGGCCGCGAGCGCGGCGACGTTCAGCTTCACCACCTTGGTCAGATAGGGGAAGTCCATCTTGTCGATCGTGTCCCCGTACTGGACTCCGTTCTCGGTTCTCAAATCCTGGTGCTGCCAGTTGTAATTCTCGATCGCCACGGTGATCCGCACCGCCGGATAGCCGAGGTTGAGCATCTCGGTATGGTCGCCGCCGCGGCCGAAGCGGTCGTTGCGCCAGACCTGGCGGACGTCGAGGCCGAGCGCGAGATCCTCGGCGAGGCCGTCGAGCCAGCGCGAAATGTTGCGCGACGGCGCGTCGTTCTCGCCGCCGAGGCTGCGGATGCGGGCGGCGAGGTCTTCATGGCCCTGCCAGCGCGGCCCCTCGGAGAAGACCCGGACATGGGCGTCGTCGCAGATGCCGTCCGAGCTGCAGCTGTTGCCGATGATGTCGTTGTTGAGCTCGGCGATGACGGTCCAGCCCTCGGCCTTGGCATAGTCGGCGATGATCTTGCCGCCGAGCAGGCCCTGCTCCTCGCCCATCAGCGCCCCGTATACGATCGTGTACGGGAATTTGTGGCGCGAGAGGACTCGCGCCGCCTCGAGCACCGCGGCGGCGCCGGAGCCGTCGTCATTCGCGCCCGGCGCGTCCGCGGTCGCGTTCATCACGTCGGTGACCCGGCTGTCGATATGGCCGGTGATGATGACGACCCGGTTCGGATCGACACTGCCGCGCTGGATCGCGACGATGTCGGTGACCTTGGTCGGCGTCGGCACCCGGCGTCCGGTGACGACGTCCGAAGGCCGCACCACGGTCAGGCAGTTGCCGCAGGCCGCCGAATATCGCCCGAACTCCGCCGCGGCCCAGTCGAGCGCGGCCCCGATGCCGCGCTTGGGGTCGGTCTGGGAGGAGAGCGTGTGGCGTGTTCCGAAGCTCACGAGCTTCTCGACGATCGCGTGCAGGCGCTCCTGGCTGACCTCGTCCGCGATCGCTTGGTGGGTGGCCGCCGGCTTGGGCGGCGCGGCCGGACGCCGAGAGGCTGCCTGGGACGCAGAGGCGGCGAGAAGGGCGAGCAGAATAGGCAGCTTGTTCATGCGGCGCCTCTGCGCCCAGCCCGGCCGCGTCGCAAGACCCTCAGGAGGCGACAACGCTCTGCTCGATGACTCCGAAGATCGGGTGGCCCGCCTCGTCGTCCATCCAGATGCGCACCGTGTTGCCGGCCTTCAGGAAGCCCGTGCGCGCCGTGCCTTCGAGGATCGTCTCGACGGTGCGGATCTCCGCGATGCAGCTGTAGCCGAGGCCGCCGTCGGCGATCGGCTTGCCTGGGCCGCCTGCCGAATCGCGATTAGACACGGTCCCCGAGCCCACGATCGAGCCCGCGCCGAGGTTCCTGGTCTTCGCGAGATGGGCGACGAGCGTGCCGAAGTCGAAGGTCATGTCGACGCCGGCGTCGGCCCGGCCGAAGGGTTCGCCGTTGAGGTCGACCTTGAGCGGACCGTGGAGCTTGCCGTCGCGCCACCGGTCCCCGAGCTCGTCGGGAGTCACGAAGACGGGCGAGAGCGCGGAGGCGGGCTTCGACTGGAGGAAGCCGAAGCCCTTGGCGAGCTCGGCCGGAATGAGGTTGCGCAGCGAGACGTCGTTGACGAGGCCGACGAGGAGGATGCGGCCCAGGGCGTCCTCTCGCGAGGCGCCGCGGGGCACGTCGCCGGTGACGACGACGACCTCGGCCTCTAGGTCGCAACCCCAGGCCTCGTCGACGAGCGGAATCGGGCGGCGCGGCGGCAGCATCTCGTCCGAGGCGCCCTGATACATGAGCGGGTCGGTCCAGAAACTCTCCGGCATCTCGGCGCCGCGGGCCTGCCGGACGAGCTGGACGTGATTCACATAGGCCGACCCGTCCGCCCACTGGTAGGCGCGGGGCAGCGGCGCCAGCGCCTCGCGCTCGTGGAAGCGGTCGCGCGGGATGACGCCATGCTCGAGATCCGTGGCGAGCAGCTCGAGCTGGGGCCGGAGGCGCTCCCAGTCGTCGAGCGCGGCCTGCAGGGTCGGCGCGACATGGCTCGCGTCGGCGCACCAGGCGAGGTCGCGGCTGACCACGACGAGCCGCCCGTCGCGGCCGCGTGCGGGGAGGGTTCCAAGCTTCATTCTTTCATCCTCGTCACCCCGGACTTGATCCGGGGTCCATGAACACCGCGGGTAGCGGCTGGTCCCTTTCGGTGTTCATGGATGCCGGATCAAGTCCGGCATGACGGTCCGTGGCTGGCAATCCTGGCCCGCCTTGGCTAGTGGCCAGGCCAACCCGGCTTTCAGCTCAGGAACGGCTTCAATGCGCAATATCGACCATTTCATCGGCGGCGCCGCTTTCGCGTCCGGCGAGCGGCAGGGGGACGTGTTCGACCCGAACAATGGCGGCGTGCAGGCGAACGTGCGCCTCGGCACCCCGGCGGACCTCGAGAAAGCAGTGGGCGCGGCCCGCGAGGCGCTCCCCGCCTGGTCGGCGACCAACCCGCAGCGCCGGGCCCGAGTGATGTTCAACTTCAAGGCGCTGGTCGAGAAGAACATGGAGGACCTCGCTCTCCTCCTCTCCTCCGAGCACGGCAAGGTGATCGCCGACGCGCGCGGCGACGTCCAGCGCGGCCTCGAGGTGATCGAATATGCCTGCGGCATCCCGCATGCCCTGAAGGGCGAATATACCCAGGGCGCCGGGCCCGGGATCGACGTCTATTCGATGCGCCAGCCGCTCGGCATCGTAGCCGGCATCACGCCGTTCAACTTCCCCGCGATGATCCCGATGTGGATGTTCGGCGTCGCCATCGCCTGCGGCAACGCCTTCATCCTCAAGCCCTCGGAGCGCGACCCCTCCGTGCCGGTTCGGCTGGCGGAGCTGATGAAGGAAGCTGGCCTGCCCGACGGCATCCTGCAGGTCGTCCACGGCGACAAGGAGATGGTCGACGCGATCCTCGACCATCCCGAGATCCATGCGATAAGCTTCGTCGGAAGCAGCGACATCGCCCAATATATCTACGGCCGCGGCACCGCGAACGGGAAGCGCGTCCAGGCCTTCGGTGGGGCCAAGAACCACGGCATCGTCATGCCGGACGCCGACCTCGACATGGTCGTCAACGACCTCGCCGGCGCCGCCTTCGGTTCCGCCGGGGAGCGCTGCATGGCGCTGCCGGTCGTCGTCCCCGTCGGCGAGAAGACGGCGACGAACCTGCGGGAGAAACTAATCCCCGCGATCAATGCCTTGCAGGTCGGCGTTTCCACCGATTCCGAGGCCCATTACGGCCCGGTAATCAACGGCGCCCACCGCCAGCGGATCGAGAATTACATCCAGATGTGCGTCGACGAGGGCGGCGAGCTGATCATCGACGGCCGGGGCTTTTCGCTCCAGGGCCACGAGCAGGGCTTCTTTATCGGCCCGACCTTCTTCGACCATGTGAAGCCGCATTTCCAGAGCTACCGGGAAGAGATTTTTGGCCCCGTCCTTCAAATGGTTCGCGCCGAGACCTTCGAGGAGGCGCTCCGGCTCCCCTCGGAGCATCAATATGGCAACGGAGTCGCCATCTTCACGAGAAACGGTCACGCGGCGCGCGAGTTCGCGGCGCGGGTCAATGTCGGCATGGTCGGCATCAACGTGCCGATCCCGGTGCCTGTCGCCTACCACACGTTCGGAGGCTGGAAGCGCTCGGGCTTCGGCGACATCGACCAGCACGGGCCGGAAGGCGTGCGCTTCTGGACCAAGTCCAAGAAGGTGACTCAGCGCTGGCCGGACGGAAGCGTGACGGGCGAGAACGCCTTCGTCATTCCCACGATGGGGTGATGCGCTGTCCTTCGCGAGCTCGCCACGTCATCCTGACGAAAGTCAGGACCCATGAACACGGAGCCGGCGAGTTCGCGCAGTCTGTGTTCATGGGTCCCGAATCAAGTTTGGGGTGACGGGTTGAGCGTGGACCGGTGCGGTGCGAGGGCGTCCAACCCCAGTTCCACGGCCCGATCTTCCCAGAAAGGGTTGCCTTCCTCGA
This sequence comes from Allosphingosinicella sp., assembly GCA_036262495.1. GTDB lineage: Bacteria > Pseudomonadota > Alphaproteobacteria > Sphingomonadales > Sphingomonadaceae > Allosphingosinicella. The sequence continues at coordinate 4,521 of DATAIU010000040.1, forward strand.
TCAGCGCCACCTTCCACGGGCGATGCCAGTTCTTGAGCTGCTTCTCGCGAGCGATGGCGGAGGGCATGTCGCCGAACCTCTCGAAATGGACGAGCCGCCAGACGCGGTACTTGGAGGTGAATCCCTTGACGGTGCCGGTCCGATGCTGATGCAGCCTCGCCATCAGATTGGAGGTCACTCCGATATAGATCGTTCCGTGCCTCCGGCTTGCGAGAATGTACACGCACGGCTGTCTGGACATTTCCGGATGCTGCCGTGTTCATGGGTGCTGAATCAAGTTCAGCATGACGTTATGGGACCCGCATGAGCCAGTTCGACCTCAGCGACGAGCAGCGTCAGATCCAGGAGATGGCGCGCGCCTTCACTGCCGACGCGATCACCCCGCATGCGGCCGAGTGGGACGAGAAGCACATCTTCCCCCGCGACACGATCCGCAAGGCGGCGGAGCTGGGCTTCGGGTCGATCTATGTCTCCGAGGAGAGCGGCGGGATCGGCCTCGGCCGGCTCGAGGCGGCTTTGATCATGGAGGCTATGGCCTATGGCTGCCCGTCGACTTCCGCCTTCATCTCGATCCACAACATGGCGAGCTGGATGATCGACCGCTTCGGCTCGGCGGCGGTGAAGGAGAAATATCTGCCCTCGATGGTGACGATGGAGCGGATGGGCTCCTATTGCCTGACCGAGCCCAGCTCGGGATCCGACGCGGCGGCGCTGAAGACGAAGGCGGTGAAGAAGGGCGATTGCTACGTCGTCTCCGGCTCCAAGGCTTTCATCTCCGGCGGCGGCGAGAACGAGGTCTACGTCACCATGGTCCGCACCGGCGAGGAGGGGCCCAAGGGCATTTCCTGCCTGGTCATCGAGAAGGACATGCCCGGCGTCAGCTTCGGCGCGCAGGAGAAGAAGCTCGGCTGGCATTCCCAGCCGACCGCCCAGGTCAATTTCGACGACGTCCGGGTGCCGGCGGAGAACCTCGTCGGCGGCGAGGGCGAGGGCTTTCGGATCGCGATGATGGGCCTCGACGGCGGCCGCCTCAACATCGGCGCCTGCTCATTGGGCGGGGCGCAACGTTGCCTCGACGAGGCCGTCGCCTATACGAAGGAAAGGAAGCAGTTCGGAACGCCCATCGCCGACTTCCAGGCGACCCAGTTCACCCTCGCCGACATGGAGACCGAGCTCCAGGCGGCCCGCATGCTGCTCTATGCCGCGGCCGTGAAGGTGACCGAGAACGCCCCGGACAAGTCGCGCTTCGCCGCCATGGCCAAGCGCCTCGCCACCGACACCGGCTCCTCGGTGGTCGACCGCGCGCTCCAGCTCCACGGCGGCTACGGCTACCTTCAGGATTATCCGATCGAACGCTTCTGGCGCGACCTTCGAGTCCACTCGATCCTCGAGGGCACCAACCAGATCATGCGCGTGATCGTCGCCCGGGACATGCTGAGGCAGTGATTCGTCCTTCGATACGCCATTTCGGCAGGCTCAATGGATGAGGGCCGACCTAAGGACCTGTCCGGGGGACAGGTCCAGGCCCTCATTCAGGATGAGCGGTTGTGCCTTTCCGCTCATCCTGAGTAGGGGCTGAACCTGGCGAAGACCCGTATCGAAGGACCGGCACGAACCTCAATGACCGATCTCATCATCCGGGTCGAAGGCAAGGTCGGGCGGCTCCGCCTGAATCGCCCGAAGGCGATCCACGCTTTGACCAGGGATATGTGCAGCGCGATGATCGCCGCCCTCCTCCGGTGGCGCGAGGACGCATCGGTGCAGGCCGTCATGATCGACCATGCCGAGGGGCGCGGCTTCTGCGCGGGCGGCGACGTCGTCATGCTGGCGCGCAGCGGAGCCGGCGACGGGGCCGAGGCGCGCGCCTTCTTCCACGAGGAATATCGGCTCAACCACCTCCTTTTCACCTACGCGAAGCCGACCATCGCGTTCATGGACGGCATCACGATGGGCGGCGGCGTCGGCATCTCCCAGCCCTGCCGCTATCGGATCGCGACCGAGAATACGCGCTTCGCCATGCCGGAGACCGCGATCGGCCTGTTCCCCGACGTCGGCGGCGGATGGTATCTCTCCCGTCTTCCGGGCCGGGTCGGCGCCTTTCTTGCCCTGACCGGCGCGCGCCTCGACGGGGCCGAATGTCTGCGCCTCGGCCTCGCCACCCACTACGTACCCTCGCTCGCGCTCGACGACCTCAAGGCGCGGATCCTCGTCGACCCGGACCGGATCGAGGCCCTTCTCGACGAAAACCAGGTCAGCCCTCCCCCGGCGCGGATCGAGGAAAATATGGAGCGGATAGACCGCCTCTTCGCCTCCGACGATTACGAGGAGATCCTTACCGCCCTGGAGGCGGACGGATCGGACTGGGCCAAGACGGAGTTCGAGACGCTGCGTTCGAAGAGCCCCCAGGCCTGCAAGGTGTCGCTTCGCATCATCTACGACGGCGCGCGGGTCCAGGACTTCGCCCATGAGATGAAGCAGGAATATGCCGTCGCCACCCGCGTCGTGCAGCGCCACGATTTCGTGGAAGGCGTGCGGGCGTTGCTCGTCGACAAGGACAATCGCCCGCGCTGGGAGCCGGCGACCCCCGAAGGCGTCACCCAGCACTTGATCGACACCATCTTCGCGCCGATGCCCGAGGCAGAGGAGTGGACGCCGTTGTAACCCGTTATCCCGGCGAAGGCCGGGGTTCATGAACACCGACGGTTGAGTTTCGCGCACGAGGGTGTTCATGGATGACGGGTCGAGCCCGGCATGACGGAGGTGAGATGAGCTACGAGAACATCCTGGTCGAGCAGCGCGGGGCGGTGACCTTGATCACACTCAACCGGCCGAAGGCGCTCAATGCGCTCAACACGTCGGTGCTCGCGGAGCTGATCCACGCCTTCGCGGCCTTCGACGCCGACCAAAGTCAGCGCTGCGCGGTGCTCACCGGCAACGAGCGCGCCTTCGCCGCCGGCGCCGATATCAAGGAAATGTCGGACCAGGCCTTCGCGTCCATGTATTCGAGCAATTTCTTCCAGGGCTGGGAGAAGGTCACGGCGACCCGCAAGCCGTGGATCGCCGCGGTCGCCGGCTATGCGCTCGGCGGCGGCTGCGAGGTGGCGATGATGGCGGATTTCATCATCGCCGCCGACACCGCGCAGTTCGGCCAGCCCGAGATCAAGCTCGGCGTCACGCCCGGCATGGGCGGCTCGCAGCGCCTGACCCGCGCGGTCGGCAAGGCCAAGGCCATGGAGATGTGCCTGACGGGGCGCATGATGGGAGCCGAGGAAGCCGAGCGCTCCGGCCTCGTGGCGAAGGTCGTGCCGGCCGACCAGCTGATCGACGAGGCGCTGGCGACCGCCGAGGCCATCGCCTCGATGGCGCCGCTCGCCGCCATGGCCACGAAGGAGATGGTCAACGCCGCTTTCGAGACCGGCCTCGCCCAGGGTATCGTCTTTGAGCGGCGCCTGTTTCACGGCCTCTTCGGGAGCGAGGACCAGAAGGAGGGGATGAGCGCCTTCGTCGACAAGCGTAAGGCGGAGTGGAAGGGGAAATAGTCGTCGCCCCAGCGAAGGCTGGGGCCCCAGCGAGGGAGAAGCACGGAGCCTTCGCCCGCCGGGATGCCAGCCTTCGCTGGCATGACGGGCCGGGGACGTTTATTCCGCGCTCTCCTCAGGAGTGAATCATGGCGCGCGTAGCTTTCATCGGTCTCGGCAATATGGGCGGCGGCATGGCCGCGAACCTGGTCAGGGCGGGCCATGAGGTGCGCGCCTTCGACCTCTCGCAGGCCGCGCTGGAGAAAGCCAAGAGCAATGGCTGCTCGGTCGCCGCTTCGGCCGACGAAGCGGTCGCCGACGCGGAGGCCGTCGTAACGATGCTCCCTGCCGGCAAGCATGTGCGCGGGGTCTATGAGACGAGCGTCATCGGCAAGGCACCGACCTCCGCTATCCTGATCGATTGCTCGACGATCGACGTCGCCACCGCGCGCGAGGAAGGCGAAAAGGGGGCCGCGGCGGGCTACCTGATGGTCGACGCGCCGGTCTCGGGCGGCATCGCCGCGGCGGATGCGGGGACGCTGACCTTCATGGTCGGCGGCACCGATGAGGGATTCGAGGCGGCACGGACGATCCTCGAGAAGATGGGCAAGGCGGTGATCCATGCGGGCGGGCCGGGCTCCGGCCAGGCGGCGAAGATCTGCAACAACATGCTCCTCGGCGCCTCGATGATCGCCACCTGCGAGACGTTCGTCCTCGCGCAGAAGCTCGGCCTCGACCCGCAGACCTTCTTCGACATTGCGTCCAAGGCCTCGGGCCAGTGCTGGTCGATGACGAGCTATTGCCCGGTCCCGGGAGTCGGCCCGGAGACTCCGGCCGACCGCGACTATGAGGGGGGCTTCGCGGCCGCGCTGATGCTGAAGGACCTTCGGCTGGCGATGGAGGCCGCCCAGAGCGTCGACAGCTACACGCCGATGGGCGCGCAGGCCGAGGAGCTCTACGCCCGCTTCGCCGAAGGGCTGGGCGGCGGGGCGAAGGACTTTTCCGGGATCATCAGGATGATCGACGATAGCTGGCGCCGCTAGCGCTGCGCCGCTCCTCGCCGCCGTAACGCCGGATCAGCGCGGATGGGCTGTCGTCTCCGACCGGAAGCGGCGTCGGCGCGGAGCGGGCGCGAAGGTCGGCGACACAGCGCGTGGCCGTGCCGCCGTCCCACAGATCGGGCCGCCGGACCGGACGCGGGCCTGAAAGAGCGCGGTCAAGCTCGAGGAGCAGGGTTTCCGGCGTCACCAGGCGGTTGGTGCCCTCGGTGATCGTGACGGGCCGCTCGGTCGTCTCGCGCAAGGTCAGGCAAGGAATGCCGAGATAGGTCGTCTCCTCCTGTACGCCCCCCGAATCGGTGATCGCGGCTGCCGAGCCAGTCACCAGGCTCATGAACCGGACGTAGGAGAGCGGTTCGATCAGGCGGACGCCCGCGCGCTTCAGGCGGCTGTCGAACAGGCCGGCGGCAAGCTGTTTCGCGGTGCGCGGATGGACCGGGAAGACGAGCGGCAGGCGCCGCTGCACCTCGATCAGCGCCTCGACGAGACGAATCAGCTGGGCGGGATCGTCCACATTGGAGGGGCGGTGGAGCGTGACGACGCCGTAGCCGCCGCGCTCCAACTCGAGCTCGCCCGGCACGTCGGCAGCGTCGATCGCGGGGCGGACGAGCTCGAAGCTGTCGAGCATGATGTTGCCGACCCGGCTGATCCGCCCGCGCGGGACGCCCTCGCCGAGCAGGTTCTCGTCGGCGTCAGGCGAAGGCGTCCAGAGGAGGTCGGCAATGGCGTCGGTGACCAGGCGGTTGATCTCTTCCGGCATCGAGCGGTCGCCGCTTCTCAGGCCCGCCTCGAGATGAACGACGCGGATGCCCAGCTTCGCTCCGACGAGCGCGCAGGCGGCAGTCGAGTTCACGTCGCCGACGACGACGATCCAGTCAGGGCGGTCGGCGACGGCCACTTTCTCGTAAGCGATCATCACGCCGCCGGTCTGCTCGGCATGGCTGCCCGAGCCGACGCCGAGATGGTGATCGGGCTTGGGCAGCCTAAGATCGGCGAAGAAGGCGTCCGACATGGCCGCGTCGTAATGCTGGCCGGTGTGGACGAGGACGGGCTCGAACCCCGGCGCCGCGGCAAGCGCGTGCCAGAGCGGCGCGACCTTCATGAAGTTCGGGCGCGCGGCGGCGATCAGATGGAGGCGCGTAGCCATGGCCGCTTCCTAGCCGCCAGGGCTTAACAAGCCGTCAGCGGGGCGCGCCGCGACGCCCCGCCCGTTACCCGCCTACTTCGCCTTGCGGGCGGAGCCGATCGACCCTTCGATGCCGATCTCCTTGGCGACCGGGATGCTCCGGTCGAGGACCATGCAGGGCGCCTTGAACCGCGCCTTCGCGCAGATTTCCCATTTCTCGCCCGGATAGAGGCTGATCGAGCCGACGTTCCAGTCGGTGATAACGCGCGAATTGTCGCGAGTGATGACCTCCGTGTCGCCATTATATTTGGTGCCCTGATGCAGGATCAGTTCGCCTGGCTTGGCGGCGCTGACGCCGCTCTTGGCGCCGCCCTTGGCGTGCGCGGGCGCCGCGACGGCGAGGACGGCCAGAGCCGCTATCATCGGTAAGCTTTTCACAGGATCATCCCTCCCTACAAGTTGCGCGCGTATAACAGATTGAAATCGCAAGCGAAACCCCATCAAATTGGGGTCAAGACGAGGGCGAGGGCGCGACGCCACCGCTCCAGCCGGCGGGATCGCTCCTCGGACTCCGTGCCGGGCTCGAATCGCTCCACCTCGCCCCGCATGCCCGCCGCCTCCTCCAGCGAGGCGAACTGCCCGCAGCCGAGCCCCGCGAGCATGGCTGCGCCGAGCGCGGTCGTCTCGACGAATCCTGGTCTCTCGACCGGCACGTCGAGCATGTCGGCGAGGTCCTGGGCCATCCAGCGGTTCGAAGCCATTCCGCCGTCGATCTTCAGGACATCCCATGGCGCGCCGTCGGCCGCGAACGCCGTCATCAGGTCGTGCGTCTGGTAGGCCATCGCCTCGAGGGCGGCGCGCAGGATATGCTCTCGCCGGGTCGCGAAGCTGAGGCCCGAGATCAACCCGCGAGCGCCTGGGCGCCAGTGCGGGGCGCCAAGGCCGCCATGGGCCGGCACGATGACGACCCCGCCCGAATCGGGGACGCTTCGCGCCGCCGCCTCCGTGTCCGCCGCCGTGCCGATCAGGCCGATATCGTCGCGCAGCCATTTGACCAGGCTGCCCGCCGCGAAAACCGAACCTTCGATCGCGTAGCGGCGCTCGCCGCCCAACTGCCAGGCCACGGTCGAGAGCAAGCGGTGGCGGCTTTGCCGGAACTCGACCCCCGTGTGGGTCAGGATGAAGGCGCCCGTTCCGTACGTAGCCTTGGTCGCGCCGGGAGCGAGGCAGGCCTGGCCGATCGAGGCGGCCTGCTGGTCGCCGGCCAGGCCGGAAATGGCTATCGGGATGCCGAAATGCTCCGGCAGCGTCTCGCTGTACGTTCCCGCGCAATCGACGATCTCCGGCAAGGAGCCCGCGGGCACGCCCCACAAAGCCATGAGCGACGAATCCCACCCGCTGCGCGCGTCCATCAGTCCCGTGCGCGAGGCGTTGGTGGCGTCGGTGACGTGGAGCCCACCGGTCAGCCGAAAGACGAGCCAGCTCTCCACGGTGCCGACGCACAGATCTTCCCCGGCCTCCCGGACCGCCGGCCAATGCTCGAGCGCCCAGGCGATCTTTGAGGCGCTGAAATAGGGGTCGAGGAGGAGGCCGGTCCTGGCCTGCACCTCGGGCTCGTGGCCGGCCGCCTTCAGCGCCTCGCAGCGCTCCGCGGTCCGCCGGTCCTGCCAGACGATCGCCGGCGCGAGCGCGCGGCCGCTGCTCCGGCTCCAGAAGACGATCGTCTCGCGCTGGTTGGTGATGCCGATTCCGGCCACCGCCTCCGCGCCGGCCTCGGCCAGGGCGCGTCGGGCACAGGCGAGGCTCTCGCTCCAGATTTCCTCGGCATCGTGCTCGACCCACCCGGGACGGGGGTTATTCTGGCTGAGTTCGCGTTGCTCGACCGCGAGGCACGCGCCATCGGGCGAGAACAGCATCGCCCGCGTGCTGGTCGTCCCCTCGTCGATGACCAGCAGCCTGTCGCCCATCCGATCCCCCTTCGCATCGACTATGCCGCCTGCCGCGGCTAGCGTGCAAGGCGGCAATGGACCGGTTCGACCTCCTCGTCGTCGGCGGCGGCATCAACGGCGCGGCGATCGCCCGCGACGCGGCGATACGGGGCGCGAAAGTGCTGCTGGTCGAGCGCGACGACCTCGCCTCCCACACCAGCTCCGCTTCTTCGAAGCTGATCCACGGCGGTCTTCGCTATCTTGAATACGGCGAGTTCCGGCTGGTCCGTGAGGCGCTGCGCGAACGCGAGATATTGCTCAGGACGGCGCCGCACATCGTCCGGCCGCTGCAGTTCGTCCTGCCGCACGCGCGCGGCCTGCGGCCAGCCTGGATGGTGCGCGCGGGCCTGCTGCTCTACGATCTCTTCTCGATCCGCGGCAGCCTGCCCCGCTCAGGGCGCGTCGGGCGGCGCGGCGCGGCCCTGCAGTCGCCGCTGAAGGACCGACGCAAGCTTCTTTCCTACTGGGACGCTCAGGTCGACGATTCGCGGCTGACCGTGCTCAACGCCGTCGCCGCGGTCGAGCAGGGCGCCGAGATTGCCACGCAGACCGAGCTGCTGCGGGCCCGGCGCGAGGACGGCGACTGGATCGCCGAGCTTTCCGGCGGGCGCGGCGTCGCGGCCGGCGCGATCGTCAATGCTGCCGGCCCGTGGGTCGGCGAGCTGCTCGCCCGGCTCGGCGTCGCCACGGGCGCCCGCGTGCGGCTGGACAAGGGGAGCCACATCGTCGTGCGCCAGCTTTGGGAGGGGCCGCAGGCCTACATCCTGCAGCAGCCCGACGGGCGGGTCGTCTTCGCCCTCCCCTTCCACGGCTCCACGCTTATCGGCACCACCGACATCCCCGTTGATCGAACGGACGGATTGGTGGTCGATTCTGACGAAATCCGTTACCTCTGCGAAGCCGTGGATCGCTATTTCACGGCCCAGGTGACGCCGGCGGACGTGATCTGGTCCTATTGGGGCGTCCGGGCGCTGTGGGACGATGGCGCGTCCGACCCGAAGGCGGTCACGCGCGACTATCGGCTGGAGCTCGACGCCGGGACCGGCCCGAAGCTTCTCTCGGTCTTCGGAGGCAAGCTGACGACCGCCCGGGCCTTGGCGCAGGAGGCTGTGGACCGGCTCGGCATAGAGGGGCGTCGCTCGACGTCGCACACCTTCCTTCCCGGCGGCGACCTCTTCCCGGCCTTTCTCGAATGGCTGGACGAGCTCGGGGGGTGGATGCCCCCTTCCCTCGTCTCGCGCCTCTCGCTCGCCTACGGGACGCGGCTGCGCGACATGATCGGCGCCGCGCGCAGCCTGTCCGAGCTCGGCGAGCATTTCGGCGCGGGCCTCTACCAGCGCGAGGTGGAATGGCTGCGCGAGCGCGAGTTCGCACGCACGGCCGACGACGTCCTGTGGCGAAGGACGAAGCTCGGGCTCGTCACGACGCCCGTCGAGCAAGGGCGGCTCGCCCAATGGATCGGGGGCTAGGGCCCCTCGTGGAGCGGGTCGGTCCCAGGCTCGGGGATCTCGTCCAGCGCCTCCCGATTCTTCTCCGCTTCCTCCTCGATCCGGTCCTCGTCCGAGGGAAGGTCCTCGCCCTTCTTCTCGCCGCCCATCTTGTCTCTCCTTCCCGCGCCCAACGCGACAGCGCGGAACCGGCTCCCCAAACGGCGCTTTAGGACGCCATGGTCAATGCTATCGAGGCGACGGCCCGGGCCGGCGAGGGGACGAGCGTGATCGGCTGGAAGCTCGACCCCGCTCAAAGGCTCGAGCTGCTCCAGCAATTCCCGCCGCGCTACGAGTATGTCGTCGCCGATCACGTGACGCTCACGTCAAAGGTCTGCGAACATGCCTCGCTGCCGGAGGAAAGCCATGGCGAGATCGTCGGCCGCGCCGACGACGGCAAGGGCGTGGAAGCGCTTGTCGTCGCGATCGGCGGCACCACCGACCGCCCCGACGGGAGCACCTATCACATCACCTGGTCGCTGAGCCCCGGCCGCGAAGCGCGCGAGTCGAACGACGTCCTCGCGGTCGGAGACTGGGAGCGCTTCGAGCTGCCGATGCCGGTCAAGCTCCTCGCCTCGCGGTTCGACTGAAGAGATGAAGCGGCAGCTCTTTCTCGACTGCGACGGCGTCCTCGCCGATTTCGACAAGGGTGCGACCGCGATCCTCGGCATGCCTCCCCGCGCCTTCGAAAAGCGGCATGGCCCCGGCCGTTTCTGGGCGAAGCTCGCGTCTGCCCCCGATTTCTATTTCAGCCTGCCGCTGCTGCCGGACGCGATGCGGCTTTTCAGCGCGGTGAAGCATCTCGATCCGATCATCCTCACCGGCCTTCCCGGCGGCAATTGGGCCGCCGACCAGAAAGTGCGCTGGGCGGCGCAGCATTTTCCCGGCACGCGGATCATCACTACGCTCGCCCGCAACAAGCGCGACCATGCCCGGCAAGGCGACGTGCTCGTCGACGACCAGCTCCGCCACGCCCCCCGCTGGGAGGAGGCGGGCGGCGTCTTCGTCCACCACAAGGATGCGGATACGACGATCGCCGCGCTGGCCGACTATTTCCCTCTCTAGGCGGCCAAGTCCCTCTATAGTCGCAGCATGAATCGCCTTGCTGCCGCCGCCCTTGCCTCACCCCTCCTTCTTGGCGCCGCGCCGGCGCCCGTCTCGTACAAGGTGACGCCCGTGCTCGAGGCCGACGGGACGCGGGCGCTGCGGATCGACATGCGGCTCCGCGGCGACGAGGACGGCGAGACCAAGCTCGCGCTGCCGAGCGTCTGGGCCGGCTCCAGCGAGCTGTGGCGCCATGTCAGCAGGCTCCGGGTCCGCGGCGCGAAAAGCGTCGGCGGGACCTTCGCCGAGCCGGTGGTCCGCCACGGCCCGGGCGCGCGCCTTCGCGTCCGCTACACCCTCTCCTCCGCCTGGCAGCAGGACCCTGGCTTCGCCTACGAGAAAGCGCGGCCGATGATTCGGCCGACGTGGTTCTTCGTCCATGGCGAGAGCCTGTTCGCCAAGCCGGCCGGCGACGACGCCCGGGCGGCGCGCTTCCGCTGGGGCAAGCTGCCAAAGGGCTGGAAGGTGGCGTCCGACCTCGACCATCTCGGTGGCAAGCCCACCACGCTCGCCAACCTGATCAACAGCGTTGCCATCGGCGGGGCCGAGCTGAAGCTCGTCCAGCGCGACCTGCGCGGCGCGCCGCTGCGCGTGGCGCTGCTTGGGGACTGGGATTTCACCGCCGACCAGCTCGCCGACACGGTGACTCCGATCATCGCGGCTGTAGACGCCTTCTGGGGGGATGCGAGCACGCCTTTCCTCGTGGCGATGGCGCCGCTCGGAACGCTCCCCGCCGGCCTGTCCTACACGGGCACCGGCCGCGCCGACGCGTTCTCGATCGCCTCGACCAGCGCCTTCAACCCGCGCGAGGCCACGCGCTTCCTCGCCCACGAATATGGCCATAGCTGGGTGCCCTATTCGCTCGGCGCGATGCCGGAGGAGAATGAGGCGGTCGATTACTGGTTCAGCGAGGGCTTCGACGACTATCTCGCCACCAAGATATTGCTTCGCGCCGGTATCTGGTCGCTGGCCGAATGGGCCGCCGACAAGAACGAGACTCTGACCCGCTACGGCACCTCGCCGGCGAAGACGGCGAACGGCGCCGACGTCGCGGCGCGCTTCTGGACCGATCCCGCCGTCCAGCAGGTGAGCTACGACCGCGGGCACCTGCTTGCCGCGAAGCTGGACGCGGAGATCGCCGCGCGAACCGGGGAGAAGGAGGACCTTGCCGGCGTGCTTCGGGCGCAGCGCATCGCCTCGGCGACGAGCACCGAGCTCGCGACGGCGCTTTTCCGGCGCATCCTGCGCGAGAAGACCGGGATCGACGTCGCCGCCGACCTCGAACGTTACGCCGTGCGCGGCGAGCCGCTCATCCTCCCGGCCGACCTGTTCGGCGATTGCGCGCGGCTGGTAACGGAGCCGCGCAAGGAATTTTCGCGCGGCTACGATCCCGACGCGACCCGGCAGGCCGGCGGCGTCATCACCGGGGTGGCGGTGGACGGTCCCGCTTATGCCGCCGGCATGCGCGATGGGCAGCGGCTGGTAAGGCGCGAGGGCGGCAGGGTCGGCGATTCGACGGTCGAGATCGCCTATCGCGTCGCCGACGAGGCGGGCGAGCGCGTGCTGCGCTACATGCCGGAGGGGAAGGCGGAGTTCGAAGTCCAGCGCCTCGTCGCGACCGCGTCCGGCCCGGAAGACGAAGCGCGCTGCCGCACGCGGCTCGGCGGCCCTTCCTAGCGCCTCACGCAGTCCCGAAATCGGCGGTGAGCATGCGCGGGTCGATTCCGGCGCTGCGAAAAGCCTCCGCCCAGCGATTGTCGACGTCGCATTCATAGAGCAAAGCGTCGCTGCCGGGCGTCGCGAACCAGCCGTTGCCGCGCATCTCCTCGTCGAGCTGGCCCGCGCCCCAACCCGCATAGCCGAGCGCGGCGATCCAGCGGCTCGGGCCGCGGCCCTCGGCGATGGCGCGAAGGATGTCGAGCGTCGCGGTCAGCGCCCAGCGGTCGCCGACCTGGATGCTCTCATCGCCGCCCCAGTCGGTCGAATGGAGAAGAAAGCCGCGCTGCGGCTCGACCGGCCCACCGAGGTGGATGGGGACGTCCGGGGCGGCGCCCGGCTCTATGTCGAGCTGCCCGAGCAGATCGTGGAAGCTGATGCGCGGCACGATCCGCCCGAGGCCGATCCCGAGCGCCCCGTTCTCGTCATGAACGCACATCGCGATCACCGCTTTCTCGAAGCGCGGATCGCCGATGCCGGGCATGGCGAGAAGAAGCTGGCCGGAGAGGAAGCGGGGCTGGTCCATGGCTCCTTGCGGCTATAGAGGGAGGCCGGAGCCGCTGCTAGAGCGGCCGCCCGGTTCAGGGCGAAGCGAAAGGATCAAACGATGAGCATCAAGGTCGGCGACCGCCTTCCCAAGGCCACTCTGGCGAAGGCCAGCCCCGATGGCCCGCAGCCGGTCGACAGCGCGGAATATTTTGCCGGCCGCCGCATCGCGCTCTTCTCGGTCCCGGGTGCCTTCACTCCGACATGTTCGGCTAAGCACCTCCCCGGCTTCGTCGAGCGCGTCGAGGAACTCAAGGCGAAGGGCGTAGACGAGGTCGCCTGCACGGCGGTCAACGACGCCTTCGTCCTCCAGGCCTGGGCCGTCAGCGCGGGCGCCGAGGGCAAGGTGACGATGCTCGCCGACGGCAATGGCGATTTCGTCCGCGCGCTCGGCCTCGGCATGGACGGCTCGAAATACGGCATGGGCCAGCGCGGCCAGCGCTGGTCGGCGATCGTCAACGACGGCGTCGTCGAGCAGCTCAACGTCGAGGAGCCGGGAGCGTTCAACGTCAGCAGCGCCGATTACATGATCGAGCGCCTTTAAGGACGGTCCACCCCCGATCCGTCTCAGCCTGCGCGACGCGGCAACGACCGCGGCTGCCGGGCGTTGACCGGCCCAGGACATCGAGGGGAATGGCATCATGGCCGAAGACACGGACCGCAAGTCGGCCGCCCTGCGGCTGGCGGAAGAGATCCAGCGCCGGCCCTTCACGGCCGCGGCGATCGCCGGCGGAGCCGCCGCGGCCGCGGCGGCGGGTGCCTTCATCGGCGCCCGCGCGCTCGCCCGCCGCAACGGCGTCGTCAATCCGGTTCTGGCGACCGCGATCACCGCCCAGGAGGCGGCCGCCGCTTGCGAGGCTATCCAGGCCGAACCCGAGGCTGAAGCGCATCCGAGCTAAGACTCAGCGTGGTACGATCGCGAAGTCGACGGCAAGGTCTGCGCGGGTCTCGATTTCCTGCGCGGTAGGTCCCCTTACCGCGTACATTGCGTTGAGAACCGCCTCGCTCGCGTCTGCGCTGACGTAGGGCGACACTCGCTCGCTCACCCGGAGTATCCTGGCGACGCGCATGCCCAACGCATTCGCATAATCCTCCGCCTCCGCGCGCGCTTGCCGGACCGCGTCCGCCCGTGCGGCACGCCGCGCGGCGGAATCATTCTCCAGAGCGAAGAATGGGCCGACGACCTGGTCCGCGCCCGCCTCCTCGAGGGCAGACCGTATCGGGTCGACACGGCTCACGTCCCTGACCCTAATCTCGAACGACGCGAACTCCGTCTTTTCGGTCGGACGGCTAAGCGCCGCCACCCCCGCGTCAATGGCTTCGTTCCCGACAAAGGCCATTCGCGACCAGGGGTTTGTCCCCAAGCGGATATCCGCGGGCGCGACACCGGCCTGGCGCGCCGCTCCGCCGATCCGGGCGACCAGCGCCTCATTCAAGGATCTCGCCCTCGCCGTGGTCTCGCCCTCGGATTTAGCGATCACAAAGAGCCTGGCCGCATCGGGCCGGCTCTTGGCGGAACCGGTAGCCTCTATCTCCAGAAGCACCTCGCCCGGAGCGAGCGCCGCCGCCGGCGCGGCGTTCGCTCCGATACTCGCCTCGGTCGCCAGGGCGGCCCCGTGAAGCAGCAGCGCCGCCGCGGCGATCAGGCGTCCCAACCGCACTTGCGCCCCCGGTTCTGCTCCTCGAGCCAGCCCATCAGCGGCCGGAAATATTCAAGCATCGCCTCGCCGGACATTCGGCGGGTCCCGGTAAAGGCCTCGAGCGCGTCGGGCCAGGGCCGCGAGGCGCCCATCGCCAGCATCGCGTTCAGGCGACGGCCGACCTCCTTGTTGCCGTAGAAGGAGCAGCGGTGGAGCGGCCCCTTCCAACCCGCCTGCTGGCACGCCGCCTTGTAGAATTGGAACTGGAGGATGCGCGCCAGGAAATAGCGGGCGTAGGGCGTGTTGCCGGGAATGTGATATTTCGCGCCCGGATCGAAATCCTGCTCGCTGCGCGGCACCGGGGGCGTGATGCCCTGGTAGCGGAGGCGCAGGTCGGTCCAGGCCTGGTTGTAGGCGGTGGGCGCGATCTCGCCGCTGAAGACGCCCCAGCGCCATTTGTCGACGAGCAGGCCGAACGGCAGGAAGGCGACCTTGTCCATCGCCTGGCGGAGCAACAGGCCGATGTCCTTGCTTGGCGGGGGCACCTTGGACTGCGGCATCAGGCCGAGACGGACGAGATAGTCGGGCGTCACCGAAAGCGCGACGAAATCGCCGATCGCTTCGTGGAAGCCGTCGTTGGCGCCGTTCATGTACAGGAACGGCTGCTGGTTGTAGGCACGCTGGTAGAAATTGTGGCCGAGCTCGTGGTGGATGGTGACGAAGTCCCCGGAATTGACCTTCGTGCACATCTTGATGCGCAGGTCGTCCTTGTTGTCCACGTCCCAGGCCGAAGCGTGGCAGACCACCTCGCGGTCGCGGGGCCGGGTGATCTGCGAGCGCTCCCAGAAGCTCTGCGGCAAAGCGGGGAAGCCCAAAGAGGTGTAGAAGCCTTCGCCCGTCTTCACCATTTTCGCCGGATCGTATTTCTTTGCGACGAGCAGGTCGGTGAGGTCGTAGCCGATGTCGCCGGCGCCCTTGGGCGCGACGACGTCGTAGATATCGCCCCATTCCTGCGCCCACATGTTGCCGAGCAGGTCGGCGCGGATCGGGCCGTCCGAAGGCTGGACCGCGCGTCCGTATTTCTCGTTGAGCTTGGCGCGGGTGTAGCAGTGAAGCTGGACGTAGAGCGGCTTAACCTCGCTCCACAGCTGATCGGTGAGCGCCGCGAACTCGTCCGCCGGCATGTCGTAGCCGGAACGCCACATCGCACCGGTGTCGGCATAGCCGAGCTCCTTGGCGCCCTGGTTGGCGATCTCGGCCAGCCGCGTGTAATCCTCGCGCATCGGCCTGCCGACATTGGTATGCCAGCTCGTCCACATCTCCTTGAGGTCGTCGGGGTTGCGGACCGTTCCCATCTTCTCCTCGAGGTCGTTGCCGCTCATCGGCTGGCCGTGGAAGGTGCCCTTGCCCTTCCCGTAGGTCGAGTTGAGGCGGGTCGCGATCTCGTTGAGCTCCGCGGCGGCGCCGGGCGTCGAGGGCGCCGGCAGCACGAGGCCGTTGCGCAGGATGTCGAGCTTGCGCCGCGTGTCGTAGTCGAGCCCGGCGACGTTGTTGAAGCGCGCCGCCTCCTTGGCGTAGCGCACCCCCATCTCGGTGCCGATCGTTCCGAAATAGGCGGCGAGCGCGTCGGTGTCGTCGGTGATGTGGGTGTTGTTGACCCATTGCGCGCGGCCGTTGATCACCGAGAAATCCGCCAGCTCCTTCTCCGCCTTGGCGACGAAGGCCCGGGCCTCGTCCGCAGTGGGCGCGGCCGGCCAGGAAGTCTCCACCGCGTCCGCTACGGAATTAAGCGCGTCCCCCGTGGCCGCGACGGCATCCACGCGAGGATCTTGAGTACTCGCGCAGCCGGCGAGGCAGATGGCGAGGGCGAGAGCGGATACGGAGGCTTTCATGACTATCATCCTCGTTTTTGGTGGTGTCGGGGCGGCTATTGCTCTTCGGCCGGAGCTGAATCAAGCGAGAGGAAATCGGCGATCGCCCGGCCGAGGTCGGGCTTCGTAACGGCGTTCATATGGTTGCCGGGAACCTCGACGAAGCGGGCGTTGGGCAGCAGCTCGGCCAGCTCGAGGGCCGGGCCGTTGTCCTGGTCCTCGGCGCCCGAGAGAACGAGCGTCGGCACCTCGATCGCGCCCAGCTCCGCTGCGCTCGAATCGACGAAGCTTCCGAGGAGCGGCAGCAAGGCCTGCGGGTCGCCGCCCGTGGTCTTCAGGAAAGCCTCCGCCATCCATTCCGGCGAGCCGCGGGCATGCGTGCCCATGCCGGTCAGCACGTTTCGGAAATGGCCGGAGCGGCTGCCGGTGCGGAGCAGGCCCCGAAGGCCCATGCCGGCGACGATGAGCCGCCGCGGTCTCGCGCCGCGGACGACCATCCGGACGGCGGTGCGCGCGCCGAGCGAGTAGCCGCCGAGATCGTAGTCGGTAAGAGCGAGGTGGCCGATCAGCTCCTCCCCGTCGCGAGCAAGCGCGTCCGGCGGATAGAAACGCTCCTCGCGCGGAGCGGCGCTGGCACCGTGGGCGCGCAGGTCCGGCATGATGACCCGGAACCCGCGCCCCGCGATCTCGGCCGCATGGCCGAACCGGATCCAGTTCATGTCCGCGTTGGAGAAGAGGCCGTGCAGCAGCACCACCGGCCGCCCCTCCCCCAGCTCGTGCCAGGCGAGCTCCACCCCGTCCGACGTGGTGAAGCGATGCGTTTGAGAATCCGTCATTCGTCACCCCGGACTTGATCCGGGGTCCACGAACAGCGCGGGATGAAGGCTGGCGTTGCGGTGTCCATGGATGCCGGATCAAGTCCGGCATGAAGGCTAGCCGGGGAAGCTGCCGGTCGCGGCGATCCATTTGTCGACGAGGGGCTGATATTCATCCGATCTCTTCTCCGTCAGGCCCCCGGTGTTCAGCCAGGCGCGGTGCATGCTCTCCGCGCCGAAATGGTGCCGAGGCCTGAAACGCGACGGATCGTCGAAGGAGCCGACCGTCAGGTCCATATTCTCGCTGTCCGGAAAGGCGAAGCCGAGCGGCGTGCCGCATTCGCGGCAATAGGGGCGCTTCGCGATCGGCGAGGAGGCGTACCAATCGGGCTCGCGCTCCCAGGTCACCGCCGCCTTCTTCATATTCTTGAACGCGATCGAGACGCCGCCCGTGGCCTTCTGGCACATCCGGCAATGGCACAGATAGGCGTCGTCGTCCTCGACCCGCGCCACATAGCGAACGCGCCCGCAGGCGCAGCCGCCGCCCATCTCATCCGCCATCCCTTCGCCTCCATTGCCAGGCCGTCGACAGCGCCGCGCCGAGCGCCGCCAGCGCCATGTCCTTCTGCGCGTCCCACATGTCCCCCTGCTGGCCGTTATATTCGGCCGCCAGCGGCCCCGCCAGCGCCAGCGTCAGCAGCCATTCGAACATTTCGTAGAGCGCGCTTACCGCGAGCACGCTCTCGATGGCGATGTAGAGGGCGATCCGCGGGGTCACGCCCAGATGTCGGCTCAGCGCCTCCCGCACGGGCAGGATGGCGAGCGCGCCGTAGGAGAAGTGGACGAGGCGGTCGTAATGGTTCCGGTCCGTGCCGAGCAAGTCGCTGAGCGGGTGGCCGGTGAGCGCCTGCGCCCACTGGTCGTAGGGCACGTTGCTGTAGGTCCAGCGTCCGCCGACCGTGTGAAGCGCGAAGAACAGGAGGACGCAGCCCACCGCGGCGTTCGACATCGGCCAGCGGGACAGGAGGAAGGGCGCGCTAAGGAGCAGCGCGACAGTGGGCACGTGCTGCAGCCACGCTATCTCCGGATAGGGCTGACGTATCTGGACGAGCACGACGAGCGCGGCCAGCGCCGCGAGCATCGCCCGCTGTGCCGCGGGCAGCGCGCGCCAGCGCTCCAGCGCCTTCCTCAAGCCGCCTTCTGCAAATGCTTGCGGCCGAGCAGCTCGGCGATCTGCACCGCGTTCAGCGCCGCGCCCTTGCGCAGATTGTCGGAGACGCACCACAGGTTGAGGCCGTTCTCGACGGTCGAATCCTCGCGCACGCGGCTGACATAGGTCGCATATTCGCCGACGCATTCGACCGGGGTGACGTACCCCCCGTCCTCCCTTTTATCGACCAGCATGATGCCGGGCGCCTCGCGCAGGATATCCTGCGCTTCCTTCGCGGAGACCTCGCGCTCGAACTCGACGTTGATCGCCTCGCTGTGCCCGACGAAGACGGGGACGCGCACGCAGGTGGCGGTCACCTTGATCTTGGGATCGAGGATCTTCTTGGTCTCGACGACCATCTTCCACTCCTCCTTGGTCGAGCCGTCGTCGAGGAAAGCGTCGATATGCGGGATGACGTTGAAGGCGATCTGCTTGGTGAAGTGAGCGGGCTCTGTCGTGTCACCGACGAAGATATTGCGGCTCTGCTCGAACAGCTCGTCCATGCCGCTCTTCCCCGCGCCCGAGACCGACTGATAGGTCGAGACGACGACGCGGCGGATGCCGAAGGCGTCGTGCAGCGGCTTCAGCGCCACCACCATCTGCGCCGTGGAGCAATTGGGATTGGCGATGATGTTCTTGCGACGATAACCGTCGATGGCCTGCGGATTCACCTCAGGCACGATCAGGGGCACGTCCGGATCCATCCGGAAGAGCGAGCTGTTGTCGATGACTGTGCAGCCCGCCGCGGCCGCCTTCGGCGCATAATCTTTCGACACGGCCGATCCCGCCGCGAACAGCGCCATGTCCCAGCCGGCGAAGTCGAAATGCTCGATGTTGCGGAGGCGCAGCTCCTGGCCGCTGTCGCCGAAGTCGAGCAGGTCGCCGGTCGAGCGCGGCGAGGCGACGACGGCGATCTCATCGAGCGGAAATTGGCGCTCGGCGAGAATGTTGAGCATCTCGCGCCCGACATTGCCGGTCGCGCCGACGACCACGACCCGATAACCCATGTTGTTACTCCAGGCTGAACCCGCCGCTGCGCTATCGCAGCGGCGCGGCAAAAGCGATATGGCGACGCCGAGGCGGGGGACAAGATGAAGCGTTGGGCGATACTGTCGGGGTTCCTCCTGCTGCTTGTGGCGGCCTTCGGGTTCAAGGGGGGCCTGGTCGCCCCCCCGGAAGTGCCCGCCAGTACTGCGCCCGGCACCTTCGACACGGCGCGGGCAAAGGCGCGGCTGGCGCGCATCCTGGGCGAGCAGACGTCGCACCCTATCGACAGCGCCGAGGACGATGTGGTCAGGGCCCGCCTGATCGCCGAGCTGCGCGCGATCGGGCTCGCCCCTCGCCTCACCGACGGCACCGCCTGCAACGGCCGCGCCGACACCCGCGGCATCTCCTGCGCGCGGGTCCGCAACGTCTTCGCCGCGCTGGGGCCGCCGACCGGCAAGGCCGTGCTGCTCGTCTCCCATTACGATTCGACTCCGGTCGGGCCAGGCGCGGCCGACGACGGCATAGGGGTCGCCGCGATGCTTGAGACGGCCGCTCTGCTCAAGGGCAGGCGGCTCAAGCGCCCGGTCATCCTGCTCTTCAACGAGGGTGAGGAAGCCGGCCTGCTGGGCGCACGCGCGTTCGCCGAGCACGGTCCCTTCGCCGCGCAGGTTGATACGATCGTCAACCTCGAGGCGCGGGGCGTGACCGGGCCGGCGATCATGTTCGAGACGAGCCGGCCGAACGAGAGCGTGATCGCGGCCTATGGCCGCTCGGCCGCGCGGCCATCCGCCAATTCAATGACGGCGGATTTCTATCGGATGATCCCCAACGACACCGACGTCTCGGTTCTCAGGGAGCAGCCTTACACGATCCTCAACTTCGCGGTGATCGGCAACGAGACCCGCTACCACACGCCCGGCGACCGCCTCGAGAGCCTCGACCCGAGCAGCCTGTGGCACATGGGCGAGCAGGCCCTAGCCGCAACGATGGAGCTGGCGAACAGGCCGCCCGAAGGGCTCGGCGGCGAGCGGCTCTACACCGACATCCTCGGCCGCGGATTTCTCTCGGTCCCGAAGACCCTGGGCCTCGCTCTTCTCGCGGTCCTTCCGCTGCTCTTCGCCTGGCTCGCCTGGAGCCGCCGCGGCGGCGTCTGGCGGGCGACCGGGGCCTGCGCCGTCGCGCTCCTCGACGCCTTCCTCGGCCAGTGGCTGGTCAACCTGGCCCGCGAGGGCGAATGGTGGCGCGCTTTTCCGGAGATCACCTCGCTCGCGGTGGCGATCGGCGCCCTGGCCGCGGGTATCGCTTCGCTCGTCGTCCTCGGCCGCCCGCTCGCCCGCGACCGCCTCCGCATCGGCTTCTGGCTGCTCTTCCTCGTCCTCGGGGCCGTTCTTTCCTTCGTGGCGCCGGGAGGGGCGATCTTCTTCCTCCTGCCGCCGCTGATCGTCGCCCCGGCCATGCTCGCCCACCGCTTCGAGCGCCCCGCCGCGCTCCTCGCCTGGGCGGTCCTGTTCCTGACCTGGGCGCCCCTGCTCCACCTCAGCGAGACCCTGCTCGATATGGACCATGCCTGGGTCTTCGGGCCGGTGGCCGCCCTGGTCCTGCTTCCGGCCCTGATCGAGCTGAAGCCGCTGCTGGTGCGCGTCCCCGCGCTCGCCTTGGTGGGCCTTACTGCCGCCGCCACCGTTGCCGCATGGGTGGTTGCGGGGCTCGCCCCCGCTTATTCCGCGGACCGCAAGCAGGCTTGGGGGATTGAATATGCCTGGGATGCGGACGCGAAAACCGGCCGATGGCTGATCGTCCACGACGGCACGCCCCTCCCCGCCTCGCTCGGCAAGTTCGAGAAGGGGGTGGAAGTCCCCTGGTCGAGCCGGCCGCGCCGTGCGGCCCCGGCGCCGTCTCTCCCCGTCCCGCCGCCTTTCCTCACCAAGCTGTCCGAATCCTCCGTCGCGGGAGGCCGGCTGGTGACCTTGCGACTGGCCAGCGGGAGCGCTGATACCTGGTGGCTGCGAGCCCCGGCGTCGGCCCAGATCAAGGCTGTCCGCCTCAACGGGGAGACGCGTAGCTTCGGTAAAGGCAAGGCCGAGGACGATTTCATCCTGCGCTGCCACGGGCGCAGCTGCGAGCAGGCCGACGTCCAGTTGCTCGTCGGCAGCAGTTCGCCATTTGATGCGACGATGGCGACGATGCGGCGCGGCCTTCCTGCCGAGGCGGCTCCCCTGCTGAAGGCTCGACCCGCGAACGCGACGCCCCAATATTCGCCGGACGCGAGCTACGCCGTGGCCCGGACGCGACTCTAGCGCTTCGCCTTCACCCGCCGGTCGAGGAAGCTCTCGATCGTCGTCCACAAATGCGTCTGGCGGGCCTCGCCGCTGACCGAATGGGTGGCGCCCGGGTAGACCATGAGCT
Source organism: Allosphingosinicella sp. (assembly GCA_036262495.1). Lineage (GTDB taxonomy): Bacteria > Pseudomonadota > Alphaproteobacteria > Sphingomonadales > Sphingomonadaceae > Allosphingosinicella. The sequence continues at coordinate 25,993 of DATAIU010000040.1, forward strand.
CGAACGGCCTTTTCGCCTCCTGGAGCTTGGCGATCATCGCGGTCGAGTTTTCGAAAACGACATTGTCGTCGGCCATGCCGTGGAGGAGGAGGAGCGGATCCGCGATCTTGCCGGCGTCCGCCAGCGTGTCAGCCCTGACGTAAGGCTTCGGGTCCTTCGCGGGATTCCCGAGATAGCGCTCGGTATAGTGGGTGTCGTAGAGGCCCCATTTCGTCACGGGAGCCCCCGAAATGCCCGCCGCATAGGCGCCCGGCGCCGCCTGCAGCAGCTTCAGCACCATGTAGCCGCCATAGGACCACCCGTAGACCGCGACGCGATCGGCGTCGACGAAGTCCTGCTTTTTCAGCCAGGCGAGGCCCGCCAGCTGGTCCGCGACCTCCACGGTGCCGAGCTTGCGGTCGAGCTGATCCGCGAAGGCCCTGCCGCGCCGGGGCGTGCCGCGATTGTCGACCGAGAAGACGATCCAGCCCTTGTCGACCAGATATTGGTGGAGCGGGTTCGTCCAGCCCTTGATCACCTGCCCGCCGGACGGGCCGCCATAGACCTGGACGAAGACGGGGTAGCGCTTGCCGGGCTCGCGCTTCGGGAAGAGCATCTTGTACGGGATCGGGGTCCCGTCCGCCGCGGGCAGCGTGCCGAAGACGGGCGTAGCATGGCTGTCGAGATAGGGGGCATAGGGGTGCGCCGCGTCGAGCCTGTTCTCTTCGATCCATGCCAGCCGCCGCCCCGAAGCGTCGGCGAGATAGACCTGGCTCGGCTGGTTCGGGTTCGAGCGGAAGACGAGCGCGCGCGTCGCGGCCTCGTCCATCTTGACCTCATTGTTGTTCCAGCCGGGCTCGGTGAGGCGAACCGGCTTGCCGGGCTTGTCGAGACTCACCCAGTAGAGCTGCTGAGCGTCGGGATCGTCGAGCGTCCCCGTGAAATAGACGCGCCTCGCCTTCTCGTCGACGCCCGCGACCTCGTTCACTTCCCAATTGCCGCGGGTGAGCTGCCGAAACTTCCCTTTCCGCCACAGATAGAGGTGCGACCAGCCCGAGCGCTCGGACGACCATATCAGGCTGCCGTCCTTGAGGGGCTTCAGATTGTCGCTGAGATTGATCCAGCTTCTCGACGTCTCGCTGAAAAGCAGGCTCGATGTTCCCGTCTCGGGATCGACGCGCAGCACATCGAGGCGCTTCTGGTCGCGGCTCTCGCGCTGGACGAGCAGCGATTTGCCGTCCGCCGCCCAGTCGACCCGGGCGAGATAGACATCGGCGTCCGAACCGAGGTCCACCTTCACCCTGCGGCTGCCGTCGGGCCTCATCACGTAGAGGTCGACGATCGCGTTGGCGCTGCCGGCGACCGGATAGCGCTGCTCGTAGAGCTTCGTCCCCTCGGCCCCGATCGCGGCGCGCGTAACGACTTTTACGGGGCTTTCATCGACTCGCGCGACGGCGAGGTAGCGGTCGTCAGGGGACCACCAATGCCCCGTCGTGCGCCCCATTTCCTCCTGGGCGACGAATTCGGCGGAGCCCCAACTCAGCGTGCCGCCGCCGTCCGTGGTCAGCGCCCGCGCCTCCCCGCCCGCCACGGCGAAGACGAACAGATTCTGGTTTCGCACGAACGAAATGTAGCGGCCGGTTTCCGACACCCGCGCGTCGAGCTCGGTCTCGGGCGTGTCGGTGAGCCGGCGGACGCTACCGTCGAGCGCGGCGAGATAAAGGTCGCCCTCCAGCGGCACCAGGATCGCGCGCGCGTCCGGCGCCCACTCATAGCCGGTGATCCCCCGCGTGCCGCCGATCCGGAGCCGCTCGCGGCGCATCTTCTCTTCCTCCGAAATCTCGGCGCCCGTCCCAAGCTTCAGGGAATCGACCAGCATCCGCGCCTGGCCGGTCGTCGTGTCGACGGCCCAGAGGTCGAAGCGGTCGCGATCCTCGGCGCGGTTGCGCAGGAGCGTCGCCCGGCGCCCGTCCGGCGAGATTTTCAGCGACCGCGGCGTCGGGCCGCTGAGAGACGGGCTCTGGAAGATGCGTTCCAGGGTGAGGTCCGCGGCTTCGGCCGGAACCGCGGCCGCGAGCAAAACGAGAGGCAGGACTGTGCGCATGGCGGGGCCGTAAGGCGCTGGCCGGAAAAAGAAAAGGCGCGGAAAGTGGTCCCTGCCGGTCACCCCGGACTTGATCCGGGGTCCATGAACACGGCCTCTTCGATCTCAGGCAGGCTACGCTTCATGGATGCCGGATCAAGTCCGGCATGACGAAGCCATCGATCCGTCTCCGAGGGGATCAGCCTTCGGCAGTCTCGGTCTCCGGCGTCGCAGCCGGAGCGGGCGCGTCCTTGCCCGGGCGGGTGTCGCGGCGCTCGGCGATGCGGGCGGCCTTGCCGGTCCGTCCACGCAGATAATAGAGCTTCGCACGGCGGACGGCGCCGCGGCGGACGACGTCGATCGACTCGACGATCGGCGAATAGAGCGGGAAGACGCGCTCGACGCCCTCGCCGAAGCTGATCTTGCGAACCGTGAAGCTGCTGCCCATGCCGCGGTTCGCGCGGGCGATGCAGACGCCTTCGAAATTCTGGATGCGGGTGCGGTCCCCCTCGACGACCTTGACGCCGACGCGAAGCGTGTCGCCGGGGCGGAATTCGGGGATGTTGCGGCCCTGGGTCAGGGATTCGATCTGCTCGGCCTCGAGCTGCTGAATGAGGTTCATGGTCTTGCTCTCTATTCTTCGCGCTGCGCGCCAGAGGGCGGTGGCCTTCGGGCGTCCCCTTGACGCTCGATAAGGTCCGGCCGCCTTGACCGTGTATCCGCCAGCGCGCGCTCGTGGCGCCACGCCGCGATCCTCGCATGATCCCCCGATCGCAGCACTTCAGGGATCGTGCGCCCTTCCCATTCATAAGGTCGGGTATAATGCGGATATTCGAGAAGCCCCGTCTCGAAGCTCTCCTCCTCTCCGCTGGAGGCCGCGCCCATTACCCCGGGGAGGAGTCGAACGCAAGCATCGAGGACGGCCATCGCGGCCACCTCTCCCCCCGAGAGGACGTAATCGCCAACGGACACGGGCAGGATCGGGCGCCCTTCGAAGAGCCGCTCGTCGATGCCCTCGAAACGGCCGCACAGGATCGAGACGCCGGGACCGCCCGCCAACTCTCGGACGAGAGGTTGGTCGAGAGGCCTGCCGCGCGGGGTCATGGCCAGCATCGGAGCGGCGGGCGCCTTCGCCAGCATCGCGTCCACTGCCGCCCCGAGCACGTCTGCCCGCATCACCATCCCCGCACCGCCTCCCGCCGGCGTGTCGTCCACCGAGCGATGCCTGTCGGTCGCGAAATCGCGGATCTGCACGGCGTCGAGCGACCACAGGCCTTCCGCAAGGGCGCGCCCGGCCAGGCTGAGGCCCAGCGGCCCGGGAAACATCTCCGGGTACAGAGTCAGAATTGTGGCCGCCCAGGTCAAACCTGCGTCCAATTCTGCAGATGCAGGCCCGGCACGTCGGCGAAATCCCGCACGTTGTTCGTGATCAGGGTCGCTTCCAGCGACAAAGCATGCGCTGCCACCAGCCTGTCCAGCTTCCCTCTGCGAAACGGAACTAGCGCATAGGCGCGAGCGGCCTTTTCGTCGAAAGGCCGGACCGGAAACTCCCGCAGAAACCGCTCGAGCATCGCCTTCAACGTCGAATTGGCTTCACTGAAGCCGAGGATAAGCTCGGCCCCCACGACCGCCGATATCCCGACCGACCCCGACGCGCACTTTGCGACCCTCGCTTCGAGGAGCGGACGGGTGCGGGAGAGAAGATAAATGCAGCAGTTCGTATCAAGGAGGTATTTGGGATTGGTCACGTCGGGTCGAGCCCCAGAAGATGCCATTCCCGCGGGATGTCCTCATACTCGTCCGTTTCCAGCCGAATCGAGCCTGGACGCAGTGAGCCGTAGATGCCGGTCAGATCGATCTTCTTCCCAGCGGCCCTGTCCTCCACCGGCTCGACGATGTAACGGCCACGCTCCTCACGCACGGTCATCTCGACGCCCGCCTCCACGCCGAGCGCCTTCGGCAGGCGCACGGCCACCGAATTGCCCGACTTGAACGTCTTCGTCTTCTTCATCGCAATGTATATACGCAATGTATATACATGGCACAAGCGGAACCCCTCCTGCCCACAAGCGCTCTCACTCGTCATGGATGAACCCATTTTCGATTGCCTGGTCATCGGCGGCGGTCCCGCCGGTCTGACCGCGGCCATCTACCTCACGCGCTTCCACCTCACCACCAAGGTGATCGACGCCGGCAAGAGCCGCGCGGGCTGGATACCGTGCACCCACAATCACGCGGGGTATCCGGGGGGCATTTCGGGCAAGGATCTCCTCGCCCGAATGAAGGAGCAGGCGCAGATGTACGGCGCCTCGATCGATACCGGCCGCGTCACCCGGCTCGACCGAGTCGAGCAGGGCTTCGGCGCCGAATGGGGCCAGGGATCGGTCGTGGCGCGCAAGGTGCTGCTCGCGACGGGCGTTACCAACCGGCGGCCGCCGATGGATGAGGACCTCCACGCCGACGCGCTCGCCCGCGGCCTCATCCGCTACTGCCCGATCTGCGACGGCTACGAGGTCACCGACAAGACCGTCGGCGTGATCGGCGACGGCACGCACGGCGTCGCTGAGGCGGTGTTCCTGCGCGGCTTCACCGAGGACGTCACACTTGTCGCTCCCGACGCCGCGCACTCGCTTTCGCAAGAGGACCAGGCGAAGCTGCGCGAATATGGCATCAAGGCGGTGGACGGGCCATGCCATGCCGTGGCGGCTCACGAGGACTGCATCGTCGTCGACACCGCCGAGGGCCATTATACCTTCGACAGCGTCTATCCCGCGCTCGGCTCCGATACCCACATAGAGCTCGCGCTGCAGATCGGCGCCGCCCTCGAGGACCAGGTGCTGGTCGTCGACAGCCACCAGCGCACCTCGGTGCCCGGCCTCTACGCGGCCGGCGACGTCGTCCTCGGCCTCGACCAAATCAGCCATGCCATGGGCGAAGGCGGCGTCGCGGCGACGACGATGCGGAACGACCTCGCCACGGAGCGGCCGATCATCCGCGAGCGGCTCGCCGGCTCGCTCGCCGCCAAAAGCGCTTAGGTGAGGAACTCCCGGTCGACGACGATCCGTCCCTCGGCGAGGTCGGCCACGCCCGCCCGGAACGGTACCATCCTGCGCCGCCCGTCGGGGCCCTCGATGTCGAGGATGTCGCCCGCCCCGAAATTCTCGATCGCGGCCACGGTCCCGATCGGGTCGCCCCCCTCGCTCGCGCAGGGAAGGCCGATCAGGTCGGAATGATAATATTCGCCTTCCTGGAGCGGCGGCAGTGCGGAGCGCTCCACCGCGACGAGCTGGCCCCGGAGCGCCTCCGCGGCGTCGCGGTCCGCGACGCCGGCGAAGCGGGCGATCGGCTGTTTTCCCGCTTTGAGCGAGGCGAGAGTGAGCGGACGCTCCCCGACCCACACCTGCTTGTGCCGGGCCAGGCTGTCCACGCTCTCTGCGAACAGTTTCAGCCGCACCTCGCCGCTTATGCCGTGCGCTCCGGCAACGGCGGCAAGGGCGACCCGATCGTCGGCCAACTTCACTCGGCCTTTTCGGCGCCTTCGGCCGGAGCGGCTTCGTCCGAACCCTCGGCGGGCTCCCCGGTCGAGACGCCCTCGTTGGTCGCTTCGTCGGCAGGCGTCGCCTCGCCTGCGTCCACGGCAGACTCTTCGCTGACCGGGGCTTCGGCCGCGGCGGGAGCTTCCTCGGCTGCGGGAGCTTCCTCGGCTGCGGGAGCTTCCTCGGCAGCAGGGGCTTCTTCGGCTGCAGGAGCCTCCTCGGCTGCAGGAGCCTCCTCGGCTGCGGGAGCCTCCTCGGCTGCGGGAGCCTCCTCGGCTGCAGGAGCGTCTTCGGCGACAGGCGCTTCGGCGGCGGCTTCCTCGGCCACGACGTCCTCGGCCGCCGGGGCTTCGGCTTCGGCCGGAGCGGCCTCTTCGACAGGCGCGTTCGCGGCCGCTTCGGCGGCTTCGGCGGCTTCCACTTGGCGGGCGGCTCGCTCCTCGGCGCGCTCCTTGGCCTTGTCGCCCGGCTGGCCCTTGTTCGGGTTCAGGCGCGCGGCGCGCTCGCGCACGCCCGCGGCGTCGAGGAAGCGGGCGACGCGGTCGCTCGGCTGGGCGCCGACCGAGAGCCAGTGGCGGGCCCGGTCGGCGTCGAGCTTGACGCGGTCCGGGCTGTCCTTGGGCAGCAGCGGATTGTAGCTGCCGATCCGCTCCAGCACCTTGCCGTCGCGCGCCGTGCGCGAATCCGCGACGACGATCTTGTAATAAGGGCGCTTCTTGGCTCCGCCGCGTGAAAGCCTGATCGAGACTGACATTTCAATAATCCTTTCTTATACTTGATCTTATTTCTTCATGAATTTTTCGAAGCCCGGCGGCAGGTTCGTCGGCGCCCCGCTCTGGCCGGGGAGTCCGGGCATGCCTCCTCCCCCGCCGAGGCCCGGCACCCCGCCGGCCCCGCCGAGGCCCCCCATCCCGCCGCCGCCGAACAGCGCGCCGAGCTTGCCGAGGCCGCCCATCTTCCTGATCTTCTTCATCGCGCTCGCCATCTCCTGGTGCATCTTGAGGAGCTTGTTCACCTCCTGCACCGTCCGGCCCGATCCCTTGGCGATCCGGATCTTGCGCTTGGCATTGATCAGCTCGGGGCGGCTGCGCTCCTTGGGCGTCATCGAGCCGATGATCGCGTCGAGGTGGACGAGGACCTTCTCGTTTACGCCCGAGGCCGCCATCGCCCCCTGCATCTTCTTCATGCCTGGAAGCATCGCGGCGAGGCCGCCGATCCCGCCCATGCGCTGCATCTGGGCCAGCTGCCCCTTGAGGTCGTTGAGGTCGAATTGGCCCTTGGCCATCTTGCGGGCGAGCGCCTCGGCTTCCTCGACCTGGATCGTCTCCTGGGCGCGCTCGACCAGGCTGACGACGTCGCCCATGCCGAGGATGCGGCCGGCGACGCGCTCCGGGTGGAAGGGCTCGAGCGCGTCAATGCCCTCGCCGACGCCGGCGAACTTGATCGGCTTGCCCGTCACCGCCCGCATCGAGAGTGCCGCGCCGCCGCGGGCATCGCCGTCGAGGCGGGTCAGGACGATGCCGGTCAGCGGCACCTGCGCGGAGAAGCTCGTCGCGACATTGACGGCATCCTGGCCGGTCAGGGCGTCCACCACGAGAAGGATCTCGGTCGGCGCGGAGGCATCCGCTACGGCCTTCATCTCCTCCATCAGCGCCTGGTCGACGTGGAGGCGGCCGGCGGTGTCGAGGAGGAGGACGTCGAAGCCTTGCAGCTTCGCCGCCTGAAGGCCCCGCCGTGCGATGTCGACGGGTTGCTGCCCTTGAACGACCGGGAGCGTCGCGACGCCCGCTTTCTCGCCGAGGACGCGCAGCTGCTCCTGGGCGGCCGGCCGGGCGACGTCGAGCGACGCCATCATCACCTTCTTGCGGCCCTTCTCGGTCAGCCTCTTGGCGATCTTGCCCGTCGTCGTCGTCTTGCCGGAGCCCTGCAGGCCGACCATCATCACGACGGCGGGCGGGGTGACCTCGATTTCGAGCTCCGAGGCGTCGGCGCCGAGCATCTCGACCAGACCGTCGTGGACGATCTTGACCACCTGCTGACCTGGCGTGACCGAACGCAGCACCTGCTGGCCCACAGCCTGCTCGGTGGCTCGGTCGACGAAGTCGCGCACCACCGGCAGGGCGACGTCGGCCTCGAGAAGGGCGATGCGGACCTCGCGCATCGCGGCCCGCACGTCCGCCTCGTTGAGCGCACCGCGGCCGCGAAGACGGTCGAAGACGCCGCCCAGCCGGTCGCTCAGGGTATCGAACATCGCCAACTCCTCTGCAGCGCTTCAAACGCAAAAGCGCCGGCGGGCGAAACCTCGCCGGCCAGCGTGCGCCGAAACGCTTGGAACACCCTCAACGGGATGGGCGGCGCCATAGCCGCGGGCGCGGCCCTTGGCAAGAAATCATAGCTGGCGTGACCCCGTCAGGCGGGCTGCGGCGCCTCCCTGAGCGGCACGGCAGGGCGCTTGCCGGCATTCCACCCGGCCCAGCTGGTCAGCGCGCCGATCGCGAAGCCGCCGAGCACGACCGCCGCGCTCGGGGTCTGGCCCAGCGCGAAGAGCAGCGACTTGAGCAGCGCCGAGTTCGTCATCAGGCCCATCGTGACCATCTGAGCGATGATGAAGGCACCGGCGACGAGGAAGGGATTCGCCCGCTCGCGGTAGCGCAGCCAGATGAGAGTGATGAAGGCGAGCTCCAGCGCCATCGACCAGAGGATCGCCGGCATGATCCTCGGGACGTCCTCGACGCCGCGGATCGTTAGCCCGGGCATGAAACCGTTCAGGATTCGTCCGAAAGGGGATTCGAACAGGATCAGCGGCGTCGTCAGCATGTAGCCGGAATGGACCCAGACCTTCCGCCGATATTTGAGGGCGCGATAATAAACGGTGACGTAAGCGGCGATCGCGATCGCCAGGCCGATGAGGAAGGAGGCTCCAAACATCGTCCGGGCTGGGTCGTCGGCCGCGACGAATCCTTTCGCCGTTACGTCGATGATCGCGGCGAGGCCACCGATCAGGAACGGGAAGAGCAGCAGGCTCGACTTGCCGACGGCGCGGTGCAGCGGCAGCTGGCGATGATGTGCCGTCCAGCTCTGCGCCGCGACCATGAGGACCCAGATGCTGGCCGCCACGCCGTGCGCGTGGAACTGCCACGGGACCGTGCCCCAGACGCCGAAATAGCTGGGCCAGAAGCCCGCGACGATCACCGCGATTACGATCAGGACATAATAATGCGCGCGCGGATATGGCATTGCCCGTCTCCCCCGGGCGCCCGATAGCATGAAAAATGCGGGGACCGAAGTGCGGTGCAGCCGCATTGGACCGACGGTGCCGCGCGGCTAAGTGGGTGCCGTGCCGGATAGCCCAGTGATCCTCGTCGACGCCGACGCCTGCCCGGTCAAGGACGAGCTCTACAAGGTGGCCTGGCGGCACCAAGTCCCGGTGCGGATCGTCTCCAACCAGCGCCTGCGCGTGCCCGCCCACCCGCTCATCGAGCGCGTGACGGTCGGGGACGGGTTCGACGCGGCGGACGACTGGATCGCGGAGCGGGCGGGCGCGAACTCCGTCGTTGTTACCGGAGACATTCTCCTCGCCGACCGCTGCCTGAAGGCGGGTGCGACGGTCCTCGCGCCGAACGGCCGGCCATTCACGGCGAACTCGATCGGGGCGGCCGTCGCGACGCGGGCGATAATGGCGGATCTGAGAGCCGGGCTTGCCGGCGCGGGCGGCGGGCCCGCCCCGTTCGCGAAGCAGGACCGGTCCCGCTTCCTCTCGGCCCTCGATCAGGCAGTGGTCAGGCTGAAGCGCCGCTAGCGCCGCCGCCGAGGGCTTCCTCATGCCCCTATGCCGGTTCGATTCGGCCGCGGCGCATCCTGATCGCCGCGTGGCTCAGCTCAGCCCGGGGCTCCTTGTCGAGCGGACGAAGACGGGCCGGCCGCCTCCTTGCGCCTCCTCGCCGGCCTTAGGGTCGATCGGCTCAAGGCAGGAAATCCGTGGCCGTGAGCGTGTGACCGTCGGAGACCAGGACCCCGATCTGGAAGTCCGCCTGGCCGTCGCCGTCGACGTCGCCCGTCACCACCCACAAATTGCCATTATGGTCGGCGCGAAGCTGGCCGGCGACGCCGGTGAAGGCACCGGACCCGATGAAGGTGAACGCCTGATCGCCGGCGACGGTCGAGTTCGCGTCGATCCGCGAGAGGTCGAGCAGGTCGCCGATCGTGAAGTCCCGGATCTCGTCGCCCGATCCGACGGCTGATTCCGTAACGCTGCGGTAGCGGAACGTGTCATTCCCCAGGCCGCCGTTCAGGATGTCCGCGCCGCCGGCGCCGATCAGCGTGTCGTTGCCGGCTCCGCCCGTGATCGTGTCGGCGGCCGCGCCCCCGGCGATCACGAAATAGCCGTCGGTCTCGGCGCTGCCGTTGAACTTCAGAACCTCCCCCGCCGTCAGCTGGCCGGCGTCGACGATCAGCCTCTGGCCCGCCGCGACATTATTTTCATGGGTGGTGATGTCATAGCTGAAATTGCCCTCGATCGGCCCCCACCAGGTGCTCTGGCCCGAGAGGATCGAGAGCACCTCGATGTTCGTCATCGTGTTGGCCTGGAGGACGATCGTGTAATTGCCGCGCAGCGCGAGCTCGTCCTGCCCGCCGCCGCCGTTCACCGTGTCGCTGGCCCCGTAGCGGCCGCCGTTGCGGAAGAGGAAGAGGTCGGCCCCGGCCCCGCCGATCAGGGTGTCGGTTCCAAAGCCGCCGCCGAAGGTGAAGGCTCCGTCCAGCTCGGCCGAGCCGTCGAAGATGACGTCCTCGCCGGCCTGCAGGTTCGTGAAGTCGACCGTGAGCCGCTGCCCGGCCGCCACATTGTTGTCGTGGGTCTTCAGGTTATAGTCGTAGAGGTTGTTGGCCGTATCCCCGAACTGCGTGTTGCTTCCGGAGAGGAGCGACAGCACCTCGATGTTCGTCATCGTCAACGCGCCGAAGGTGAGAAGGGCCGAATAATTGCCCTGCAGGATCATCTCGTCCTTGGTCCCGTCGCCGCCGTCGGCCTTGTCGGCGGCAGTGAGCGCTGCGCCGAAATAGAAGCCGTCCATGCCGGCCCGGCCGTAGGCCGTGTCGTTACCGCCCATCTGGAGCATGATGACGTCGTTGCCCGCTCCGGCGTCGAGGATGTTGTCGGCCGCGTTGCCGGTGAGCTTGTCGTTGCCGGAGCCCGAGGTCGCATTCTCGATCGTGACTCCGTTGGCGATGGTGAAGCCGCCGTAGATGCCGAAGGCGTAGGACACCCAGCCGCCGCCGCCGGCCTCATATTTGAGCGTGGCCGGACGCAGGTCGATGTTGGTGTCCCTGGCGCCGTTATAGACGATCTCGTCGGTTCCGCCGGCGTCCCAGATCGACGAATAAAAGGTGCTCTGGCCCACATAATAGCCGTCGCGGGAGGTCGCCGCATCGTCGGGGCCGTGCTGGGCCGGCTGGCCGGTCGCGGAATCGATATAGACACCGGCCTCGTTCACGTCCTTCAGGACATAGGTATCGTTGCCGGTCGCCCAATCCTCGTTGACGCCATATTTGTCCTGGATGACGGCGATGTCGAGCGCCATCAGGCTGCCGAGCCAGCCATAGCCCTCGTTGTTCGTCTTGGCCGAGCCGTAGGGCGAGCTTTCCCACCCGTCATTGTAGGACATCATGGTGTAGATGCCCTGATTGAGGCCGTACGTTCCGGCCCCGCCATCGTCGCCGGGAACGCCGTTGGTCTGCACGCCCGGCATGATGCTCGACCCGCCGCCGGTGTCGTGCGGATGGGCGAGGCCCATGCCGTGGCCGAATTCGTGGATCAGGGTGACGAAGGAGAAGCCGCCCTGCTGAAGCATCTGGGCGCTCCAGCGCTCGTCGGCGGAATTGAACTGTGCGACGCCCTCGTCTTGATAATCGGGCGGATTCATCGACCCGAGCAGCGAGATGACCGGTCCCGGCGTGCCGGGATAGGACCAGTAGAAAAAATCGGCGTCGAAGCCGTCATTATCCACGCCCATGGCATATTTTTTGCCGGCCTCGGGCCCCAATGGGCCGGGCTTGTACTCGATGGTCGGGTCACGCTCGTAGAGGTTGGTCAGCGGGTTCAATGTATAATTGGAGACGAAGACCACGTCGGCGACCTTGGAGAATTCGGCCGCCGCGGTCAGCAGGGCACGGATCTCGTACTGATACGGATCCTGGGCCGTGACCTGGCCCGGAACGGTCGCGCCGGTATTCGCATAGACATCGCCCTGCCCCGCGAAATAGATGTAGATGACGTTCTTGCCCGGATAGCCGAGGAAGTTGCCCTGGACGGTGGCCGGATCCGCCGGCGCCTCGCCGGTCGGCCGCGGCCCATCATTGCCGTCCGGATTGCGCACCGCGACATGCTCGCGGTTGACCATAACGCCGCCCCAGTCGATCGAATGGAGCGGGCTCGAAATGTCGTAATGCGTAGTATAGACGGTGAGTCCGCTCGCGGTGATCGCGAATATCTCGTAGTCGCCGGCGAAATCCCCGATTCCGTCGCCGTCATTGTCGTAGGAGGTGGCGTTGACATAGAAGGTGCCGGAATAAGGCGCCTCGAACGTCATAAGCGCATCGAGTCCCGACGGCGTATTCGGCCCGCCGCCATCGGCGTTCGCCAGCAGTTTGCCGGTAGAATCGTAAATTTCGAGATAGGAATCGGCGAGCGGGACGCCATTGCCTTCCACCCCGGGGAGGCCGCCGGCACGGGCATATTGACCGAACTGGTA
>DATAIU010000041.1:0-28797 GCA_036262495.1 Allosphingosinicella sp.
CGTATTCGGCCCGCCGCCATCGGCGTTCGCCAGCAGTTTGCCGGTAGAATCGTAAATTTCGAGATAGGAATCGGCGAGCGGGACGCCATTGCCTTCCACCCCGGGGAGGCCGCCGGCACGGGCATATTGACCGAACTGGTATGTCTGGCCCGCCGTAAGCGTGACCTTGAACCAGTCCTGGTCGCCGGGCGTATCGAGTGCCGCCATGACGTGGTTGGCATCGTCGACCACCAGGGTGCCGGTCGTGTTCGGGGCGGCCGTATAGGTGTCGATGAGGGCGGTCGGGCCGGGGATGTAATAAGCGGATTCGACCGGCTGGTAGTTGTCAGGGACGCTAAGAGCGCTGGCCGTCCTGGCCTCCGGCCCCGCTTCGGGCGTCAGTGTCGCGGCGGAGAGCCGGCCGAACGCCCCGGAACGCACGATGAAGTCGCTCGCCACGACGTCGAGGCCGAGGGCCGCGCGATGCGCCCCGAAAATAGCCGAATTATGAGAAGAACGCGCGTTCCTAGCGGGCATCAGGATTCTCCATGCAACGGGGGAGGCCGCAGGACGCGGCGCCAAGTGCGAGGCATTGGGATCCAACCGTCAACGGGTGGTCATGCCTGCGGGGGGTGGAGGTACAAAGCGGGTGCAACGCGGGCGCGCGCCAAGGGTGCAGCCTTTGCGGTCGCTCAGCGGCCGGAACACCAATCCCAAGTGCAATAGAGACGCCCCTTCACTCGCTGGGAAACGAGGGTTTACGGCGCATTAACGCAAAAAGGCCCGGCCGGTTCCCGGCGCGGGAACTCCAGAGGCGCGGAGTTCAGGCCGGCATGCGGTGAAGCGCGCAGAGCTTGTTGCCTGCGGGATCGCGCAGGTAGGCGAGATAGAGCTTCCCGAGCGCGCCCTCGCGGACGCCCGGCGGATCCTCGCACGCCGTGCCGCCGCTGGCGAGGCCGGCGGCATGCCACGCGTCGGCCTGCTCCGGCGACGCGGCGGCGAACCCGATCGTCCCGCCGTTGGCGCAGGAGGCCGGCTCGCCGTTGATCGGCTTGCTGATCACGAAGATGCCGGTCGACGTCATGTAGAAAGCGCGGCCCTTATCGTCGGTCCGGGCGGGCGGAATGCCGAGTGCCCCGAGGGCTGCATCGTAGAAACGCTTCGAGGCTTCGACGTCGTCGGCACCGACCATCACGTGGCTGAACATATCGATCCTCCCCTTTTCCCGTTCATCGCGTGCCGTAGGTCCTGTCGCCGGCGTCGCCAAGCCCCGGCATGATATAGCCGTGGTCGTTCAGCGCCTCGTCCATGCCGGCGGCCCAGATCGGCACGTCGGGGTGGGCGGCGCGGACGGCCTCCCCGCCGGGGCGGGAGGCGAGCAGGCAGACGAAGCGCATGTCGGTGACCCCGGCTTCCTTCAGGCGGTCGATCGCCGCGATCGCGGTGTGCCCGGTCGCCATCATGGGGTCGACGATGATCACCAGCCGCTCGCCGCAATCCTCGGGCGTCTTGAAATAATATTCGACGCACTGGAGCGAGATCGGCTCGCGGTAGAGGCCGATATGGGCGACGCGCGCGGAGGGAAGCAAATCGAGCATGCCCTCCGCCATGGCGAGGCCGGCGCGCAGGATCGGGGCGATGATCAGCTTCTTTCCGGCGATCGCGGGCGCATCGGTCGCCGCCATCGGCGTCTCGATGCGGATGAGGTCGGTCGGCAGATCGCGCGTGACCTCGTAGCAGAGCAGGATCGCGATCTCGCGCACCACGGTGCGGAAGAGCTGGATCGAGCTGTTCCGGTCGCGGAGCAGGGTGAGCTTGTGCTGCACCAGGGGGTGCGAGACGATGGTGACGCCGTCGATCATTAGAATACCGTTCCGTCGCTGATGATGTTGAAAGGCGGCCCGCCGCCCGGGCGAAGCTCCGCCGCGATGCGGCGGCCGGCCGCCCAGGTACCGCCTTGCAGCATCCGGGCGAGGGGGAATTCGGATTCCTTAAGCCCCAGCCGCTCGCGCACCAGCGGCGCCATCCGATCGAGCAGCGCGACCGTCATCGCCCGCCAGGCGACGATCAGCGGGTCGGAGACCTGGTGCTCGCGCTCAGCGTCGGCAGGATCGGTCAGCACCAGCACGCCGCAATCCACGAACAGGCCGCCGTTGCGATATTCGGCGAGGCCGGTGAGCCCGTCTGTCTCGACAATCTCGATTCCCGCCTCCTCGAGCGGCTCGATCAGCGAATAAGCGAGCCATTGCGAAAGCTTGTGGAGCGGGACGAGACGGTCCGTCGCGTCAGCGCGGCGGATCGCCGGATGGCGCCAGCAATCGCCAAGCGGAACGCCGCCCACGGTCAGCCGGTCGGCCCAGATCGGGCCGAGCGCTTCGAGCAACAGATCGAGAATGGCACTCGCGGGGAGCCGCCCTCCCCGCGCGCGGGTCGCGAGCACGTCGTAGAGACCGCCCAGCGTCCCGCCGAACAGATCGCCCCGTTCGAGCATCCGCGAACCCAACCGCCGCAGCAAGGCGGCGCGGCCGTCGAGCCCGGCGAGCGGATTGCTCTCGTCGACCTGGAACCCCTGCCCCAGGGTCTCCGCGTCAAGTGTGATCAGGGCTTCGGCCTCCGCCCGCAGCGCGCCGCTCTCGAACATGCGCTGGCTCGCCACCGCGAGGCCTTCCGAGCGCGCGAAGACCTGCCCGTCGCGGTCGCGATAGCGCCAGCCGGGCCCGCTGCCCGCATCGAGCAGCACGGAGAGGATGACGAGATCGAAGCTCGCCCGCGCCCGCTGCGCCGCATTCCCCTCGGGCAAGGCAGGCGCTCCGGCGACGAAATGCCGCCAGCGGGCATGAAAGGGTATGGCCAGGTCGGGATAGGCTTCGCGCGTCGCTGCGACCGTGCGGTCGGCAGCCTCCGCTAGGCGGTCCGGGTCGACCCGCCAGCCCTCGACCCGCCCTGCGAGCGCCAGCCCCAGCATCTCGTGCGCGCGTTCCCGCACCGCGGCCGCGCTCAGCAAACCAAGTATCGCCGGATCGGCGGTGGGCGTTCCTTCCCCCGTCATTGCGAGCGCAGCGAAGCAATCCAGCCGAGCCGATGTCCCGGGCGCAGCGCTGGATTGCCGCGTCGCTTCACTCCTCGCGATGACGGAGCCCCCCCGCTCATCCCGTCAGAATTTCCCGAAATCCCGGCCGACCACCTTGCGCAGCGCTTCCTCGCTCGGCGCGCCTTCCGGAGTGTAATAGCCGGCCGCCTTCTTGGCCTCCATCTCGACGCTCGCGTCGGGGGGCACGAGGTCGTCGGGGATCGGCACGCGCTCGCCGATCTCGATCCCGCCCGAGGCGAGCGCGTCGTGCTTCATGTTCGACATGGAAACGAAGCGGTCGATCCGCGTGATCCCGAGCCAGTGGATGACGTCCGGCATCAATTGCTGGAAACGCGCGTCCTGGACTCCGGCGACGCACTCGGTCCGCTCGAAATAGGTCGCGGCCTGATCGCCGCCCGGCTGCCGCTTGCGGGCATTGTAGACGAGGAACTTGGTGACCTCGCCCAGCGCTCGCCCCTCCTTGCGGTTGTAGACGATGAGGCCGACCCCACCGGCCTGGGCCTGGCGCGTCGCTTCCTCGATGCCGTGGGTGAGATAAGGGCGGCAGGTGCAGATGTCGGAGCCGAAGACGTCGGAGCCGTTGCACTCGTCGTGGACGCGGCAGGTAAGCGTCTTCTCCGTGTCGCCGAGATAGGCGGGGTCGCCGAAGATGTAGAGCGTCATGCCCCCGATCGGCGGGAGGAAGACCGACAGATCGGGCCGGGTGACGAGCTCGGGATACATGCCGCCGGTCTGCTCGAACAGGCACCGCCTGAGGCTCCCTTCCGCCACGCCGAAGCGCTCCGCGACTCCCGGCAGCCACCAGACCGGATCGATCGCGATCTTCGTCACCGAGACGTCGCCGGCCTCGTGGACGATGTCGCCGTCGGCTTCGAGCCGGCCGCTGGCGATGGCCCCCTGGATTTCGGGCAAAGTGAGGCGGGCCTTGGTGATCGCGATGGACGGACGGATGTCGATCCCTTCCGCGATCAGTTCCGCGAAATCGTGGGCGACCCGGTGCCCCCAGGGATCGAGCGACACGATCTTGCCCGGATCGCCCCATTGCGGATGCGGGCCGATCTCGCAGACCGGCGAGGTGTCCTGGAGGTCGGGGCGCGCCTGCGGGTCCATCGCGCCCGACGAAATGGCGAGCGCGCGGTAGATCGAATAGGAGCCGCCGTGGGCGCCGATCGCGTTGCGCTCGGTGCCCGCGTTGACCGTCGCGACGACGGGGCCCCGCTCGGCGATCGTCGCGGCGCCCCAGTTCAGAGGAAAACGCCCCGGGCGGCGCGAGCCCGGATGGGACGTCAGGCGGATATGCCCCGCGCTCTTGCCTTCGCTGGTCGGTGAAATCGGCAAATCTTTCGCTCCCGCTCGTCGCGCCCCCCAGACGCTACGACAGCCGGCCTCGACTGGCCAGAGTCCCGTCGAAAAGGGGGTGGTGGGCCCGGAGGGATTCGAACCCCCAACCTAGCCGTTATGAGCGGCCGGCTCTACCGTTGAGCTACAGGCCCATCGCGCGCCGGATAGGCCGGGCGGGCCGTCCAACGCAAGCGGCGGTCACGTCGCCCGCGCCGCCGCGACGACCTCCTCGATCGGGGCGTGCCTCACGCCTTCCGCGTCGAACAGGTCGAAAATCCCGTCCCACCAGGCCTGAAAGCCGGCGAGGTCCTCGCGGCTGCGCACGAAGGGCGTGTGGCCGGGCTCGACGGAAGGAGAATGGAAGGAAAGGCTGAGCCAGCGCTGCCCGTCGGCGAGCAGCGCGCGCACCGCCGCCTTCGCTTCCTCCAGCGGCACGCCTTCCGGCGTCAGCGGCACACGGTTGAGCAGGCCGAGCCGGCTCAGGACCCCGCGCCCCTTGGGCACTCGGCCCGCTGCCGCGTAGAGAACGCCGCCCGCATTCCGCAGGCCGCCGACATAGGCCGCGCTCAGCGGCAGGGCGATCAGGCCGGCCGGGCCGACGCGGAAGGGCGAGGGCTTCACCCGCGTGAAGTCCGGCCCGCCCTCCTCGCCATAGCCGAACAGCGCCCGCACCGAGAGGTCGGCTGCGTAGCCGGCATCGGCAAGGAGGCGCGCCGTGTTCGCACCCACGCCGTAGCGCCCCGCCCGGTACGTGGTCGGGCGCCGGCCGAAGGCCCCCTCGATCGTCTCGGTGAGGCTGAGAATCTTCGCGCGTTCAAGCTCGATGGGAAGATTGCCAGTGAAGCTGTTGAACGTAGTGACTTCCTCGTCATGCGGCGGATTGACCCAGGGGTGGAGCTGGGTCCCGATCGCGCACTCGCCGGCGTCCTGCCAGCCCCTCAGCATCTCCACCGACGCCGGATCGGTCGCGATCGGGTGGTCGACGAGATAGACGCAGGCGACGCCCCGCGCCCGAAACCGGGCCTGCATGTCGGGCATCGCCGCCATGTGCGTGGTGGCACGATTGTCGCGGCTGCGCGGCTTGCCCCAGTCGAACTCCTCCTCGGTGTCGCAGAATATCGTGAAGCGCCGCCCGAAGCTCTCGGGCAGGCCGATGTAATCGCCCTCGGCGGGCGGACGGTCGAGGCGACCCGTCACCCTCAGCCGCTTTGGCCGGACGAGCGCTCTGCGGGCTCCGCGGCGGGCAGATAGAGGAAGAAACGTGCCTCGCCGATCTCGAGCGCTCCGCCGACCGCCTCGGCAAGGTTGCGGACCAGGCGAAGGGCGAAGCCGAGGCCGAGCGCGGGCGCGCCCGGCCAGTCGCCGTCGGGGCTATACCCCGGATCGAGCAGGGCCCGCTCGTCGAGCCCGGCGATGGCGTGGGGACGGTCGATCGACAGGCAGATCATTCGGGCCCCTCCGTTCGGCGCAAGCGCCATGGTGGCCGCGATCGTCTCGCCTTCGCCCGCAAGGCCTATCGTCGCGGCAAGCATACGGGCGAGCATCCTCTCGGCCGCTTCGAGCTCGACCTTCGCAGGGGGCAAATCGCGCTCGATCTCGACCGCGATGCGGCTGCCGCGCTGCTGCGCCACCCTTTCGTACGCGTCGTGGAGCCGGCACAGGAGCGCGACGGCGTCGACCGAGCTCTCTTCGATCTGCATGCGCTTCGTCTCGAGCCGGGCGGCGGTGTCGAGGTCGTCGACGGCGGATAGGAGCCGCCGCGCCTGGTCCATGATGTCGGCGGCGCGGGCTCGGTAGGCGAGCGCCGCCGGCCCCATATATTCGCCGTCGATCATCTCGGCGAAGCCGATGATGGCGTTGAGCGGCGTCCTGAGCTCATGGATGAGCTGGCGCAGCGAATCCGCCGGGAGATCGGTGCCGAAAAGACCGTTGCCGGCCCCCGCGCCCGTCGCGCCGTGCGCGACCTCGTCGAGGCGGGGCCGGCGCGCGCTGCCGCGATAGCCGAGGAACGTGCCCTGCGCGGAATCGAAGAAAGGCACGCCCGAGATCCGCCAATCGCCGGCCGCGGGGCCTGCGCCCGGCACGCTGAAGCGCGCGTCGCGGAACGGCGCCCTTTTCTCGAAGGCCCCGGCCGCCTGGCCGTCGACGCCGAACTGGCCGCGCTCGGCGATCGAGGCGATGCTCTCTCCGACCAGCGGCCCGCGCGGGGCGCCCTCCACCCAGAGGATCACGCCGTCGGGCCCCGTCTCCCACTGGAACTCCTCGGCCCGGTCCGGCCGCTCGGCGGCCGCGGCGTCCGCGGCGTCCGCTTCGCGGCGTTTTCGGAAATTCTCGATTCGTGCGACAAGTTCGCGAATTTGCGTCTCGCTCTTCTCGATCCCGGGAGCAACAGCGGGCGCGGCCACGTCGCCGGAGAGCGAGAAATCGGTGGCGCCGAAGCTCGCGAGGGCATGCTCCACCTCGGGCGGCAGGTCACGGCGGTGGCGAAGCAGGCCGCGTGCCGTCGGCCCCAAACGCGGCAGCAGGTCCGACCACTCCTCCGCCGAGAGCAAGGCCCCGGCGAAGATCGGCGCCGCGACCGATGCCTGGTCCTCCGCGAAGAAGGCAAGCGCGTCGGGCGAGACGCGCCGGCCGGCGAGAGCGCGGGCCACGTCAGAGCGGGCGGTCGGCGGCATTGCGTTTCGGCGCTCGCGCAGCCAGGCCAGCGCCTCGTCCGCTCCGCCCGCGTCGCCGCGGCGCTGCGCGACCAGATCGACGAGCTGGCGCCATTTCGCGGCGACAGCCGAGGGATGATCCTCGCTTTGCCGCAGCACCGTCGCGATCATGTCGTCGAAACGCAAGGCCGGCCCTCGAGAGAAAGGGCCGCGCGCGGGCCCCGGTCAAATCGTTAACGCGCCCTCCCGCCGAGCGGAAGGGCGCATTTGGGCGCGTTGCAATTTGGGACGACCCGCGCTCACGCGAAGGACGAAAAAGGGCGCCGGAAGCTCCCCGGCGCCCCTCTTCTTGAACGTTCGGCAGCTCTACGAGCCGCTGCGCGCCATCCACGCGACCCAGAAGGCGCCAAGATCGGCGCGCGAGCCGGTGAGCGCCTTGAAGGCGGCCTCGGCCCCGGCGCGGTCGCCGGACGCGAGCAGAGCCATGGCGATCCGGGTGTTGACGAGGTTGGCGTCGACTCCGCCCTTTGCCAGCGCGGCGCGGTAAAGCGCGATCGCCTTCGCATTCTCGCCGTAACCGTAGAAGGCGTCGCCGATCTTGAGCGCAAGCGCTCCGCTGCTCCCCGCCAGCGCCTTGGCCTCCTCGGCGCCGAGCGAAGCGCGGTCGCCGTTGAGGCGGGCGTTGTTGAGCCGGATCAATTCGGCAAAAGCCGCTTTCTTCGGATCGATCATTCGCCTGGCGACGCCGTCGTCGAGCACCTTCTTGGCCTCGCCGTAATTGCCGGCGCGATAGAGGCCGTCGATCAGCTCATACCAGTCGCGTTCGCCGGCGAGAGCGCCGCTCGCGCGCATGAAGCGCAGGACGTCGAGCTCGGCGGCCGGATCGAGGCTGCTCGTCTCGCGGAAGATGAGCAGGGCATCGCGCCAATTCTCCTTGGTCGGGTAAGCCGCGACGAGCTCGCGGCTGAGCCTTCCGGTCGCTGCGCGCAGCGCCGGATTGCTGCGCCCGTCGTAAGCGAGCTTCAGCGCATATTTGTACCAGCTCTCCTCCACCGGCTGACTCATCGCCTTCTTCGCATCGATCGCCCGCTGAATGAGGGCGACCGCTTCGCTCGGCTTGCGGAGATCGTTCTTGACGGTGGCGAGGTTTATCAGCGCCTGCGGATCGTTGGGCGTAAGCTCGATCACCTTCGCGAAGGCGGTCTCGGCCTTCTGCTTGTTGCCGGCGTTGCTCGCCAGGACGCCCTGGTTCGTATAGAAGCTGGGAAGGTCGGCCGCAGGTATCTGGCCGGTGGCGATCAGCGCGTCGATCGCCGCCGATTGCATGGCGAGGTCGTTGAGGCCGAGACCGATCTCGAGACGAAAACGCGCCACGGCATATTTGGCGTCGGGGCCCTGCGCGGCCGCTTCGGCGGCGGGCAAGGCGGCGGCTGCGGCTGTCCAGTTCTTCGCGGTGATCGCGGTCTGCACCGGCTGCAGAGCGGCGCGCTCCGCGGGAGTGAACTTCATCACCCGGGCGCCGGGCTGCGCGGCCGGCGCCGCAGGCTTCTTCTTCGCTTCGGCCGGGGCGGTCGCGACGACCGACCCCGCACCCACGATGATGGCCACGCCGAGCGCGATCCTGGAAACGGATTTCATATATTGCCTCCTGTTGGACGCCGAAGGGGGACGGCGGCCTGGATTCGGGTAGGGGCGGGCTCTACCGCCAAACGCAGGTCGTTTCTAGCGCTGCCGCGCTGAACGCCTCTTGAACCGAACTGAATCAGAAAGTGTATAAATCTCAGATAGTTGAACGGCAGGAGGCAAGGCGCCGCGATGGACCGCCTAATTCGAACGGCAAGCGCTGGCGCTTTCGCTGATCAACGCTATCTGGAGGGTCGCTGTCCTCGCGCACGCGTGTGCACGGGCGCGCGCGGGGTGGCGCCGGCCGCGGCCTTCCGCTAGGGTCCGGCTTCGACATCATCGGCGCGCCCGCGCCCCACCCGAGAAGCACAGGAAAACGCCTTGGCCAGCGCCCCGCCGACCATCGACACCCACGATATCTCGCCGATCTCGATCGTCGAGGAGATGAAGACCTCCTACCTCGATTACGCCATGTCCGTGATCGTCGCGCGGGCCCTGCCCGACGTCCGCGACGGCCTGAAGCCCGTCCACCGCCGCATCCTCTACGCCTGCCAGGAAGGCGGCTTCGTCCCCGGCCGGCCCTACCGCAAGTCGGCCAAGATCGTCGGCGACGTGATGGGCAATTACCATCCCCACGGCGACAGCGCGATTTACGACGCCCTCGCCCGGCTTGCGCAGGACTGGTCGATGCGGGTGATGCTGATCGAGGGCCAGGGCAATTTCGGCTCGATGGACCCCGATCCCCCCGCCTCGATGCGCTATACCGAGGCGCGCCTCGCCAAGGTCGCGATGACCCTGCTCGAGGACCTCGACAAGGACACGGTCGACTTCACGCCCAATTACGACGGGTCGCGGATGGAGCCGCAGGTGCTGCCCGCCCGCTTCCCCAACCTCCTGGTCAACGGCGCCGGCGGGATCGCGGTGGGCATGGCGACCAACATCCCGCCCCACAATCTCGGCGAAGTCATCGCGGCCTGCAAAGCCTATATGGACGATCCGGCGATCACCATCGAGCAGCTGATGGAGATCATCCCCGGCCCCGACTTCCCGACCGCGCCTTTGATCCTGGGCCAGGCCGGCGCCCGCAGCGCCTACCATACCGGCCGCGGCTCGATCATCATGCGCGCCCGCCACGAAGTCGAGGAAGGCCGCGGCGACCGCGTCTCGATCGTGCTCACCGCCATCCCCTACCAGGTCGGAAAGAACACCCTGGTCGAGAAGATCGCCGAGGCCGCCAAGGACAAGCGCATCGAGGGCGTGGCCGACATACGCGACGAGTCGAACCGCGAGGGCGTGCGCGTCGTCATCGACCTGAAGCGCGACGCCACGCCCGAGGTGGTCCTCAACCAGCTCTGGCGGCACACGCCCGCCCAGTCGAGCTTCCCGGCCAACATGCTCGCCATCCGCGGCGGGCGGCCCGAGACCCTCAACCTTCGCGACATCATCGAAAGCTTCGTCAGGTTCCGCGAGGAGGTGATCACGCGTCGTTCGAAGTTCGAGCTCGCCAAGGCGCGCGACCGCGCCCACATCCTGCTCGGGCTCGTCATCGCGGTCACCAACCTCGACGAGGTCGTCCGCATCATCCGCGGCTCGGCCTCGCCGGCCGAGGCCCGCGCCGCCCTCGTCGCGCGCGACTGGCCGGTCGCCGAGATCGCGCCCTACATCGCGCTCGTCGCGGGCGTCGAGGAACGGCAGGAGGGCGACAGCTACCGCCTTTCCGACGCGCAGGTGCGCGCCATTCTCGAGCTCCGCCTGCACCGCCTCACCGGCCTCGGCCGCGACGAGATCGCCGGCGAGCTTCGCGAGCTCGCCGGATCGATCGGAGAGCTGCTCGAGATCCTCGGCAACCGCGTCCGCCTGTTCGAGGTGATGCGCGCCGAGTTCGACGAGATCGCCGACCAGTTCGCGGTTCCGCGCACGACCGAGATCGCCCCCGCCTGGGACGGGATCGAGGATGAGGACCTGATCGAGCGGGAGGACATGGTCGTGACCGTCACTTTGGGCGGCTACATCAAGCGCACTCCGCTGGAGACCTTCCGCGCCCAGAAGCGCGGCGGCAAGGGCCGGGCCGGGATGGCGACCAAGGACGAGGACGCCGTCACCAACCTGTTCGTCACCTCCACCCACACGCCGGTCCTCTTCTTCTCGACCCACGGCAAGGTCTATCGCCTCAAGGTCTGGCGGCTGCCGGAAGGCGCACCCCAGGCGAAGGGCCGGCCGATGGTGAACCTGCTTCCGCTGACCGAGGGCGAGACCATCTCGACCGTGCTTCCGCTGCCAGAGGACGAGGCGGAATGGGGCAAGCTCCACGTCATGTTCGCCACCGCCAAGGGCATAGTGCGCCGGAATTCGATGGATGCGTTCGCGAACATTCCTCGCGCCGGCAAAATCGCCATGCGTTTTGAGGATGAGAATGACGATTGCCTTGTCGGGGTTGTCCTCCTCACCGAAAGTGACGACGTAATCCTGGCGAAGAAATCGGGCCGCGCCATTCGTTTTCCAGCCACCGACGTGCGCGAGTTCCAAAGCCGGACCGCCGCGGGTGTGAAGGGCACCTTGATGTCCCGCCCTAACGATTCAGTCATCTCCATCTCCACCTTGCCGCACTTCGATGCAACCTCGGAGGAGCGGGAGGATTATCTGAAGCATGCGCCTTGGAAAGAACCCAATCCGAGGTTCCCGCCGCCTCCGCGGATCATGTCGGACGAGCGCTTCGAGGAATTTCAGACTGCCGAGCGTTTCGTTCTCACCGTAACCGAGAACGGGTTCGGCAAGCGCAGCAGCAGCCACGAAATACCCACGAACAGCCGAGGCGGCCACGGCGTGTGGATGGTCGGCCGAGATCCCAATGCGAAGCGTGAGCCCGGCGATCTCGCCGCCTGCTTCCCCGTCACCCCAGGACAACGACTCATGCTCGCGACTGACCAGGCGAAGCTGATCATGATGAGCGTCGGGGACGTCCGGATTTCAGGACGAGCAACCCAGGGCGTGACCTTGTTCAGAGTCGCCGACGAGGAGCATGTCGTCTCGGCGGAGCGCATCGACGACGACGAGGAGCCGGAAACCGAGGCCGAGGAGATGGTCGCCGAAGACCTCGGCGAAGCGCCGCCGGCGGCGGCTTCCGACACGGTGCTGCTCGACGACGGAACCGGGCCGGAAACCCTGCCGGACAGCCAGGAGGGCGATGCCTAAGCTGCCCCCGGTCGCGACGCGATGGGGAGGAGGCCTGCAGATTAGGTGCGTTCGGGTTCAGCGGTGCTATCGGTCCGCCTCGCGACCAAAGCCTTCACGAATGCTCGTTCCTGTGCCGAACCTTGATCACCCCGCAAATGCGCGTTGAAGAAGACTGGAATCTTGAAGGACAGACGGCTCACCACTTCGTCCGATGAGCTGGCCGCGTCTGCCAGCGACCGCTCTCTAGAGATCGCGGCCTTAAGTGACAAAACGGATATTCCAGCCTCGCCTCCCCTCTTGCCGCTCCGGGAAGCTGTGCGCGTGTCCACGGCCGTGACTGCGATATCGAACTCAATGTAGCTTTTCTCGATCTGCGTTTCGCCATTCAGGTTGCCCGGGACGATGGCCATGAGTTCCTGGCTGTCTACTTTCGCCTCGTGCACGCCATAGGCGATATCAGTCAGCGCCTCTCTAATGAACTCGGAAAGTCTCACTCGCCGCTCCTTTTCCGCTGGTGATTGCCATATAGAGCCGCGCGATGAGTCACCAAGTCCACATAATCGGCGGCGGCCTCGCCGGGTCGGAAGCGGGGTGGCAGCTCGCCGAGGCGGGTGTAAAGGTGCGCTTGTCCGAGATGCGCGGCTCGGGCGAGACGACGGCGGCGCACCACACCGACAGCCTCGCCGAGCTGGTCTGCTCGAACAGCTTCCGGTCCGACGACGGCGAGCACAATGCCGTCGGCCTGCTCCACGCGGAGATGCGGGCGCTGGGCTCGCTGATCATGAGCGCTGCGGACGCCCACCGGGTCCCGGCCGGATCCGCCCTCGCGGTCGACCGCGACGGCTTTGCGGCGGCGGTCACCGATTGCCTCCTCGCGCACCCCAATATCGAGGTCGCGCGCGAGAGGGTGGATGCCCTCCCCGCCTCCGGCCCGACGATCGTCGCGACCGGGCCGCTCACGGCAATGACGCTTGCCGAGTCGATCGGCGCGGCCACCGGATCGGACGCGCTCGCTTTCTTCGACGCCATCGCCCCCATCGTCCACCGCGACACGATCAACATGGACGTCGCCTGGCTGGCGTCGCGCTGGGACAAGGGAGAGGCGGCCTACATCAACTGCCCGATGACGAGGGACCAGTATCTCGCTTTCCACCAGGGCCTCCTCGACGGCGAGAAGACCGGGTTCAAGGAATGGGAGAAGAACACGCCCTATTTCGAGGGCTGCATGCCGATCGAGGTGATGGCGGAGCGCGGCGTCGATACGCTTCGCTACGGGCCGATGAAGCCCGTCGGCCTTGATGATCCCAGGACCGGGCGCTGGCCCTATGCGGTCGTCCAGCTCAGGCAGGACAATGCGCTCGGGACGCTCTGGAACATGGTGGGCTTCCAGACCAAGCTGAAGCATGCCGAGCAGGTCCGGCTGTTCCGGACCATTCCGGGCCTCGAGCGAGCCGAATTCGCGCGGCTCGGCGGGCTTCACCGCAACACCTTCATCAATTCGCCGCGCCTGCTCGATGCGACGCTCAGGCTGAAGAAAGCCCCGCACATCCGTTTCGCCGGGCAGATCACCGGCTGCGAAGGCTATGTCGAATCCGCCGCGATCGGACTCCTCGCCAGCCGCTTCGCCGCCGCCGAGTTGCGAAGCGAGACGCTAACGCCGCCGCCGCTCGAAACCGCGCTCGGCGCCCTCCTCGGCCATATCACCGGAGGGGCGGACGCCTCGGCCTACCAGCCGATGAACGTCAATTTCGGCCTGTTCCCACCGGTCGACGGCAAGGCCCGCAAGGCCGACCGCAAGCGCGCCTACACGCGGCGTGCCGAGGAAGCGCTGCAAGGCTGGATGAACGCGGCCCCCGCAGGTGCCTTAGTAGAATAATACACTTTCCCTCTTGCGCAGCGCGGCCCCCCTGCCCCATCTAGCCGCCAAAGGGACGAGGAGCGCGTTTTCATGGCCACGCAGACCGAAACCAAGCTGAAGCTCGAAGCGCCCGAAACGCTGACGGCGGTCGAGCCTGAACAGGCCGCCGGGCTCGTGCCTATCGAGGACGGCGTGAAGTCGAAGCTGGAAACCGTCGTCGACAAGTTCGTCGGCGAGCTGGTCGCCGCCGACGCGAACAGCCCGGAATTCGGCCGGAAGGTCGACGAATTGACCAACATGGGCCGCAAGCAGATCATGGAGGCCGCGGGCCACTCGAACCGTTTCCTCGACCGGCCGGTCAAGGCGATCGACAAGGACAGCGGCATCGGTGCCGACCTCTCCGAGCTCCGCCGCACCGTCGAGACGCTCGATCCCGGCCGCCAGGGCGGCCTCAGCAAGCCGCGCCGCTTCCTCGGCATCATCCCGTTCGGCAACAAGCTGGGCAATTACTTCCAGAAGTATCAGTCGGCCCAGACGCACATCTCGAAGATCCTCTCGAGCCTCGCCTCCGGCAAGGACGAGCTGCTGATGGACAATGCCGCGATCGACACCGAGCGCGCGGCGATGTGGAAGACGATGGGCAATCTCGAGCAGATGATCCACATCTCCAAGGCGCTCGACGCCAAGCTCGAGGAGAAGGCGAACGAGCTCGACGCCACCGACCCCGCCAAGGCCAAGGCGATCCGCGAGACGGCGCTTTTCTACACCCGCCAGCGCACCACCGATCTCCTCACCCAGATGGCGGTGACGGTGCAGGGCTATCTCGCCCTCGACCTCGTCAAGAAGAACAATGTCGAGCTGGTGAAGGGCGTCGACCGCGCCTCCACCACCACCGTCTCGGCGCTCCGCACCGCGGTGACGGTCGCGCAGGCGCTGACCAACCAGCGCCTCGTCCTCGACCAGATCACGGCGCTCAACACGACGACCGCCAACGTCATCGACAGCACCGGCTCGATGTTGAAGAACCAGACCGGCGAGATCCACAAGCAGGCCGCTTCCGCGACGATCCCGCTCGAGACTCTGCAGCGCGCCTTCCAGAACATCTACGACACGATGGACACGATCGACACGTTCAAGGTCGAGGCGCTCGCCAGCATGAAGCAGACCGTCGACACCCTCTCCAGCGAGGTCGAGAAGAGCCGCGGCTACATCGCCCGCGCCGAGGGCGTCGAGCAAAACCGGCTGGCGAGCGGCGGCGGCAGCGCGGCCTCAGCCCTGCTGACGCCGGTCGAAAGCTGAGCCCATGGCCCGGCCCCCCCGTCCCGTCGACGAAGTGATCGCGAAGATGGACGCGACCTTCGCTCGGCTCGACGGGAAATCGATCGAATATGCCGGCGCCCGCCGCCGCTATTACGGCCGGGCGATGGGATCGCTGGTGCGCCGCATCGCCAACATGGGCATGGCGATCGGCGCGCTTATCGTCGCGACCGTCGCCTTCGGCATGGTCGTGGGCCCGATCGGCGTCACCGGCCTGTTCCTCGTCGCTCTCGCCACGCTCGCCCTGATGATCCTTTTCTCGGTCTGGCCGTCCGAGCCGAAGCGCATCCAGTGGAGCGAGCAGCTCGCCACGCCGACCATCGTGCGCCAACTCGAAGGGCTGCTGGTGCGCGAGCGCGCCGCTTTGCCTGCGCCGGCCGCGCGGCGGGTCGATGCGATCAGCGCCCAGCTGCCTCTGCTCGAATCGCGCCTCGGCGACGTCGACGCGCTCGATCCGCTCGCCCAGGACGCGCGGCGGCTGATGGGCAAGCACCTCCCCGAGCTGATCGAGCGCTACGAGCGCATCCCCGCCTCGCACCGCCAGCAGCCCGATGGCGAGGGCCTGACCGCCGACCAGCGGCTCGTCGTCAGCCTCGACGCCGCCGCGCAGGCGCTCGGCGACATCGGCCAGCGGCTGACGCACCAGGACCGCCAGGCCTTCGAGACCCAGGGCCGCTTCATCGAAAGCCGCTATCGCGAGGACGATGCGGGCCTCGACGCCACCGACGGGCGACCCGTCTGAGCTAGCGGCTGCCACGCGCGCGGAAGACGATCTGCGCGGACAGCGTCCTGTCGGCATTCGCCGTCGCGGTGATCCGCTCGACGAGCAGGCCGCGCCGCGTCTCCAGCTCGGCGATCCAGCCGAAAAGAACGGCGGGGCGGGCGGCGTCGATGACGATCGCGGCCCGCCCCTCGCCAATCGCCTCGAGCCGGGCCAGCGATAAGCCGCCATCCGCGGCGGCACGGCCCACCAGCGCATCGAGCGCCGTCCCGGCTGGGGGCCTTGGTAGCTTTTCCAGGCGGGCAATGGCGGCCCTGTCGGATTGGGCTTCGGCCAGAGCGACCACGGCGCGCTCGTGCCGGTCCTTCGCGTCCGCCAGCATCGCGCCGAGCGGGCGGAGCACCATCAGCCAGCCCGCGACGCCGGCCACCAGGACGAGCATGACGGCAATCAGCCATCGCTCGCGGCGGGTTCGGCCCGCCCACATCGCTTTGAGCCCGTCCGTCATCTGGGCTGCACCACAAGCTCGGATACCCGTCGCCCGCCCGCCGTGCGCGGTGCCGCGGACGAGACCGAGAATCCCGACGCCTCAAGGCGCTGGCGCAGCGCGTCGAGCGCCGCCGGATTGTCCGCCGTCGCCGTGGCGCGCAAGACCCCCTCCGGGCCGAACGAGAGAGCGGAGAGCTCGACGCCCGGCGTCCCCTTGACCGCCTGGAACAAGGAAGCGCTCGTGGCGGTGAAGCCGGACCCCCCACCGCGCAATTCGGCGAGGCGGGCGGCGAGGGCGCGGGCCGGATCGGACACGCCCGCGCTGCGCGGCAGTGCCTGCGCCGCGATCCGCCGGATCTCCTCTTCGGCGGCGTCGGCAGCAAAGCTGTAGCGCGCGATCGCGGCGACCTGCACCGCCAGGCTGAGCAGCAGCAGCGCGGCGACGAGCAACACGAGCCGCCGGGCCCGGCCTGCGTCGACCCGCAACCGCCGGCCGCGGCCGAAGCGCCCTTGCAAAAGGTCGACGTCCGCGACCGCAAGCGCGGCCCCGAGCCCCGCCTCGAAAGCCGCGCCGTCCAGCTCCGCGCAACTCCGCCCGCCGAGCAGCAAGGCGCCGAGCTCCGACTCGGCCGCGAAAGCTTCGTTCGGCCCGCGGTAGAGGCGGATCAAGCCGGTGTCGCAGCAGGCGAACCCTTCGTCGGGGGGCGGCAGGAGTAAGGACTCCGGAATCAGCCGGTCCGCCTCGATGTCCGCACCGGCAAGGGCCGCGAGCCATCGCTCCATCCGTTCCTGCGGGACGAAAGCGGCGCAACGGTCCGGTCCATCCTCGTCGCCCACCGCGACATGGAGCTGGTCGATCGGCTGGGCGAGGAAATCGGCCGCCATCAGGCCGGCCGCGGCGGCGGCCTGCGCGCGGGCGAGCCCACCGGGCAGCTCGAGCCAGCGCAGGCTCACTTCCTCGCCCGGCGCCACCGCGACGACCGGGGCGCCGCGCTGTGCGTCGATGCCGTCGGTCCCCTGCCCTCGCGCCACGACGGCTTCCCCGACGAGGCGCAGCCAGCCGTCAACCCCTTCGGCGCGGCTCAGGAAGACGAGCAGGAAGTCGCTCACTCCCCCGACCCCCAGCGGCGCGCGACGATTCGCGCCGGGCGCGAGCGGGCGTCGACGAGCGCGCTCTCCTCCATCTCGCCGCCCTGGAAGCGGATTAGGAGATCGAGCCCGAACCAGGCCGTCCTGGTCTGAAGCTGCGACATCGGATCGAGGGCGCGGCCTATGCCGGCCCCGGCGGCTTCCGGCCAGAAATCTTCGATCGTCGCCCAGCCGCGCGCCGGCCGGTCGGCGAGAAGGGCGCGGACCCGCCCGACCTCCGCCTGGCGCGGATCGAGCATGACGAGCAGAGCCGCCTGGGCGGGCAGCAGGGTGTTGACGTTGATCGGCGAAAGCTCGGCGACCGGCAGCGCGCACAGCCAGGGCCGCAGGACGCGGTAGATCTCCGGGCTCACGCCCGCGACGGCGCGCAACTCGCTCGGATCGGCGAACAAAGTGTTTCCGGATCGGTAGGCGGGGTCGCCGGCGGCATAGGCTTCGTCCTCGGCGCCGTCGGGCCCGCGGACCCCGTCGCCGTCGGCCCAGTCGGCCGCGGCGCCGGCGATGGCGCGCGCCTTCGGCTCGGGAAGCCCGAGGACGACCATCAGGTTCGAAAATTGCTGCGCTCCGGCGTCGCGCCGCTTCAGCCCGGTGGCGAGGCCACCCTCGACGAGGCTGTTCAAGTTGAAGCAATTTCCGCCGTCGCGGATCGTCCCCTCTGCGCTGCCTTCGGCCGGAAGCGGAATCGTCCGCCGCGTGCCGTTCCAATTGCCCTCGAGATTGGTGAGGTCGGGGCTTTCCGCGGCGAGGTCGTCGATGCGCAAGGCGAGCAGGCCCTCGACGCCGATCGCATAGGCCCGCGCCTGGTCGAGGGCGGCGCCGTTCAGCGCCAGCGCCGTCGACAGTCGCACGCGCTCGAAGGCGGCGGCGGCGAGTGCGCCCATGATCGCGACCAGCAAGAGCACCGCCAGCAAGGCCGCGCCGCGCTCGGAAGGGCGGACCGGTCGCCTCAAAGCGGCGTTCCCGTCAGGAAAAGCTGGCGCGTCGTGCCGGTGGGCGCCGTGTCCATCACCAGCTCGACGGCCCGCGGCAGGTCGGCCGGGTTCTTGGGGTCCCAGCGCTCGCGCCAATGGCCCTCGTCGTCACGATAGCTCAGCCGCACCCGCCGGACCTCCTCCGCCACCGCGACCCCGGCAAGCGGCGCCGCGCCGTCCAGCATCGGGTAAGCCCGCCGCTCGAGTCGACCGCGGACGAGGCTGTATTCGACGCGCTGCAGCGACGGCCGCGGCGCCTCGTCGACATTCTCCCAGCCGCGCCGGACGAAGGCGAGCAGCAGGCCCCCCTGCTCGCCGCTCGCCCCGACGAAGGCCGGTCCGCCCGCCCCGGCGCCGTCACGAACCAGGCGGGGCGCGGCCTGGGCGAGGTCGCCGGTCAGTAAAGCGCCCGCCCGTCTGAAGCCCCCGAGCTCGTCGAGCCGTCCCCCGACATTCTCCTGCGCGCGCGCGCCGAAAGCCAGCATCGCGACGCCCGCGGCCGAGAGCAGGCCGAAGATGAACAGCGAGACGAGCAGCTCGACCAGAGTGAAGCCGTGCTCGGCGGAACGCCTCAAGAGGGTGAAGCCGTTGCGCCTCATTGCGGGCCCCGCCGGAACAGGGTGAGCGCCGCGGCCGGGTTTCCGCTCTCGCTCGCGACCTCGATCCTTATCTGTTGGATCCGCGGCTCCGGCGAGCGCCCGACGACGCGGCGCCAACGCCACGTGTGCCCGGCATTGACGGTCTCGCCCCGGCTCGGGCCGAAAGCGGGGGGCTCGGGGTCGGTAAGCGTTTCGACGGCGAGGTTGCGCGCGACGACCTGCGCCAGAGCGCGCTCCTCCAGCATCCCCGCCGTCGCGACGCTCGCCCCTTCGAGACGGAGCAGCGCCAGCGCCGCGAGGCTGAAGATGGCGAGTGCGACCATCATCTCGACGAGCGTGAACCCGCTTTGCCCGGGCTCAGGGCGCGACATGCACCTGGCCCCCGTCCGCGATCTCGACGATTGCGCTTCGCCCTCCCCGCGCAAGGCGCAGCTGCGCCGGCTCCGCAAACCCGGTCGGGTCGAAGACGATGCTGCGATTGGGCCCTCGGATCGCCGCGACCGTTCCTTCCTGCCAGAGCGTATCCGCGAACGGCTTCTCGGCGACCGCCTCCCACGCCCCGGCACGGCGCAGCCGGAAGCCGTAGCCGCGCGCATCGAGACGGACCGCGATCGTCCTGTTGCCGGTGACGGCGAGCTCGCGCGCCGCCTGCGCCCGCGCGGCGAAGCGGAGCGCCTCGGCGCGGACGCCGCCGCCCTCGTCCGGAATCGCCAGGACGACCGCGGCCGAAAACAGCCCGACGATCACGAGGACCACCATCAATTCGACCAGCGTGAAGCCTTTGCTCCTCAACCTCAATCGTCCCAATTGCCGATGTCCGCGTCCTTCCCCTCGCCGCCGTCGCGGCCGTCGGCGCCGGTCGAATAGATGTCGAACGACCGTCCGTTCCGGCCCGGCGCGGCGTAACGATAGGGATTGCCCCACGGGTCTTTCGGCAGGCGCTTCACATAGCCCTCGCGCGCGACCGCCTGCAGCCCCTCGTCCGCGCTCGGATAGCGAAGACGGTTGAGCCGGTACATCTCGACCCCCTGCTCCAGCGTCGCGACGTCGGCCCTGGCCTTGGTGACCGCCGCCTTGTCGGTCGCCGGCAGGACGTTGATGATCACCACCGTCGCGAGCAACCCGATGATGACGATGACCACCATCAGCTCGACCAGCGTGAAGCCGCGTTCGGCTTCAGGCTGGTCGCCCCGGCGCAGGCCGGGGCCCCGGAGGGATTGGCCGGAGTGTCTTTTCTCCCTGGGACCCCGGCCTTCGCCGGGGTGACGCTCTTTCCTCATCTGATACCTCCGGCCAGGGTGTCGAGCTGCAGGATGGGCAGCAGGATCGAGAGCACGATGACGGCGACCATCGCGCCCATCACGACGATGATCGCCGGCTCGAGCAGGGCCAGCGCGGTCGTCGTGAAGCTGTCGAACTCACGCTCGAGATAGTCGGCGGCGCGCTCCAGCATCAAATCGAGCCGGCCGCTCGCCTCGCCGCTCGCCGCGAGGTAGACCAGCAAGGGTGGAAAAAGCCCGGCGCGTTTCAGAGCGCCGGACAGGCTGCCGCCGGTTCTGACGCTCTCCGCGATCTGAGCGGTCGCCCGCCGCAACGCGCGGTTGTGGACCGTCTCGGTCGTCAGCTTGAGGCCCTCGAGCAGAGGCAGGCGGCTCGCCACCATCGTCGAGAGGGTCCGCGCCATCCGCGCAGCGTGGAGGTCGCGGAGCAGCCGGCCGAGCAAGGGCACGCGGAGCAGGAAGCGGTCGAAGCGCAGGCGCAGCGCCTCGTCGCGCAGGGCCCGGGTTCCGATCACTCCGCTTACGACGAGCGCGAGGGCGAGCGCCCACCACCAGCCGGCGAGGAAGCGGGACGTGCCGATCACCGCGCGGGTGAGGAAGGGCAGCCGCTGGCCCACGTCCTCGAACTGCTCGACGACGCGCGGCACGACGAAGACCATCAGCGCGAAGACGACGAAGGCGGCCACCACCGCGAGGATCGTCGGATAGGCGACCGCGCTCAGCACCTTGCTCCTGACCTGCGCCTGGCGCTCGAGCAGGCCGGCCAGCCGTTCGAGGATGACCGGCAGCGTCCCCGATCCCTCGCCTGCCGCGACCATGCCGCGGTAGAGCGGCGGGAAGCTCGCCGCCTCGCGCGCCATCGCTTCGGACAGCCGCCGGCCCTCCAGCACCGAGCCGTGCACCGACATCAATATCTCGCGCACCTGGTCCTTCTCGGTCTGCCGGGCGATGGTGCGCAACGCCTCCTCGAGGGGGCTCACCTGCGCCAGCGTCGCGAGCTGGCGGGTGAAGATGGTCAGTTGGCGCGCCCCGAGCTTCCGGCGAGTCAGGGTGTGGCGCGAGAGGAGCGGCGGCGCCGCCTCGCCGCCCGCCGATTCCATCTTGACGACGAACAGGCCGCGCGCGCTCAGCTTCTCGCGGGCTTCGTCGGGGCTCGCCGCGCGCAGCGAACCGCGCCGCTCCTTGCCGGCGCGGTCGAGCACCAGATAGGCATATTCACTCATGGCGCCCGCCATGAGTGCCCCGGTGAAGGCCGGGGCCCACAAGCCTGAGCCGCTGGACCCCGGCCTTCGCCGGGGAGCAGGTAGCGATCCTAGACATTCTCCGCCTCCCGGCGGGTGATCCGGACGGCCTCCTCGACGCTCGTGACGCCCTCGCGGACCAGCGCCCGGGCCGCCGCCGCCAGGCTCGGCGAATTCCTGAACGCGTGGGCGGAGATGGCGACCTCGTCGGCGTCCGCGTTGATGAGGCGGCGGATCGTATCGTCGACCCTCACCGCCTCGAAGACGCCGGTGCGCCCGCTATAGCCGCTGCCGCCGCACTGGCCGCAACCGCGCGCCACGTGGATAGGCGTCCCTTCCTCGATGCCGGTCAGCGCAGCCACCGGCGCATCCGCCGGGATCGCCTCCTTGCAGCCCGGGCAGAGCCGCCGCACCAGCCGCTGCGCGATCACGGCGCGCAGCGTCGAGGCGAGCAGGAAGGGCTCGACCTTCATGTCGCGCATCCGAGTGATCGCGCCGACCGCGTCGTTGGTGTGGACGGTCGAGAGGACGAGGTGCCCGGTGAGCGAGGCCTGGACGGCGATCTCCGCAGTTTCGCGGTCGCGTATCTCGCCGACCATCACCACGTCCGGGTCCTGCCGCAGGATAGCGCGCAAGCCGGCCGCGAAAGTCAGGCCGACCTTGGGATTGACCTGTGTCTGGCCGACGCCGTCGACTGCATATTCGACCGGGTCCTCGACCGTGAGGATGTTGCGGGTGCCGTCGTTGAGGAGGCGAAGCCCCGCATAGAGGCTGGTCGTCTTTCCCGACCCCGTCGGCCCGGTGACGAGGACGATGCCGTTCGGCTCCGCCAGCGCCTCGCGAAAGAGAACGTGGACCGAGTCGGGCATGCCGAGCGAGCCGAGGTCGATGCCGGCATTCTCCTTGTCGAGGATGCGCAGCACGACGCGCTCGCCCGCCCGGCTCGGCAGGGTCGAGACCCGGACGTCGAGCAGCTTCCCCCCGAGCGTCAGGCCGATCCGGCCGTCCTGGGGCACGCGCCGCTCGGCGATGTCGAGCCGCGCCATCACCTTGATCCGGCTGACGACGACCGGCGCGACGTGCGGCGGCATGCGCAAGGTCTCGCGAAGCACGCCGTCGATCCGCATCCGGACGACGAGACCGCTTTCATAGGGCTCGATATGGATGTCGGAGACGCCGCGCCGCGCCGCGTCGGCGATGAGCCCGTTGATCAGCCGGATGGCGGGGGCGTCGTCGGCGCTGTCGAGCAGGTCCTCGGCGGTGGGCAGGTCGCTGGCGAGATGCGAGAGCTCGTCGCCGAAGCCCAGGGAGCCCGCGGCATCGGCGGCCGCGCCCTCGGCCATGGCGTAGCGCTCGGACAGCAGCCGGTCGAACGCTTCGGCCGATGCCGTCTCGACTTCCAGCGGCCGCGCCAGCACCCGCCGCGCCTCGATCAGCGCGCGCGGATCGGCGCCTTCGCGCAACGCGACTCGCGCATGGCCGTTGGCCTCGCCGACCAGGGCGACCCCGGCGCGCCTGGCGAAGAGGTAGGGCAGGTTCGAGGCGGCCGGAGCCACCTCGTCACCCCCGCGGAGGCCGGAGTCCGGGGGAGAAGGCTCGCGACCTTCCGTGCCGGGATCCCGGCTTTCGCCGGGATGACGGTGGGTGCTCACTTGGGCGTCGCCCCGGCAGGCGTGACCACCTGATCCCCGGGCTTCGCCACCGGCGCGTAGCTCGCCGGATCGAGGGGCGGCGGCGGCGCGGGCGGCGGGCCCGGCGGCGCCATGCCCATATATTCGCGGACCAGCTCGTCGAGGCTCGGCTCCTCGTCCGGGTTCTGCTGATATTGCATGCCGCGAATGTAGCCGTAGCGGCGCTCGGTCATCGCCCGCGCGTCCTCGGTCGAGCGCAGGATGGTCGGGCGGATGAAAACCATCAGGTTGGTCTTCGCGCGCGACCGGCTCTTGGAGCGGAACAAATTGCCGATTGCCGGCAGGTCGCCGAGGAACGGGATCTTCTCGAGTGTGCGCCGCTCATTGTCGTCGAGCAGGCCGCCGATCCCGACGATCTCGCCGTCGTCGACGGTGATCACCGTCTCGATCTCGCGCTTGTTGAGGATGAGGTCGGCGGACTTGCCGGACACGGGCCCCGCGATCGAGCTCACTTCCTGGCGCAGGTTCAGCTTGATCGAGCCCCCCGCGTTGATCTGGGGCAGCACCTCCAGCGTGATACCGACATTCTCGCGGTCGACGGTGCGGAACTGGTTGTCGAAATTGGGCGAGAGCGCCTCGCCCGTTGTGATCGGAATCTCCTGGCCGACGAGGATCCGCGCCTCCTGATTGTCGAGCGTCATGATCGAGGGCGTCGAAAGAATGTTCGACTTGCTGTCGGACTTCACGGCGTTGACGATCGCGCCGAGGATCGCATCGCCGGCCCGCACTGCCAGGCCCGCTATGCCGCCGGTGGCCCCCAGTACCGAATTGACCGCGGCCTCCTGGAGAGCGTCGGCGACCGGCGAGCTCTGGTTCGTCGTGACGACCTGGCCGTTGACCGTGGTCGTCGTCCTGCGCAGCTTCTCGGCCGCGGCGGCGCCCGCGAGCGTCAAAATGTTCGGGTTGGCGTTCGAATAGTTCGTCACCGCGAACGGGATGTTGCTGCCGCCGAGCCCGGCGAGGAGCAGCTGGACGCCGAGGCGCTTGGCCGCATTGTCCGAAATCTCGACGATGATCGCCTCGACGAGCACCTGCTGCCGCCGCGTGTCGAGTTGGCGGATCACCTCGCCGAGCTGGCGCTGCACGTCGGCGGACGCCGCGATGACGAGCGCGTTCGCGCCCTGGAAGCGCGTCACCACGGCGCCGCGCGGGCCGAAAATGCTGACGCCCATGGCGCCGACCTCCACCGCGGTGGAAACATCGGGCAAGTTGGTCGTCGTGGTGCGGATCGCCGGCTGGCCGCCGCCCATCCGCGTCGTGGAGCCCCGCATCTCCTGGCTTCGGGAAAGGCCGGGCGTCGGCGGCGGCTGGGTGACCGGCTGGCCGAGCAATTGCTGCAGCACCGGCAGCAGCTGGGCCGCGTCGGCGTGCTGGAGGAAGATGACTCGGATCTCGGTGCCGTTGGCCGCGCGCTCGTCCAGCTCCTCGGCCATCGCGGCGAGGCGGGCGACGGTCGCGGCGTCGCCGCGCAGGGCGATCGAATTGGAGCTGTCGATCGGCACCACGACGACGGCCCGGCCCCCCTCGCCCCCCGCCCCTTCCATCAGCGCGTTCAGCGACTGCGCGATCTCGCGCGCGCCCGCGTTGCGCAGCGGCACGACGCGCTGGGTCGAGTTGTCGCGGTCGATGCTGGCGAGGACCTGGCGGATGCGGCGGACATTGTCCGCGAAATCGGCGACCACGATCGAGTTGCGGGTCGCCGTGATCGAGCCTTCCTTGCTGACCAGAGGCCGCAGCGTCTCGAGCGCAGCGGTCCCCTCGATGCTGCGCGTCCGGAGGATTTCCGTGACGAAGCTGTTCGCGCCGCCGCGCGTGCCGATACGCCCGCCGCTCGCCGCGGCTCCGGCCACTGGCTGGATCCGGAAACCGCCGCCCGCCAGCGGCACCGCGATCAGGCCGTTGGCGCGCAGCGTCGAGAGGAACAGCTCGAAATATTCGGACCGCGACAAGGGCCGCTGCGTCACAACCGAGACTCGGCCCTGCACCGCCGCGTCGACGATGAAGGTGCGCCCCGTCACCCGCGCCGCGTCCTCGATGAAGGCGCGTATGTCGGCGTCGCGGAAATTGACCGTATTTTGCGACCAAGCCGGCGCCGGCGCGACGGCGACCGCAATGGCGAGGCCGAGAGCGAGGAGCGCCCGCCTCACCTCCGGTCTCCCGGGCGCAGCGTCACGACCCGGCCGCCTCTTTCGACCTGGAGAACGACCCCGCGGCCGCTGCCGATGGCCGCGCCCAGGCCTGCCGCCTGCTGGGCCGAACCGATGCGGCGTCCGTTGACCGAAATCACCACGTCGCCGGGCGCGAGGCCGAGCGCCCTCAGCGCTTCGCCGCTGCCGCGCGGGCCGACCACCGCCCCGGTCACGCTGCGGCCGGTCATTCGCGGCGAGGCGGAGATATCCCCGGCCGCGCTCCCGGCGGGAGGAACGACCGTCACGGGCAGAATCGCGGGCAATGCGACCGGCGGCGGCGCTCCCGAAGCGGGTTCGCCGGACGCGGGCTTTGACTGGTCCATGAAGAGTTGCTCGTCGCGGCCGTTGCGGCTGATCGTCACGCTGTCGAATTCGACGGCCTTCAGCACCACGCCCGGCTCCACTTCCTCGCCGACGCCGACGCTCTTCTGCTTCCCGTCGGAGCCGGCGATGATCGCCGAGCCGCGTCCGGAGGCCTGGTCCTGCCGAACTCCGAACAATTTGAGGTTGAGCGAAGTCACCACCGCCGGACCGCTTGCGCCGGACAGCCGGAAAAAGGGGTCGAAGCCGCCCAGGACCGCCGTCGAGACGGGCGTCGGCTCGATCCGGGATGTCACCGGCACATCGATCGGCCTGGCCAGCGTCCAGGCCAGACGCGCGCCCTGCACGACGATCAGGACGAGGAGGGCGCCCTGGAGCAAAGTCCAGGCGTCGAGGCGGCGCGCGCGGCGGGCGAGCCGTCCAGCGGGACCGTTGAAAGCAAGGCGCATCAACCCCAAAACCCCTCTCGGCAGCCCCCGCTGCGCACCAAATTCCACCGCCCGAACAATGCCTTGGCGCCGCCTCCGGGGCGGATTCGCCGCAGCCGCCGAACCTCCCAGCTTTTCACCCGCCGCGCAAGCGCCTTCGCCCTCTAGAGCGGGACGGTGACGATCCAGATCGGCCAGGCCGCGAGCGCCATCAGCGCGCCGAGCGGGAGGCGGTCGTCCGCGGCGACTTTCTCGCCCTTCAGCCGCCGCAGCGTGAGCACGGCGAGGCCGATCAGTCCC
This sequence comes from Allosphingosinicella sp., assembly GCA_036262495.1. Classification (GTDB taxonomy): domain Bacteria; phylum Pseudomonadota; class Alphaproteobacteria; order Sphingomonadales; family Sphingomonadaceae; genus Allosphingosinicella. The sequence continues at coordinate 26,417 of DATAIU010000041.1, forward strand.
GCGCCGGCCAAGACCAGCGGCAGCTGCGCCCAGCCGAGCCAGGCCCCGAGCGCCGCGAACAGCTTCGGATCGCCGCCGCCCAGCCCTTCGCGGCCCCGCAACGCCTTGTAGGCCGCCGCGATCAGCCACAGGGAGGCGAAACCCGCGACGGCGCCGATGGCCCGCGCCTCGAGCGGCGCGCCGAACCCGACCCAGCCCGTCGCCAGCCCGGCGAGCAGCAGCGGCCAGGTCAGGCGGTCCGGCAGCCACTCATGCTCGACGTCGAGCGCCCCGAGCAGGAACAGCCACCAGCCGAACACCGCCGTCACCAGCGCCAGGGGCATCGGATGCGCCAGGATGGCGGTGAGCCCGATCATCGCGGCGCCCGCTTCGGCCGCGAGGTGGCGCCGGTCGATCGCCCCGCCGCAATGCCGGCACCGGCCTTTCGCCAGCGACCAGCTGAGGACCGGAATGAGGTCGCGTACCTCCAGCGTCCTTCCGCATTTGTCGCACCGCGAGCGCCCCGCGACGACGCTCCGCCCCTGCGGCCAGCGGACGAGCAGCGTCGCAAGGAAGGAGCCGATGGCGAGGCCGAGCAGCAGCCCAAGAGCCGCTCCGGCGACGTCGCTCACGCCTGGCCGGCGGCGGCCAGAATCCGCTGCGCCTGGACGAGATGCGGCCGGTCGACCATTCGGCCATCGAGCGACAGCGTCCCCGCCCCCGGCTGCGCCGCGAAAGCCTCGACCACGGCGCGCGCCGCCTCGATCTCCGCGGCGCTCGGCGTGAAGGCGCGGTTGATCATTTCGACCTGCGCCGGATGGATCGCCATCATCCCCGTGAACCCGTCCCGCCGCGCCCGCGCCGCGTAGGCGGCGAGCCCGTCAAGGTCGCGGAAAGCGGGATAGACCGTCTCGATCGGCGCGACTCCGGCGGCGGCGGCCCCGAACAGGCAGAGCGAGCGTGCGAGCTCGTAGGGCGGTGCATAGCGCCCATCCTCCTCGCGCGACGTGGCGGCCCCGATCGCGGTCGGCAAATCCTCCGCCCCCCAGGTCAGCCCGGCCAGCCGCTTCGCGCCGCCATAGGTGCCGAGCCGGAAGATCGCGGCGGGGGTCTCGGTGGCGATGGCGAGGATCCGCGCCGTCGCGTTGCCGCGCTCGCCAAGGCGACGCGCCAGCTCGTCGACGGAGGCGCCGCCTTCGGCCTTGGGCAGCACGATCCCGTGCGGGTGGGCGCCGGCGACCGCCGCGAGGTCCCGGTCGCATTCGTCCCCGTCGAGCGGATTGACGCGCACCCACAGATTCGCGCCCGGGTTAGCGCCGAGGAAAGCCGCCACATGCCGCCGCGCCTCCGCCTTGGCCGGGGCCGCAACCGCATCCTCGAGGTCCAGGATCACGGCGTCCGCGCCCGACGCCAGCGCCTTTCCCATCCGCTCCGGCCGGTCGCCGGGGACGAAAAGGAGCGAGCGCAGCCTCATCTCTTGGCCCGCTGCATCAGCGCGGTCCGTTCGCAGACGCAGACGAGCTCCCCGTTATGGTTGAGCATCCGATGCTCGAACGTGACGATCCCCGCGTCGGGCCGCGAACGCGAATCCTTGAGCGCGATCACCTCGGTCTCGGCGCGCAGCGTGTCGCCGATGAAGACGGGCTTGGGCATGCGCACCTTGTCGTAGCCGAGATTGGCGACGAGCGTCCCCAGCGTCGTGTCGCCGACCGAAAGCCCCACCATCAGCGCGAAGGTGAAGGTGCCGTTGACGACGATCCGCCCGAACTCGGTCGCCGCGGCATATTCCTCGTCGAGATGCAGCGGCTGCGGATTATGCGTCAGCGCCGAGATGAGCAGATTGTCGGTCTCGGTGACGGTGCGGTGCGGCAAATGGAGGATCCGGTCCCCGATCGTCCACTGCTCGTAATAGCGGCCGGGCATCACATTCTCCGTCGTCCCGGCGAAGGCCGGGACCCCAGCGAGAAAAAGGCGCCGGCGCGTTCGCGCCCTGGGACCCCGGCCTTCGCCGGGATGACGGTCCCTCTCATTCTCCCTTCTCCACCCGCACCAGCCTGTCCCCCTCGCTCACCTGCGCACCCGCCACGGCTGCGACTTCCGCCACGACCCCGTCGAACGGCGCGGTCAGGCTGTGCTCCATCTTCATCGCTTCCAGCGTCACCAGCTTCTGCCCCTTGGCGACCTTATCGCCGTCGCGCGCCTCGACGGCAATGACGCGGCCCGGCATCGGCGCCAGGATGACCCCGTCCGATGCCGAGCCTCCGCCCGCGCCGCCCGCCGCGCCGGGCAGAGTGAAAGCGAAGGCCTGGCCCGCCGAGAATGCCAGCACCTTCTCGCCGGCCGCCGTCGCGATGCCCTCGAGCGGACCGTCCGCGGCGCCCTCGACCCCGCGCGTCTCGCCC
>DATAIU010000042.1:0-18619 GCA_036262495.1 Allosphingosinicella sp.
CGGCAGTGTGTTGCGCTGGCAAGTGTCTTCAGCGAACAGGTCGGCCTGCATGTTTTTCATCGCGCCAGCTTATGCTTCTGCTCCAGCCTCGGCAACGGTTCGGCCGTCAAGCGAGGTTGAAAAGTGACGAACGGTTGGCGCGGCCCGTGTCGGCCAGCGCCTCGATGAACGCGACCTGCCGCTCCGGTGTCCATCCGTCATGCCGGTAGCGGCGCGGCACGGGGGTGAAGGCGAGCGACGGCGCCTGTCCCGAGCCCAGTCGAGGCCCCCCCGCCGCCCCCGGCTCCCGCTCGTCCTGAGCCTGTCGAAGGACCGTGTCCTGAACCGCCCTGAGCGCGGCCCCTCTCTTCTGCATCCGTCATCCTCCCGCTCTTCCGCCGAGTCGCGGCGAATCGGCCAGTTTATGGCGCACCTGAGATGCTGTAGGAAACCTATTTGTTCTTGTCCCGTTCCTGCGATGGGGTTAATCGCCCACTAGCGTTCGCGCAAACCTCCCTTTACTCTCGCGCAGGGGGACCCAATGAGAATCGTGTCGCTGTTTTCCGGTGCTGGCGGGCTGGATCTTGGCCTGATCCAGGCCGGGCACCAGATCGTATGGGCGAACGATTTCGACTCCGATGCCGTAGCTACATACAAAGCAAACATCGGCGCCGAGATCGCCCTCGCCGATATCACGCAAGTGCCGTCGTCGACTATCCCAAAGTGCGATGTGGTGGTGGGGGGCTTCCCCTGCCAAGGCTTTTCCCAAGCAAACATGCTTCGCTTTGTAGAGGATGAGAGGAACCGCTTGTATCGTGAATTCCTGCGTGTCGTACAAGACAAGCAGCCCCTCTATTTCCTCGCAGAGAATGTACGAGGCATTCTCAGTTTGGCGGGAGGCCAAGCTATCCAGAAAATCGAGTCCGATTTCGCAGACGCCGGCTATCGTGTAAAGAAGAAGCTCTTCAACATCGCGGATTATGGCGTTCCGCAATTGCGGAGGCGCGTCATCATTGCAGGGACTCGCAAAGATCTTCCGGAATGGCTGGATTACTTTTTCCCTGAGGCTAGCCATGCAGACCCCGCGAAATCTGAGGTCCTGGGCCTCAAGCCCTGGGTAACAATCTCGCAAGCTCTAGCCGACATTCCGGAACCAGAAGACGCCCATTATCTGAAGAACCATGTCTGTTCTCTGTACAAGGTCACTAACCGCAATTTTACGGGACATCGGCGTACCGATCCTGACAAACCCTCTCCTACCATACTTGCACGTGGAAACGGGAAAGGTGGCGTCTGCGCCATTCAGCACCCTCGCAATCACCGTCGCATGTCAATCCGGGAACAGGCAATCATCCAAACCTTTCCTGTAGACTTCGAGTTCGTAGGTAAACTCAATTCCGCATACCGCCAGGTTGGAAACGCTGTTCCTGTTCGTTTTGGATGGCATCTCGGTACTCAGCTTCCACTTCATTTAGCCAGCAAGAAGGTAGCATGATGCGCGTTGTCTCTCTGTTCTCGGGCGCGGGGGGGCTCGATCTTGGTCTGATCCAGGCGGGCCTAGACGTTGTGTGGGCAAATGATATCTTTGAAGATGCGGCTGCGACGTACCGGCGCAACATTGGCGCCCACATCGACACACGCGACATCTGCAAGATCAAAAGCAGTGAGATTCCTGACTGTGACGTTGTCGTGGGCGGCTTTCCTTGTCAGGGCTTTTCGATCGCCAACTGGGCGCGAAGCTTGGAAGATCCCCGTAACCAGCTTTACAAGCAGCTCGTTCGCGTGGTCCGTGCTAAGCGGCCGCGGTACTTTGTAGGTGAGAATGTGAAGGGGTTGGCGTCCTTCGCAAAGGGCGCGATGCTTCGAAAGATTGTTCGCGAGTTCGAGTCGCTGGGGTATCGTGTGCATCACCAAGTGGTGAATGCGGCGGACTATGGCGTGCCGCAGAGCCGGATGCGAATGATCATTGTCGGCGAGCGGGTCGACCTTCCGGAAACGCTGGCCTTCCCGCCGGCGCCGACGCATGCCGACCCGGAACTCGCAAGGTCGAAGCGGCTTAAGCCTTGGCTGTCGGTCGGGAAGGCGCTTGGGCGATACCCGGAACCGGACACGCCGAACCGACTGTACAATCACGAGTGTTCCAGATATAAGTTACGGTTCAACGGCCACCTGGGGCATCGTCGTATTGACGCTGATAGGCCCTCGCCCACCGTCACCGCGCGAGGGGACGAGAAGGGGGGTGTTGTCGTGCTGCACCATCCAGACAATCATCGGCGTATGACCGCGCGCGAGCTGGCGGCCGTGCAGTCGTTTCCTGACAACTTCATCTTCGTGGGAACCAAGACGTCGGCATACAGGCAAATTGCGAATGCTGTGCCACCCCGGCTGGGCGAGGCGATCGGCCGCATGCTGTTGAAGGCAGCTGCGGTCGAAGCCGCTCGCGATTCCGAGCCGGAGGCGGTCGCCGCGTGACACCGGGGAAGCCTTTCGACACTTACAAATGGCGCTGGCTAAGCGTGCAGCCTAGCGAAAGCCTGTTGCAAGCGCCGATCTTCCTTGGGGTGCTTCGTGCCCTATTGCACCATGAGGGCGAGGCATTTTCAAGCACGGGCCTCCATGACGAGCTGGCAACGGTGCAAATTGCCACGCGATCGCCGGTTACGCTTGCCCGCAACCCCATTCGCAACCTTTTCCGGAACTCGGGGCAATACTGGCGGGGCACCGGCCTTGTCGCGCCGGAGCCCGGGGTCGTCCAGCTGACCACCCTTGGCCGCCGTGTCGCCGAAGGTGGCGTCACCCAGGGTGAATTCGCGGCGTTGATGGTGCAGCAGACTGTTCTTCCCAACCCCGCGACCTATTCGCCCGAGGAGATTGCGAAGTGGCAAGCGTCCGGAGTACGCATCAGACCCTTGAAGCTGATCCTCGAGATCCTCGAGGAGCTGGGACGGCAATTTGAACCGAACTCGCCTTCGCTCAGCAACGAGGAACTGATTGAGGTGGTTATTCCGCTCGCAGGAATAAAAGCGAGCGTGCCCATAATCGCCCGGCACGTCATTCAGTACCGGAGAGGTCGACTGAACGTGAGCGGCTGGCCGGATTGCGCGCCCGAGGCTAACGACAAGCGCCTTGCTCGCGAGTTCTTGCTATTCCTCGCCAACTTCGGTTTGTTGCGGCTCGACGCTTCTAAAGGAATGCGGGATCAGCAGCGCTTCTACTTAGACGAGCTGTTCGACGTTGATGCGGCGACATCCGCCGGTGACGCATCGATTTTCGCAGATGAGGCAAGCGCTGAGCAGGCTGTCGACGAAGTGCGTCACTCGCCTCTTCCCTCAATCATCGAGCGACAGCGCGCGATTACACGCGTGCTGGCGCGCACAGGCCAATCCAAATTTCGATCGCGGATTATGAAGGCGTATCAGGGCCGATGCTTTCTAACGGGAGAGACCATTGGGGAGGTGCTGGAGGCGGCGCATATTGTGCCTGTCACCAACAATGGGGCAGACCACGAGAACAACGGGTTCTGCATGAGAGTGGACATTCACCGGCTATACGACTCGGGTAACCTCCGCATCCGGGCAGATGGCTCCTTGATGCTATCTGATGCTGTCGCCAACAGCCCTAATTACAAAGACCTCCCAAAATCCATAAACTTTCCAGCTTTCGTGAATCCCGCCAATATTATTTGGCGGGATAGCTACCTTTAGCCGAGTAGCTGTCGGAGCAGACGCGCTAGATTTTGAGCCGACTTCGTCTCGCATTCCCATACGGTCAGAACTCTCCAGCCCATTGTTCTGAGGCGCTCGGCAGCGTCACGATCTCGTTTGACATTCCGCGCGAGCTTCGGCGTCCAATATCCTGTGTTCGTTCGCGGCAGCTGCGCGTTTCGGCAGTCGGGGTCAGGGTGCTGGTGCCAAAAGCACCCGTGCACGAAGACCGCAGCCTTGTGCTTTGGCAGCACAATATCGGGTTTGCCGGGTAGGTCCGTACGATGAAGCCTGAACCTGTACCCGTTACGATGGAGCGCGCTTCTCACGGTGAGTTCCGGAGCGGTGTCCTTCGATCGAATGGAGCGCATAATGCGGCTCCTACCAGCCGATGAAATCATGACTACGCCTTGATTACGCCGCCTCAGGCTTCCGCGACTGACGCTTACGCTCATGCGGATCCAGATGGCGTTTGCGCAGCCGTATCGCCCTCGGCGTCACCTCGACCAGCTCATCGTCCTGGATATAGGCGATCGCCTGCTCGAGGGTCATCCGCTTCGGGGGCGTCAGCCTTATGCTCTCGTCCTTCGGGCCGGACGCGCGGAAGTTGGTGAGCTGTTTGGACTTCAAAGGGTTCACCTCGAGGTCCTGGGGCTTGGCGTTCTCGCCGATGATCATGCCTTCGTAGAGCTTCTCGCCGGGCGAGATGAAGAGCATGCCGCGCTCCTCCAGCATGTTGAGGGCGTAGGCGACGGCCTCGCCCTGCTCCATCGAGATGAGGACGCCGTTCTGGCGGCCCGTGATCGGGCCCTTGTACGGCCCGTAGCGCTCGAACAGGCGGTTCATGATGCCGGTGCCGCGGGTGTCGGAGAGGAACTCGCCGTGATAGCCGATGAGGCCGCGGCTGGGCGCGCTGAAGGTGAGGCGGGTCTTGCCGCCGCCACTGGGGCGCATGTCGGTCATCTCGCCTTTGCGCTGCGCCATCTTCTCGACGACGGTGCCCGAATGCTCGTCGTCGACGTCGATGACGACGGTCTCATAGGGCTCTTCCCGGCCATTGGGGCCGTCGCGGTAGAGGACGCGGGGGCGGGAGATGGAGAGCTCGAAGCCCTCGCGGCGCATCGTCTCGATGAGCACGCCCAATTGCAGCTCGCCGCGGCCGGCGACCTCGAAGGCGTCCTTCTCCGCGCTCTCGGTGAGGCGGATGGCGACGTTGGTCTCGGCCTCGCGCTCGAGGCGGTCGCGGATGACGCGGCTCTGCACCTTGTCGCCGTCGCGGCCGGCATAGGGGCTGTCGTTGACCGCGAAGCTCATGGCGAGCGTCGGCGGGTCGATCGGGCGGGCGGCGATCGGGCGGGTGACGGCCATTTCCGCGATGGTGTTGGAGACGGTGGCCTTGGTGAGGCCGGCGATGGCGACGATGTCGCCCGCCTGGGCGGTCTCGACGGGGACTCGCTCGAGGCCGCGATAGGCGAAGACCTTGGTGGCGCGGCCGGTCTCGACCTGGCGGCCTTCGACGTCGAGCGCCTTGATCGGCATGTTGACCTCCAGCCGGCCGCTCTCGATCCGGCCGGTGAGGATGCGGCCGAGGAAGGGGTCGCGGTCGAGGAGGACGCCGATCATCCGGAACGGGCCGTCCGGATTGGCCTCGGGCGCGGGGACGTGGGAGACGATCGCCTCGAACAAAGGATCGAGATTGCCGGAGCGGACGTCGTCGCTCGCGCCCGCATAGCCGGCGCGGCCCGAGGCGTAGAGGGTCGGGAAGTCGAGCTGCTCGTCGTTTGCCTCGAGGGTCAGGAAGAGCTCGAAGCATTCGTCGAGCACTTCGGCCGGGCGGGCGTCGGGGCGGTCGATCTTGTTGACGACGACGATCGGCTTGAGGCCGAGCGCGAGCGCCTTGCCGGTGACGAACTTGGTCTGCGGCATCGGCCCTTCGGCGGCGTCGACGAGCAGGATCACGCCGTCGACCATCGACAGGATGCGCTCGACCTCGGCGCCGAAATCGGCGTGGCCGGGCGTGTCGACGATGTTGATGTGGGTGCCGCGCCATTCGACGCTGGTGCACTTGGCGAGGATCGTGATCCCGCGCTCTTTCTCCAAGTCATTGGAATCCATCGCCCTTTCCTCGACGCGCTGGTTGTCGCGGAAGGTGCCGGACTGGCGGAACAGCTGGTCGACGAGCGTCGTCTTGCCGTGATCGACGTGCGCGATGATCGCCACGTTGCGGAGGCTCATTTCAATCGGATCCTGCGGAGGAGGAGATTGCGCGGGCCATAACCACAGGAATGCGGCCTGACTAGGGCGGGTTCCTCAGCGCATCGCCCGTTCCAGCAGCTCGACGGCGCGTTCGACGGCGCGGCGCTCGCTGTCGGCGAGGCGGGCGAGGCGCTCGGCGACGACGCGTACTCGGCGGCGGCGGCCCTCGTCGAGCAGGCGGCGCCCCTCGTCGGTGGCCTCGATGCGGACGCGGCGGCGGTTGTCGGGCTCGGGCGCGCGGGTGGCGAGGCCGGCGCGGACGAGGCCGTCGACGATCCGGGTCATGGTCGGCGCGCTGACCTGCTCGGCGGCGGCGAGGCCGGCGAGCGACAGCGGCCCGCCGAAGACCAGGACGGAGAGCGCGGAGAGGCGCGGGCCGCCAAGGCCGCTCGCCCGGTCCTCGCGCCGGACCATGCGCAGCATGCGCACGGCGACCGAATGGAGGCGCTCGGCGGTGGCGTCGGTGCGGGGGTCGGCCAGCGGCGGTTTCCTCGAAATATTAGCTATGCTAATCTTTGTGAGAATCGAAAGCTTAGCACAGCTAATCGAAGGAGCAAGGCGGTGGGCGAGATCACGGGGATGAAGCAGGTTGGGCTGGGGGTGAGCGATCTGGAGCGATCGAAGAAATTCTACGGGGAGACACTCGGCCTCAGGCACCTGTTCGACGCCGAGCCCGGGCTCGCCTTCTTCCAGTGCGGGGAGACGCGGCTGATGCTGAGCCAAGCCGAAGAGCCCGAGAGCGGCGGGCAGTGATCCTCTATTACGGCACCGCCAACGTGGCCGGCGCCTATGAGGCACTGGTCGCCGCGGGCGCGGAGGGCGTGGAGCCGCCACGCTGCATCGCGCAGGTCGAGGGCGAGGACGTCTGGCTCGCTTTCTGCCGCGACCCGGACGGCCACCCGGCCGGGCTGATCACCGCCTGAGGCAAATCAGGCGAGCGCGGCGGAGCGTCCGCGAATTAGGAGCCAGAAGAGGAAGAGGGCGAGGAGCGCCGTCCATCCCAGGCCCGGCGCTGCCCCGATCGCCGCGCGCAATCCGGGGATCTGTGCCAGCATGAACAGGCTGCCCGCGATCGCGCCCGCCGCGAGGCCCTCGCTCGCGAGCTGGCGCAGCAGGAGGGCGCGGGCGGCGCGATAGCGCTCGGCCTCGGCGACCACGCGGTCAAGGCGGGCGACGAAGCCGCGGTCGGCCGGCCGGTCCGGCGGCGCCAGCGCCTCCTGCAGCAGCGCGTCGAGCTCGCTCTCGCCGATCATGCGCTCACCTCCAGATACTCGCGGCACTTCTCCTTGGCGCGCCGGACATTGCCCTTGAGCGTGCCGAGCGGCAAGCGCAGGATATCTGCCGCTTCGCTGTGCGACCAACCATGGCCTTCGCACAGGATCAAGGCGGCGCGCTCGACGGGCTCGAGGCGGGCGAGGGCGCGCGAAAGGTCGATCCGCTCGCCGCCGGCCGCGGCCTGGCTGGTCTCGGCGAGGTCCGCGGCGGCTTCGCGGCGCCGGCCTTCACTACGCTCGCGGCGGCTATGGTCGATGAAACAGCGCCAGCCGATGGCGCAGAGCCAGGAAGAGAATTAGGGCAGTAATATCTTTGACTCAGTAGCTCATACCCCCGCCGTACCGCTCGCGCCTTCTATTTTTTTGGGTTCAATTTCACCCAGGAGGATTTGGGTGCCGGGCTTCGCCGCCCAGATTTCGGCAAATGAGCAAGCGGACGCCATATAGGCAGCGGTGCCAGCACATAGTGCGTTGAGGATATCGTCAAGGTCTGCTTTCATGGCATCCAACGGGCGCAAAAAGATGGGCTCATGATGGGCCACCCGATTTCGCAGGTCTAGCAGGTCGTTACATATGCCGGCGGCAACCTCTCGCGTCATGGTCTGATCGTTTGTAAACACGCGCCACTTGAGATTGTTATGCCACCCGTAGGGGACCGCATAGCTCGTGCCGAGCTGTGAAACCCAAAAGCCCGCGCTGAGGTCGGCCACTATCTGGTTGGTTGTTGGCGGCACGCCATTGCGATCGATCGTTTGGCGGCCAATTGTTTCTTGGAGACGGCGGGCGTCCTTCCCAGTCAGATTCCGGACGGCGCGAGGGTCATACGGCCAATTCGGGCCATACTTAAAACAGAGGAAGTCATTCAACTTATTGCGGAGTGCGATCTCCCAGCTCTGTAACGGAAGGTATAGGGCTTGGGACAGCTGTGAGTTCCAGTGGTATAGTAAGAGGGCGTCCTTCATTTTGCCGCCGGATTCTTGCAGATACTTTGTCAGTCGTGGCTTGCTTATCGAAGCCACGAAGCTGTTAATCTTTCCTTCATCTTCTAAAAAAATCGCTTGCATGGTAGATACCTGATAGCTATGTCCACGTTGCGTGCTCGGGGAAACGGTCACTGCGCTTGACGCACACCCCCCTGAGACAAGAGGAAGGCGGCTCCGAAAGGGGCCGCCTTCGACCTTATGGGGCTAACCACCCTTTTTCCTCGCAGTGAGGAACCGGACGAGCGTCCATATCGCCTCGCTCTCAGCTTCTCCGATGCCTTCGGACTTGAGAAGGTCCACAAGCTCATACTCAAGTACCTTAGAGGCGGCTGGGGCGGAGGGAGGTGGCGCTGGCGCGGGTATGGTTTCAACCTCTGCGTTAGCCCAATCCTCAGCCGTTATCGTGCCTGGTCCGAACGGCATCACGAGGCGATCCTCGTCCCCGTTCGGGTAGAAGCCTGCGATGCGAGCCGATTTCTCAAAGGCGAGGCGAGCATTCTTCGCCTGCTTTGGGGAAACGCCCATCTTGATAAATGCCTGCTCGAGCCCGTGCGGGCGCGGCGGCAAGCGCTTTCCTTTGAACTCTTCATAGACCCGGCGGTAGAGCTCGACGTGAAGAAACGCCTTGATCAGGGCTTCTCGCTGCCGACCGGGGTCTGTGATCTCAAAGCCGAGATCAGTCAGTTGATATTTCCCGGCGACGGCATCCATGACCCCGAACGTGCGCGCCGTGCTGACCTTCGTGTTGAAACTCCCCGTATTGGGGACGAGGCCCATGGCGGCGCCGAGTTGATCACGAGAGAGCGGCAGCCCCCCTCCCTTTAAAAGACCCTCAGCTACCGAAATCCCGTCGGTGATGTCGCTGTACGGAAATTGGATGGTGGAGGGTATGCGCTCCGCCCGCTCCTTCGCCCCCGTCGTAATCGTGACCGGCATGACCGCCTCCGGCGGTTGGACGCGGAGCCGAAGCCCCGCGTCACAGGTGTTTGTCAAATGGCTGGCCAGCGGCTGAACGTGCACACCGCAGGCGTGAGCGCTACCGCGCCGCCCGCGATCAGAGCCTCAGGGGTCTGTACCGGCGCAGCGGGCAGCAACGGCGCGTGCGGCAGGGACCGCATCGAGCACACTTGCGCATTCTCGCCTCTCCTCGAAAAAGAGGAGCCTCTTGAAAATGGGAGGAGTTTTTGGTACACCCGCGCGCGATACGGCGTGCGGAGGGACCTCGACTCCCACCACATTCCCGACCACGGAGGCTCGGGCAAATTGGCCGGGCCTCCCCCCGCCAGCGGTTCCCTCGGATGTTCGAGATCCGAGATCGGGACCGCTGGCCGCAGGGGCGGCTCCGCCACCCCTATAGTCCAAGTAATCATGAAAGACAACAAAGCGGCGCAGATCGGGCGTCCGCGCGGATTCTCGGCGCTCCCCGGCTTGCCGCTGCCGTCCCTCTGCCGTCCCACTGGGAGTCGGGCCGTTCAGAATTCGCCAAAAAAAATAGCGTTTTCAATATCTTGCGACGGTGCGATTTATGACTCCCAGTGGGACGGCAGAGGGACGGCAGCGGAAGACAGGCTTTTTAACGGCGTCCAGAACGCCTCCGCCGCGCCCATCTCCCGCGACGCAAAGTAACTAACCGCGTCTTTTTCTTCGGCGTTCCTCTTCGTCGCGGGTCAGTTCTGCGCGGAATCGAGTCGGGTCCACGGCGAACAGGCGCGCGGCGAGACTCTTGAAACGTGACATTGACCCGGGCTCGGCTTCTTTGTCCCCGGCCTTGGCGGGGCTTTCATGCGGCGCTGGCGACGGCTCCATCAAGGATCAACTCCCGGTAAGTGAGCTTGCGCCCGGTGATGCCGCGAAGGGCGGCGGTGAAGCGGTCGGCGTCAGATCCCTTCCGCGCGTTGAAGCGGAAAACCTGCTCGTCAACGTAACGCCCAAGGTGGAACGGCTCGACGCTGATATAGGTGCCTTTGAGGCCGCGCTTCAGGAGCGACCAGAAATTCTCGATGCCGTTCGTGTGAACGCGGCCCCGGACATATTCGCAAGTGTGGTCGATCATCGCGTGGCGATATTCCCAGAGCCCTTTGTAGGCGGGCCATGCGTCCGTGTAGACCGTCGACTTGCGGCGCACCGTGTCGCGGATGGCACCGTGAAGGGCGGCCTTCGTCGGGCTTTCGATCACCATGGCGCGGACCCGGCTAAGGAATTTGCCCCGCGAACGCTCAAGGATGCCGAGGACGGCCGTCTTGTCGCCGCCGCCAGTGCCGGTAACGACGCGAGCGCGCTTGGCCTTGTGCATGTTCTTGGCGAGGCCGCCCACGAACGTTTCATCGGCCTCACATTCGCCGTCCATCTTTTCAATGGTGCCGTGTTCCATGGCGAAACGGATGCGGTGGGCCATGTGCCAGGCCGACTTCTGAGTGATGCCGAGGGCGCGGGCCAATTCATAGGAGCTGATGCCGTTCTTGCAGTTGGCGACCATCCAGATCGCGACGAACCACTTGTCGAGCGGAAGGGCGCTGTCCTCAAAGATCGTGCCGACCTTGGCGGAGAACTGCTTGCGAGCGTGCTTCTCTTTGCACTCCCACAGGCGCCGCGTCTTGATGAAGCGAACGTCAGTGCGGCCACAGGTCGGGCACGCGACACCGCCCGGCCAGCGAAGCTCGACCATGTGCTGAAGGGCCACGTCCGGATCAGCAAAATACCGGACTGCTTCCATGAGGGTGCGGGGTTCGTTTGCCATACCCCCTTCTAGGGCAGGCGCGTTACTGAGTCAAGTATATTATTGCCAGAATTTGCAATCGCCGCGGAAGGCGCCGAGCGACTGCCAGGCCTTGAGGAAGGCCTCCTGGGCGAGCTCGTCCGCCAGGTCGGCGCCGGCGAGATGCGCCAGGAAGCCGCGCAGCCGGCGCTCGTGGGTCTCAACGAGCAGGCTGAACGCCCCCCTGTCGCCTCCCGCCGCGCGCCGGCAGAGGACCGCATCGGCGTCAGGCTCCGGCGGCAACGTCCGGCTCGCCGGACCGGCTCTGGAGATAGTGGCGGAGCAGCAAGGCCGCGCCAACCAGCATCGGGAACAGGCCGGAGCCGACGCCGTAGCGCAGCCACTCCGGCTCCCCCGCGATAAGGGAGAAGCCAACCAGCGCGATTCCCAGCGCGACCAGCACCATCCCGGTGCGGTCGTCGTTGCTCGCCGCAGCCTTCGATACGCTGAGGTCGCCGCCGCCGATCCGGTCGACCAAAGTCCCGGCAACGGCCGAATCCCGCTTGATCGCGTCGCGCAGGGTCCGGTGCAGCAGCCACGCCTGGATCAGGCGCAGGAAGAAGACGAAGCCGACCAGCATGAAGAGGCCGGCCGACAATCCGACGATCATTTCCGTAACGGGCATCTCAAAACTCCTGTCCCCCCCGGGGACCGATCCCGGGTTTCGAGACTAGGACGTAAGCCGGCCGCCGATCGGATCGCGGCCGCGAAAAAAAGTCAGACGAAGACCGACCAGCCGGTCCGCTCGGCCAGCCGCTCGAGCGCCACCGCGCCGGCGAGCGACGTGCCCGCCGCGTTCAGCCCCGGCGACCAGACGCAGGCGGCCCCCGTCCCCGGGATCACGGCCAGGATGCCGCCGCTGACGGAGCTCTTGCCGGGCAGGCCGACGCGGAAGGCGAAATCGCCGCTATTGTCGTAATGGCCGCAGGTCAGCATCAGCGCGTTGATCCGGCGCGAGCGGGAAGCGATGGTCACGGCGTCGCCTGTGCGCGGATCGGCGCCGTCGAAGGCAAGAAACAAGGCGGCCTGCGCGAGCTGGCGGCAGCTCATCGCAACCGAGCATTGCCGGTAATAAACCGACAGCACGTCCTCGACCGGGTTCTCGAGATTTCCGAACGCCGCGATGAAATGGGCCATGCTTCGGTTGAAGGCGCCCGCGCGCGATTCCGACATTGCGAGCCGTTCGTCGATCGCGACCTTCTGGTCGCCGGCGCGGTCGCGAAGGAACCCGATCAACTCGGCCGCGGCATCGTCCGGGCCGCGCGACCCGATCAGCTGGTCGCAGACGACGAGCGCGCCGGCGCTGGTCAGCGGGTTGCGCGGCCGCCCCTTTTCCATCTCGAGCTGCAGGATCGAGTTGACCGGCGAGCCCGCGGGCTCGCGGCCGACATGGTTCCAGAGCGACGCCTTGCGGTGATGAAGCGCGAGGCAGAGGCTGAAGACGTAAGCGAGGCTCTGGATCGAGAAGGGCTCGTCGGCGTCCCCGGCCACGTACGCGGACCCGTCCTGGAGGATGAGGGCGATGCCGAGCTTGTTCGGATCGGCCTGGGCGAGCGCCGGTATGTACGACGCGACCTTGCCCTGGCCGCGATAGGCCGAGACGTCCGACAGGACGTCGTCGACCAGCGCCTGATGGTCCATGTCGCTCATACCCGGTCGGGATAGATGGGCTGGATGTCCACCGGGATGTGCGACATCGTCGCGATCACGGCGCGCGCCTCCGGATCGAGGCCGCCGTAACGGTCGAGGAAGGCCTTCGCCCCGGCATAGTCGCCGTCGCCCTCGATCCTGACAATCTCGGCGACGAGGGCGGCGATGCCGGCCTCGAGCTTGTCGTAATCGAGGCGGAAGCGCTTCGCCCCGCCGTCCCAGGCGATGCCGCCGCGCTCCTTCAAAAAACCATATTGCATCGCCGCGCCGCGTCCGTGCGCATCGGCGGTGCCGAAGCGCAGGTGGCGGAAGACGTCGGCCATGTAGCTGGCGAGGAGCTGATCGCGCTCGGCCAGAGGCAGCTCGCCGCGGCGCATCAGATAGAGGACCGCCCAGGCCCCCATCACGTCGGCCTTCGATTCCTCGATGGCGCTATATTGGTCCTTCAGCTCGGCATTGACGGTCGTTTCGCGGCCGTTGAGCCTGAGGATGCCGGGCCCGAGGCTGTGCGAGAGCTCGTGGAAGAGGGTCTCCTGGGTCATATAGGCCTTGGTGACCGATCGGGCCTGCTCGGGCACGAAGACGAGGCCGGCGAGCGGAGCGACGATGCGCTCATATTTGGCGCCGAGGACGTTGGCGAGGATGACCTTCTTGGCGCCCTTGGCTGAGCGCACGCGCTCGTCGTTGGGAAGGTTGAAGGCGATTGTCTGGATGCCCGGGCGCGCCTCGCCGCCGGAATGCACCTCCTCGGTCACCAGGATCGGCGAGGAGAAGGGCCGATTGGCGTTCTTGTATTTGGCGTCGACCGGCAGGTTGCGCTCCAGGTCCGGCAGCAGCGCCTTGTAGCGCGTGAGCGCGGCCGACTGGCGCGGATCGGCGACGGTGACGTAGGATTCGAACGCCGTCTTCTGCGCGTAGAGATTGTCGACATAGACCTCATAGGGCCCGATCACGACCTCGATCGGGGTTCCGGACACGTCCATCCACGCCATCTCCGATTCGAAATAGTCGTTCGAGCGGAAGGCGGCGGCGCGCAGGTTGAGGAAGCGCTTGAGGCTGGCGTTGGAGGTGCGCGCCGCCGCCTTTTCGAGGAGCTTCGCGGCCGGCTCCAGCCACTCGCGATATTCGACGCTGTAGGGAATGGCGACGAGCCGGTCGCCGTCGCGGCGGACGACCGTGTACGGGCTGGTCAGCGCGTCCCTTTGCCCGGGATGGGCGGCGAGATAGGCGTCGAGCGCATCCTTGGTGAGATCGGCGGGATAGACGCCGCCGCCCGGCGGAAGGGGCCGGTCGCCCCAGAAGGGCCGGTTGTCGGCGAGCGTGTCCCATGGACCGGCGTTGAAATCGAACCAGTCGAGCAGCAGCGCCCTGTCGGACCGTCCCGAGCGGGCGATCTCCTCGCGGATACGGGGATTGTCGGCGCTCACCTGGCGCACGAATATGGGATCGAGAAGGTCGGCGGCCTGGATCAGGTAATTGACCACGTCCCGCTCCTCGGCGGTGAGGAAGCTGGTGTCCGGCCGCATGCGGATGCGGACGATCTTGGCGCGCTGCGCGGCCAGCGAATAACCGTCGGACGCGGTCTCGCCGGTCGCGGCCGGAGGCGGGGTGGATTGCGTGGCGCAGGCGGTCGCCGTGCCGGCGAGCAGAAGGGCGGACAGGAGGGCCTGGCGCATATGTCTCTCCGTGAATCGTTTCGCCCCTAACGTTCGCCGCGGCCCAATGGAACCGCGGCTTTCGATCGGGGCTAGGAAGGGCCGGCGCGGCGGGGCATAGACCGGCTTCAAATCGTCGCGGAGGAAAGACGTGAAGCTTGCCGGCTGGTTCCTGCTGGGTCTCGCGGCCCTGATCATCGTCTTGGCCCTGCAGCTCGACACCAATGCCGCGACCTATGTCGCGAGCGCGGCCGGCGACGGCACGATGCAGGCGACACGCGCGCCGAGCCTTCCTCTCCTCCAGCGCCAGATGATGCTGTTCCAGCTCGGCCTCGCGGCCTTTGTCGCTGGAGTCCTGCTGCAGGTCGGCTCGGAGCTCACGACGCGGCTTGGCGGCGGGGCCTGGCGGGAAGAGGGCAGTGCACCTTCCGCTCCGCAGCGGCGGCCGGCAGGCCGCGGCGAGCTCATCGCCGGCGCTGTCATGGTCGGGGTGATCCTGCTCATCCTTCTTGTCGTCGCCATGTCGGGCCGCGGCAACGAGACGGCGACGGTCAACGCGGCCTTGCCGCCCGAGTTGATGAACGACGCCGATGCCTCCCTGGTCGACGGAGGCTCGCGCCCGGAACGGGTGCAGCGTAACGAAGCGCGGGCGCCCAAGGCTTCCGAGCCCGCGCCGCCTGGGGATGTTTCGGCGGCCGACACCTCGCCTTCAGGCAATACCACGCAGCCGCCGCCGCCGCCCGCTTCCAATTCCGCCGCGCCCGACACGGCAAATCGGATCGGCGCTTAGGCTTCCTCCTCGCCCGCGGGCTCTTCGGCAGCGGCACGGGCGTCCTCGTAAAAGGCCTCGACCTCGCCCTTGAGCTTGACCGTCATCGGCTGGCCGAAGCGGTCGAGGCTGCGGCCGGCCGCGACGCGGATCCAGCCTTCGGACACGCAATATTCCTCGACGTCGCGGCGCTCCTTGCCCTTGAAGCATATGCCGACGCCGCGGCGGAGCAGCTCAGCGTCGAAGAACGGGCTGCGGGGATTGAGCGAGAGGCGGTCGGGGGGCGTATCGGACATGGCGGCTTCCTGGCGGTTTCGGCGCGTCTTTAGCGCGGCCGCGGCTCCAGTCTAGCAGCCGGCGCCCATCCAGCACGGGTCCCAGCTCGGCTCCGGCCCGAACCGTCCGGCGAGGAACTCGACGAGCGCGCGCACCCGAGCCGTCGTGGAGCGGCTCGGCATCACGGCGTAAAGGCCCGCCTCTTCCAACGGAAAGTCGCGGAGCAAAGGCTCGAGCGTGCCGGCCTGGAATGCCGGTCCGGCGATGAAGCTCGGCAGGATGCAGACGCCGAGCCCGGCCTCGGCCGCGGCGCGCAGCATCTCGCCATTGTCGGCGCGCAGGCGCGGGTGGCCGCGGACATGCTCCCACCGCCCCGCCAGGCGAAACCGCCACTGCTCGTTGGCGTAGAGAAGGATGTCGTGGCCGGCGAGATCGCGCGGATGCTCCGGGCGGCCGTGCGACGCCAGATAGGCGGGGCTCGCGGCGGGCACCTTGCGCACCGAGGCGATGCGGCGCGCGATCAGGGCAGAATCCCTGAGCGAGCCGATCCGCACGGCGAGGTCGAAGCCGCCGCCGATCAGGTCGACCGGCTTGTCGTCGAACGAGACGTCGAGCTCGACCTTCGGGTGCGCGAAAGCGAAGTCCGCGAGCGCGGCGCGCAGGTACTGGATGCCGAACGAGATGGGAGCGGAGAGGCGGATCGGCCCGGCGACCTGGGTGACCGATTGCGCGACCACTTCCTCGGCCGCCTCGAGCTCGGCGAGGATGCGCGAGGCGCGCTCGAAATAGGCTTGGCCGGCGTCCGTGGGCGTCGCCCCCTGGGCGCTGCGGGTGAGAAGGCGGGCGCCGAGCTGCGCCTCGAGCCGGGCGACGCGCCGGCTGAGGATCGACTTGGCCATTCCCATCCGCTCCGCGGCGCGGCTGAAGGCGCCGGTCTCGACGATTCGGACGAAGGCGAGGACGTCGAGCAGGTCGGTCGAGGAGCGTTCCATATTCCGCAACACCATAATGCGCTTCGCGCGTCTGCACGGAACGTGGCTAGCCCCCTACATCGGCCCCGACAAGAGTTTATCGGAGGAAGACATGACCAACGTCCTCATCGTCGACAGCGCCGCCACCGGCGTCGAGTCCGTCTCGCACCGCCTGACCGACGGTCTGGCGCGGTCCCTGGCCGGCCGGGCCGCAATCGTCCGCCGCGACGTCGGCGCCGAGCCGGTGCCGCACCTCACCGCCGCGACGACCGCGGCCATCCGCGGCGCCCCGGCGGAAACGGAGGCCGCGCGCGAGGCGCTCGCGCTTTCCGACGCGCTGGTCGAAGAATTGCGCGAGGCCGACCTGATCGTCATCGGCGCGCCGATGTACAATTTCGGCATGGCTTCGACGCTCAAGGCCTGGTTCGACCATGTCCTGCGCGCCCGCGTCACCTTCCGCTACACCGAGGCGGGGCCGGAGGGCCTGCTGAAGGGCAAGCGCGCGATCGTGGTCGAGACCCGCGCCGGCCTCTACAGCGAGGGGCCGAACGCCGTCATGGACAGCCAGGAGCCGCACATCCGAACCCTGCTCGGCTTCATCGGCATCGAGGACGTGACCTTCGTGCGGGCCGAGAAGCTCGCTTTCGGGCCGGAAGCGGCGGCCGCCTCGACCGCGGCCGCCGAGGCCGAGCTCGCCGCCCTCGTCCGCGACGACGTGCGGCTCGCCGCCTGACCCGCCAGGAGGAAGATACGATGATCGACATCCGCCCCTTCGCATCGCTCGGCCATGCCGACCATGGCTGGCTGAACGCGCGCCACCATTTCTCCTTCGCCGATTATCACCATCCGGCCCGGATGGGCTGGGGCGCGATCCGGGTCTGGAACGACGACGAGATCGCGCCACGCTCCGGCTTCCCGCCCCATCCCCATGCGGACATGGAGATCGTCACGTACGTCCGGGAAGGCGCGATCACGCACCAGGATTCGCTCAGAAACCAGGGGCGGACCGCGGCCGGCGACGTCCAGGTCATGTCGGCGGGGACCGGGGTGCGCCACGCCGAATATAATCTGGAGGACAAACGGACGACCTTGTTCCAGATCTGGATCGAGACCGACCGGCGCGGCGCCGAGCCGAGCTGGGGCGCTCGGCAATTCCCGAGGGACGCTCGGGCGGGGAGCTTCGTCACGCTGGCGAGCGGCTTCAAGGAGGACGGCGACGCGCTGCGGATCAACGCGGCGGCGCGCGTAATGGGCGCGACGCTGCGCGAAGGCGAGGCGGCAACCCTCGCGCTCGATCCGGCGCGCCACGTCTATCTCGTGCCGGTCGGCGCGGCGATCGAGGTCAACGGCCGCCGCGCCGAGCCCCGCGACGGCGTCGCCGTGACCGGCGAGGAGAGGCTCGAGGTCCGCGCGCTCGGCGAGGCGGAGATCGTCCTCGTCGACGCCCGCTGAGAGAGGCCAGGGAAGATAAAGAGGGTTAACCCCGCGGACACCCTCTTTTCCCGGCCCCGATCAGGCGATTGGGGCGTTCAACCCGCCGCGATGCCGCATTATTATTTCCACCTCAGCCGCAACGGCGCCCCGCTCCGCGACGAGGCGGGCGTGCGCCTGCCCGACGCCGAGGCGGCCTGGTATCAGGCGGTGCGCAGCGCCCGCGAGCTGATCCGCGCCGAGCTGGTGATGGGCGGACGCTGGGACGACCAGTCGATCGAGATCGTCGACGAGCGCGGCACGCCGGTCCAGCAGGTGCCCCTGTCGGATGTCGCGACCTACGCGCTCTAGCGCTCGATCCGCTTGAATACCCCGCGGACGATCTTGCGCGGCGCCGGCGCGACGATGACCTCGAGCTCGCGCGCGTGGAGCGGCCATTCGAACTCGCAGCCGACGACATTGCCCTCGCCCCAGACCACTCGGCTCCGCCTCGGCTCGAGGCCCGGGAGCTTCAGCCAAACCTCGGCGCCGTGCTCGAGCGGCGATTCGACCTCGGCCTTGAAGCCGCCGACCGATATGTCGCGAAGCACGATCTTGGTCGAGCGCGCGCCGTCCTCGCGCAGGGCCGCGGCGAGATTGACGATCCGCCGCTCCGCCTTGCGGCCGTCGGAGATCGGCAATTGGGAAAGCTCGGCATCGATGAACAAGGCAGGAGCCCTCGGCTGTGGAACCGGGCCGGTCTAGCCCGGGCCGGTAAATTTACCGTTGCCGCGCGAAACGCGGATGTTGACGAAAGTTACGCGCGCAGCGGGTGTTTCCGGGCGGGAATGGCGGATCTCCGCGGGCGAAGGGGAGAAAAGGCGCGCTTTTGTGTTCGTATGTTGACGGATGTGGACGGGACAAGGCGCGGATGGGG
>DATAIU010000043.1:0-7183 GCA_036262495.1 Allosphingosinicella sp.
GGGCCGCGCGGTGGCTGGAGGTGCGTTGGAGCTTACGCCCGGCGACGCGATGGCGCATCGTCTCGTCCTTTCGTTCGTCCCATGGCCGTATCAGGAACCATGGGCCAGGCCGTCGATGGGGACGGCCCAAACCCAAATGACAACGCGGGACCGAAAGCCCCGCGTGCCGCGCTCCTCAAGCGGAAAGGGGCGTGGAAGTCAAGGTCGGCGCGGTCAGCGGCAATCGGTCAGCTTGAAATTAGACGGAGCGCTTCTTGAACAGCACATGCGCGGCGAAAGCCCGGCGATCCTTGATCGGCACCTTCAAAAATTCCTTAATGGCTTCGCGTGCCGTATTGATGTCCGCAACGACCTCGGATTTCGTCAGTTTGATCGATGGGTCATAGTCGGCAGCGTGACGCTTCTCCTGCATTGACACGAAGTTGTTGGCGAAATCCTCGACGGCCTTGGGGAACTTCGCCACGATTCCGTCCTTGCAGGCCGATTTCGCGAACCCGTGTTCAAGGGCCCGGTAAGTCTGCCGCCAAGCGTGTTTACTGCGAACAGCGTTTGTGCCCCCAACGAGCAAGTCGGCGCAGTTGCGCGCGAGGCAGTGGAACATTGCGTAATAGGCGGAACTCGTGGCCCGACGAAGACTCACCTGAGACGGTTTGCCCTTGCATGATCCAACGAGGATGCTCGCGGAAGCTATCAGATCAAGCGGCTGCATGCCTCAAGCGGTCGCTGTCGCGTTTGCTCAAGAAGCGGAAAATCGGAAAGCCAGCTTCCTTCCTCTCCTGAAGCTTGGGCCGCATGTGCCGGGCCAAGCCGGCGAGTTTGCTAGATTCGAGTTTTGCGATTTCAGAATCGAAAACAATGGTGATCCGAAGGATGGGATCGCCATCGCTATCGCTGTCAGCCTCTACCTTGATGCTGTCAATTTCCGCGTCTGTGAGGCGCTGTCGGACGATCTCTGAGACGATTTCCTCGAGGGAAACGGCCATCACTCACCTCTCTGCTAAAACGCAGTGTAACACGCTGATGATAACGTTGACAACGAAACTGGGGGTTAACGAGGCTGCTTTCCATTACCGGCCACGCGCCGTGGGTGGGCCTCTGCGTCGGCGGCATTAAGGGGCGCATGTTGCGTCCGCATCGTAAGGTTCGGGGGCCCTACCTTAGACGTGCTTACATGATCCATGTCCGGGCGACCGCGCGCCGGGCGCTGCATTGAGCCGACGCACTCCGGCGGGCCGTAGCTGCCTAGCGCATGGCGCGCATGACGTGTTGCCATATATCTCCACCACCTGCGCGGGCAGCTTTCAAACCTACCGCCACTCAGGCCCGCGGCGCCGCGGGGAGGGGCTGGCGGACGTCCAGCATCTCCGCCCAGGGATCGGAGCGCTGCTTCGCGACCAGGGCGGGGACCGTCTCGACCGTATAGTCGCCGGGGTCGAGGCCCACCTTCACCTGGTCCCACCGGATCGGCATGGCGACCGGCGCGCCCTTGCGCGATCGGGTGGAATAAGGCGCGACGGCGGTCGAGGTCGGGTCGTTCCTCAGATAGTCGATGAAGATGCGCCCCTCGCGCTCGGCTTTCGATATCTTGGTGAGGAACTTCTCCGGGGAATCGGCGGCCATCTCGGCCGAGACGCCCTTGGCGAATCTCTTGACCTCGGACCAGGCCGCCGTCGCGTCGACCGGGACGACGACGTGGAGGCCCTTGCCGCCGGTGGCCTTGACGAAGCTGACGAGGCCGAGCGCCTTCAGGCGGTCGCGCACTTCCTTCGCGGCGTCGATCACGGCCTCGAAGCTCAGGCCCTCGGCCGGATCGAGGTCGAAGACTATCCGGTCGGCGGAGGCGAGATTTTCGATGCGAACGCCCCAGGGATGCATTTCGAGCACCCCCATCTGCACCATGGCGACCAGCCCGGCGACGTCGCTGATGTAGAGATAAGGCTCGTCGAAGCCGGGAATGTCGACGAGGTGGAGCTGCTCGGCGACGCCCGAGCCGGCGTGGCGCTGGTAGAAGCATTTGGTGTCCTGACCCATTGGGCAGCGGACCATCGTAACCGGACGGAAGGCGACGTGGGGCAGCATGCGATCCGCGATCGCGACGTAATAATCGGCGAGCTCGCCCTTCGTGATCCCCTGCTCGGGGTAGAGCACCTTGTCCGGGTTGGAGAGCCGCACGCCCTGGACGATCCGCTCCGGCTTCATTTCGCTTTCTCCAGCTCACGCGTCAGGGCGTCGGCGCGAAGCTCCGGCTGAAGCTGCTCCATCGTGCATTGCTTCGGAGCCTTGTCCGGCCGCCAGCGGAGGAACTTGGTGCCGTGGCGGAAACGGTTGCCGGTGACATGGTCGTAGCGGACCTCGGCGACGAGCTCGGGACGGAGCGGCTGCCATTCGCCGGTCCGCTCGGTCGACCAGCGGCTCGGCCCGCCCGGCGCATCGCCGGTAAAGCCCGGCGCCTCGACCAGCGCCCCAAGCCGCGCGGTGAGCTCGGCGCGGCCTTCCATGGCGATCGTCGAGGTGAAGCCGACATGGTGGAGCAGGCCCGCCGCGTCGTAGAGGCCGAGGAGAAGGGAGCCGACCTCGCGGCTCCTGGTGCCGTAGCGAAAGCCGCCGACGACGCAGTCGGCGCTGCGCATCGACTTGATCTTGAACATCGCGCGCTCGCCGGATTCGTAGCGGCCGTCGATCCGCTTGGCGACGACGCCGTCGAGCGCCTCGCCGACTTCGTCGAGCCAGCGTTCCGCCACCGCCCGGTCGCGGGCGCAGGGGGAAAGCAGGATGTCGTCGCGCTCCTCGCGGCTGTGCAGGATTTCGAGCGCCTTGCGGCGAAGCTCGAGCGGCGCGTCCAGATAGTCGGTCTCCCGATGGAAGAGGAGGTCGAAGAGCATGAGCTGCGCCGGGGTTTCGGCGGCGAGCTTCTTCACGCGGCTCTCGGCGGGATGGAGGCGGAGCTGGAGGGCGTCGAACGAGAGCACCCCGCCTACCGGAATGACGAGCTCGCCGTCGAGGACGAAGCGGTCGGCCTCCATGCCGAGCACCATGTCCACCACTTCAGGGAAGTATCGGCCAAGCGGCTTGCCCGATTTCGACTGGAGATAAACGTCGCCGCCATCGCGGAAGACAAGGCAGCGGAAGCCGTCCCATTTGGGCTCATATTGCCACCCCTCGCCGTCCGGGAGGGCGTCGACGAGCTTGGCCTCCATCGGCGGCAGCCCGGGCTTGACGGTAAGGCGTTCGAACTCGGCCATGGTCCCTGCGAGACGCCTTCACGGCCCGTCCGGTTCCGGCAACGCTTCGCCGACGCCGTTACGCATCGGTAACCATCAAGGGCGCGAATGTGCGGTGAGCCGCTTCCCGCACGCGATGAGTCGGATGCAGTTCACTGGAACTTAAGGGAAAAACCTATACCTATCGTCGGAGAGCTGAGGGGAAAATCTTGATCTACTCGCGCAGGCAATTGCTTGGAGCCGGAGCTGCGGCCGGCCTTCTCGCCACGGCGGCCCAGGGCCAGAGCCTGGCCGAGATCGTCGCCGGCCTGAAGGATCCGGAGCCGAAGCCGGCCATCCCGCCGATGCGAAGCGCCGTCGTGCCGGCGCGCCAGATCGTTGCCAGCGGCGCCATCGACCCGCGCCTCCTGGCCCGCGCACGCGCCGCCTTCGACCGTCACCGCCACCAGCTCGCCCATACCGACGTCGTCGGCATCACCGATTTCAGCCGTCCCTCCCGCGAGCCGCGTTTCTACCTGCTCGACACGGGATCGGGGCGCATCACCAGCCACCTCGTCGCCCACGGCCGCGGCTCCGACCCCGACCATAGCGGCTATCTCGAGCGCTTCTCCAACGCGATCGGCTCGGAAGCCTCGTCGCACGGCGGCTATGTCACCGGCGACTTCTACCAGGGCAAATATGGCCGCTCGCTGCGTCTCGCCGGGCTCGATCGCTCGAACAGCAACGCCGAGACCCGCGCGATCGTCGTCCACCACGCTTGGTATGCCGAGCCCGAGCAGCTCGCCGAGCACGGCAAGCTCGGCCGTTCGGAGGGCTGCTTCGCGCTCCCCTATAACAGCCTGCAGCAGGTGCTCGCGCGCCTCGGGCCGGGCCGTTTCCTCTACGCCGACAAGCTCGCGTAAGAAGCGCCGCGCTGCAGCCGTTTAGGCTGGCGCCGTCTGCCAACCCGTGTCAGATTCGCCGTCTCGCCGGTCATAAGGACTCGCCGATGCGGAACCTCCTCTTCGTCGCCGCCGCCGGTGCGGCCTCCGCCGCCGCCGCCCAGGCTCCGGCCGTTCAAGCTGTGCCCAGAACCGCGCTCGAGAGATTGGTCACGGCCGCCGACTATCCGGCGCCGGCGCGGCGGGCCGTGGAGTGAGGTCGAGTTCACGCTGACCGTCGATCCGAGCGGCCGCGCCACGCAATGCACGATCGCTCGCTCGAGCGGATCCGCCGTACTCGACGCGGCGACCTGCCGGCTGATGCGCTCCCGCGCTCGCTTCACCCCGGCGCGCGCCGCCGACGGCAGCCCGCGTTTCGGTGCCTATGCGGGGCGGATCGCCTGGCGAATCCCGGGCGCGCCGCCGGCCCCGGCCGTTGCCTTCGCGCCGGAGCACGCCGCCCAGGCGCGCGCCGATCTCGCTTCCTTGTTCTCCGACGAGGACTATCCCGCCGCGGCGCTCGCCGCGCGCCAGTCCGGGCGCGTAGAGTTCACGCTCGGCATGGGCGCCAGCGGACGGGTGGAGGCCTGCACGATCACGCGCTCGAGCGGATCCGGGGCGCTCGACTCCGCGACATGCCGACTGCTTCGCTCCCGCGCCCGCTTTACCCCGGCGCGCGACGCGGCGGGAAATCCCGTGGCTTCGGAAACCCGCAGCTACATCGTCTGGAGGCTGCCCGCGACCTCGGCCCCAAAGGTCTGAGCAAGGCGCCTATTGAGCGCCGTTATACTGGCTGCGCATCAGGTGCAGCCGCTCGTTGCGCTGCAGCTCGTCCCACTGGGCCATGGTGAAGCAGGTCTTGCGGCGCTTCAGCCGCGTGCCGGGCTCCATGTCGTATTTGCAGACCACGCGACCCGGGTCGTATTGGCTCGGAGCCTTGGCGCTGGTCGCGCCTTCCGCACCCGCCAGCCATGTCGCGGCGATCAGGATCGACAACATCGCGCGGCCTCCTCTGGCGTTGCTCTAGCATAGGCCTCAACTCGCCTCAAATATTGGTGGATAAGTCATTTACCCTCTTGGCGGCGGAATCGCTTTGAGACACTATGGCTAGTGGCGCTGCCGAGGGGGCATCGCAAGAGCTTGTAGGCGCCCGCTGCGTTTCCCATATGAATCGCAGGCGGAGAAGGCATGTCCTGTGGATATCGGGGACAGAGTCGAATGAGCGCCCCAGCCCCCTTCAAAAGCGCCTAAGGTGGGCCATTCCCACTGGAACTAAAAGAGAACGAGGGGTAGAGAGATGGACCTGTCAGGAAGCGGCGAAGTGGGAGCGACCGACGTGGCCGGCACCGTCACCGAGACGCGCGCCAAGGGCGACAACGCCGCCGGCCCCAGCCCGATAATCTATCCGCTCGAGCTCGATCACGGCCGCGATTCGCTGCTCACCGATTTCGGCAAGGAGACGCTGAACGATCGCTACCTGCTGCCCGGCGAGACCTATCAGGACCTCTTCGTCCGAGTGGCCTCGGCTTATGCCGACGACGCCGCCCATGCGCAGCGAGTCTACGACTATATCTCGAAGCTGTGGTTCATGCCGGCAACCCCGGTCCTATCCAATGGCGGCACCGGCCGCGGCCTTCCGATCAGCTGCTATTTGAACTCGGTCCCCGACAGCCTCGAGGGCATCGTCGACACCTGGAACGAGAATGTCTGGCTGGCCTCGCGCGGCGGCGGCATCGGCACCTATTGGGGCGCGGTCCGTGGGATCGGCGAGCCGGTCGGCCTCAACGGCAAGACCAGCGGCATCATCCCCTTCGTGCGGGTGATGGATTCGCTGACGCTGGCGATCAGCCAGGGGAGCCTGCGCCGCGGCTCGGCGGCCTGCTATCTCGACATCTCGCACCCGGAGATCGAGGAGTTCCTCGAGATCCGCAAGCCGTCCGGCGACTTCAACCGGAAGGCGCTCAATCTCCACCACGGCGTGCTCGTCACGGACGCCTTCATGGAGGCGGTGCGCGACGGCGCCGAATGGACCTTGCGCTCGCCCAAGGACGGTTCGGAGCGCGCCACGGTCGATGCCCGCTCGCTCTTCCAGAAATTGGTCGAGACCCGCCTCGCGACCGGCGAGCCCTACATCATCTTCATCGACAAGGTGAACCGGTCGATGCCCAAGCATCACCGCGACCTGGGCCTCAAGGTTTCGACCTCCAACCTCTGCTCCGAGATCACTCTGCCGACCGGCAAGGACCATCTCGGCCGCGACCGCACCGCCGTCTGCTGCCTCTCGAGCCTCAACCTCGAGACCTGGGACCAGTGGAACGGCGACAAGCTCTTCATCGAGGACGTGATGCGCTTCCTCGACAACGTCCTCACCGACTATATCGAGCGCGCGCCGGACGAGATGGCGCGGGCGAAATACAGCGCCATGCGCGAGCGCTCCGTCGGCCTCGGCGTGATGGGCTTCCACTCCTTCCTTCAGGCGCGGAACATCCCGTTCGAGGGCGCGATGGCGAAGAGTTGGAACATGCGCATCTTCAAGCATATCCGCGCCCAGGTCGACGAGGCCTCGATGATGCTCGCGCAGGAGCGCGGCGCCTGCCCGGACGCCCAGGACATGGGCGTGATGGAGCGCTTCAGCTGCAAGATGGCGATCGCGCCGACCGCTTCGATCTCGATCATCACCGGCGGCACCTCGGCCTGCATCGAGCCGATCCCGGCCAACATCTACACCCACAAGACCCTGTCGGGCAGCTGGTCGATCAAGAACCCCTATCTTCAGAAGCTCCTCAAGGAGAAATCGAAGGACAGCGAGACGGTCTGGAATTCGATCCTCGAACGCGGCGGCTCGGTCCAGCACCTCGATTTCCTCACTCCCGAGGAAAAGGACGTGTTCAAGACCAGCTTCGAGATCGACCAGCGCTGGCTGATCGAGCTCGCCGCCGACCGCACGCCCTACATCGACCAGGCGACCTCGCTCAATCTGTTCATCCCGGCCGACGTCGACAAATGGGACCTTCTGATGCTCCACTACCGCGCCTGGGAGCT
>DATAIU010000044.1:0-1589 GCA_036262495.1 Allosphingosinicella sp.
GCTCGCGCCCGAGATGGAGCAGCTCCAGGCCAAGATCGACAAGACCTTTCCAGGCAAGGTCAACCGGATCATCAACCGCAGCGACGACGGCGATTCCGTCCTGATCTGGTCGGGAAGCGCCGAGGATCCCGGCAGCTATTACGTCTTCGACCGCAAGGCGAAGCGCATGAACCTCTTCGCCAGCCCCTATGACGCCTTGGTCGGGAAGACCTTCTCCCCGGTGAAGGCGGTCCGTTACACGGCGCGGGACGGCCTTTCGATCCCGGCCTATCTCACCCTGCCGGCGGGACGGCCGGCGAAGAACCTGCCGCTGATCGTCATGCCGCACGGCGGGCCGTTCATCCGGTCGAGCTACGCCTTCGATCCCTGGGCCCAGTTCCTCGCCAGCCGCGGCTATGCGGTGCTGCACCCCAATTTCCGCGGATCGACCGGCTACGGCCGCGCCTTCGTCGAGCGCGGCTACGGCCAGTGGGGCGCGGCGATGCAGGACGATCTCGACGACGGGCTCGCCTGGCTCGCGTCCGAGGGCATCGCCGATCCCAAGCGCGTCTGCATGATGGGCGCCTCCTACGGCGGCTATGCGGCGCTCTGGGCCGCGGTCCGCAACCCGGGCCTCTATCGCTGCGCGATCAGCTATGCGGGCGTCACCGACGTCCGGGCGATGCTGAAATACGATTCCAAATCGATGTTCGCGTCGCGCTACTCGAAGCTGTGGCGGCAGAAGGTTCAGGGCGAGGAGCGCCGCGACCTCGCCGCCATTTCGCCGCTCCAGCAGGCCAAGAGGTTCGCCATCCCCGTCCTGATCGGCCACGGCGAGCTCGATTCCAACGTGCCGGTCGACCAGGGCAAGAAGCTGATCGCAGCCCTCGCCAAGCAGCACGTGGCGGTCGAATCGGTCATCTACCCGAAGGAAGGCCATGGCTTCGAGCGGTCCGAGGACGCGCGCGACTTCCTCAAAAGGACCGAGGCCTTCCTGGCCAGGCACAACCCCGCCGACTGACCTGTCCGTTTCCGGACGCCCGCGCGTCCGCATCCGTTCAGGAGCGTAACGAACGGCCTACCCAACGGTTGGGAATTTTCGCCAACTGTTTTGGCGCCACTCGCGGAGCGATCGGTTGAGCCAGACCCGAAACCGCGGATTTCCGCGATTCTCGCGGTTTGGCACGCTCTCTGCAATCCCTTTGGCATGGCCGCGGAATGGTCCGACGGCCTATCGGGGAGACCTACAATGACCTTCAATATCAACCTTCAGCAGATCGCCATCTCGGCCGTCGGCGCCCTCGTCGCCGCCTCGCTGTTCATCTCCGCCGCCGTCGGACCGGCCGCTCAGATCGTCTGAGCGCCGGTTCCGCCGGACTGGATCTGAATCCAACGAAAGTCGCAAAGCCATGAACGGTCCTTTCACTCTCGACCGAAGCAACGGCAAATTGATGGGCGTCTGCGCCGGCCTTTCCCGGGCCACCGGAGCCGACGCGACGCTCGTCCGCCTCGCCGCGGTGCTCAGCCTGTTCCTGCTCGGCCCCGTCTCGATCCTCCTCTATCTGGTCGCCGCCTGGGTGGCGCCCGATCAGGCCTGAGATGAACGCCGC
>DATAIU010000045.1:0-56601 GCA_036262495.1 Allosphingosinicella sp.
CCGCTCCATCACCCGCCACATCCAGCCCGTGCCCTCGCGGCAGGGCGTGCACTGGCCGCAGCTCTCATGCTTGTAGAAATAGGAGATGCGGGCGATCCCCTTCACGACGTCGGTCGACTTGTCCATGACGATGACGGCCGCCGTGCCGAGGCCGGAGCCGAGGTCCTTCAGGCCGTCGAAATCCATCGGCGCGTCGATGATCTCGTGCGCCGGGACGAGCGGCACCGACGAGCCGCCGGGGATGACGGCGAGGAGATTGTCCCAGCCGCCGCGGATGCCGCCGGCATGGCGGTCGATCAGCTCGCGGAAGGGCACCGACATGGCGTCCTCGACGACGCACGGCTTGTTGACGTGGCCGGAAATCTGGAAGAGCTTGGTGCCTTCGTTCTTCTCGCGGCCGAACGACTTGAACCAGGCGGCGCCGCGGCGAAGGATGGTCGGCACGACGGCGATCGACTCGACGTTGTTGACCGTCGTGGGGCAGCCGTAGAGGCCGGCGCCGGCCGGGAAGGGCGGCTTGAGGCGCGGCATGCCCTTCTTGCCTTCGAGGCTCTCGAGCATCGCCGTCTCTTCGCCGCAAATGTAGGCGCCGGCGCCGCGGTGGACGAAGAGGTCGAAATCGTGGCCGGACTTCGCCGCGTTCTTGCCGAGCAGGCCGGCGTCATAGGCCTGCTGGACGGCCGCTTCGAGCGTCTCCGCCTCGCGGATGAATTCGCCGCGTATGTAGATATAGCCGGCCCGAGCCCGCATCGCGAAGCCGGCGATCAGGGCGCCTTCGATCAGCTTGTGGGGATCGTGGCGGATGATCTCCCGGTCCTTGCACGATCCGGGCTCCGATTCGTCGGCGTTGATGACGAGGAAATTGGGGCGCCCCGGCGACGGCTCCTTCGGCATGAAGCTCCACTTCATGCCGGTCGGGAAGCCGGCGCCGCCGCGGCCGCGGAGGCCCGATGCCTTGATCTCGTCGATGATCGCGTCCGGGCCGATCGCCATCAGCGCCCTGGTGTCGTCCCAGTCGCCCCGCTCGCGCGCGGCCTTCAGACCCCAGTCCTGGAAGCCGTAGAGGTTCGTGAAGATGCGGTCCTTGTCGTCAAGCACGGCCGCCTCCCCGCGTCACCGCGAAGTAGAGGCCGATCGCAACCGCGAGGCCGATCGCGATCGCGACGAGCTTCAGCGCCGCGCCGAGCAGCTTCAGGGCGAGCACGAAGGCGATGATGCCGATGACGATCGCGGCGAGGGTCCTCATCGTCCGCTCCTGTAGTCGTGATTCGCATCGACCATTTCGGGGAGCGTCGTCGGGCCGCCGACCGGGCAGCTCGTCTGCCGGCCGATCTGCGGACCGGGCTTCGGCGTCTCGCCGCCGGCGAGCGCGTCGAGCAGGCCCGTCGTCGTGTCGAAGGTCAGATCCTCGTAATTGTCGTCGTTGATCTGGACCATCGGCGCGTTGGCGCAGGCCCCCAGGCACTCGACCTCGGAGAGCGTGAACAGCCCGTCCTCCGTCGTCCGGCCCTTCTTCAGGCCCTTGGCGTAGCAGGCCGCGAGCACGTCGTCGGAGCCGCGCAGCATGCACGGCGTCGTGCCGCAGACCTGGACGTGGAAGCGGCCGACCGGGCGCAGGTTGAACATCGTGTAGAAGGTCGCGACCTCGTACGCCCGGATGTACGGCATATCGAGATATTTGGCGACATATTCGATCACCGGAATCGGCAGCCAGCCCTGCGTCCCCGTCTCCGCGCCGATCTGGCGCTGGGCGAGGTCGAGCAGAGGAATGATCGCGCTATGCTGCCGCCCGGGCGGATAGCGGTCGACGAGCAGCCTGGCCTGCTTGTCGTTCTCCGCCGTGAACGCGAAGCCGCCCCAGCGCGCGCGCAGCTCGTCGATGTCGATGGAGGTGGGGAGGACATCAGCCATCGCGGCCGGCCTCCTGCTCTTCGCGGCGGCGGCGGCGGCGGCGAGCCATCACGGCCGCGGCGAGGATGAGCACGAAAGCGGACGACGATCCGCCCCGCGCCGCCCGCTCGCCCGACGGCCCATGCGGAGAATAGTAATTGTAGACCACCACCCCGACGGCCACGGCGAGGACGACGGCGACGAGGATGATGCGCCGGTCACGGGTCACCGGTCGATCTCCCCAAAGACGATGTCGAGCGAGCCGAGGATGGCGGTGACGTCGGCGAGCATGTGGCCGCGGGTCATGAAATCCATCGCCTGGAGGTGGCTGAAGCCGGTCGGGCGGATCTTCACCCGGTAAGGCTTGTTGGTGCCGTCGGCGACCAGATAGATGCCGAACTCGCCCTTCGGGCTCTCGGTCGCGACATAGACCTCGCCCTCGGGCACGTGGAAGCCCTCGGTGTAGAGCTTGAAGTGGTGGATGAGCGCTTCCATCGACTGCTTCATCTCGGCGCGCTTGGGCGGGACGACCTTACGGTCGAGCGAGGCGATCGGGCCGTCCGGCATCCGGTCGAGGCACTGGCGCATGATGCGGATCGACTGGCGGACCTCCTCGGCGCGGACCATCATCCGGTCGTAGCAATCGCCCTTCGTGCCCACCGGCACGTCGAACTCGAGCCGGTCGTAGACGTCATAGGGCTGGGCCCGGCGAATGTCCCACGGGATGCCGGCGGCACGGATCATCGGGCCCGAAAAGCCCCAGGCGAGCGCGTCCTCCTTCGAGACCACGGAGATGTCGACGTTACGCTGCTTGAAGATGCGATTGTCGACGACGAGGCTGAGCGAATCCTCGAACAGGGTGCGAAGCCGCCCGTCCATCCACTCGCCGATATCGTCGAGAAGGCCCTCGGGGACGTCCTGGTGGACTCCGCCCGGGCGGAAATAATTGGCGTGCATGCGAGCGCCGGACACGCGCTCGTAGAAGTTCATGATGTCTTCGCGGGGCTCGAAGAGCCACAGGTTCGGAGTCATCGCTCCGACGTCCATGATGTGGCTGCCGATGTTGAGCAGGTGGTTCGAGATCCGCGTCAGCTCGGCGAAGAAGACCCTGAGATACTGGGCGCGGAGCGGCACCTCGATGCCGAGCAATTTCTCGATGGCGAGGACGTAGCTGTGCTCCATGCACATCGGCGAGACGTAGTCGAGCCGGTCCATGTAGGGGATCGACTGGAGGTAGGTCTTGTATTCGCAGAGCTTCTCAGTGCCGCGGTGGAGGAGCCCGACATGCGGGTCGACGCGCTCGACGATCTCGCCGTCAAGCTCCAGGATGAGGCGCAGCACGCCGTGCGCGGCCGGATGCTGCGGCCCGAAATTGATCGTGTAATTGGCGATCTCGGACTCGGTCGCGCCCGAGCGGGCGACCTCTTCCGTCGCCCCAGCGAAGGCTGGGGCCCCGGGGGGTGAAGGGCGCGGGTGCTCTTCACCCACTGGGGTCCCAGCCTTCGCTGGGACGACGAGGGGCCCCGTCACTTCCTGATCTCCCCGGCCTTGAGCGGGGTCGGCGCGCCCGGCGCCTCGGGGACGGCCTTCTCGTCGCCGGGAAGGATGTATTGCGCGCCTTCCCAGGGGCTCAGGAAATCGAACGGGCGGAAATCCTGGGCGAGCTTCACCGGCTCGTAGACCACCCTTTTCTGCTCCTCCGAATAGCGCAGCTCGACATAACCGGTGAGCGGAAAGTCCTTGCGGAACGGGTGGCCGCGAAAGCCGTAGTCGGTGAGGATTCGGCGCAGATCGTGATTGCCGTCGAAGACGACCCCGTAAAGATCGAAAACCTCGCGCTCGAGCCAGCCCGCGACGGGCCAGAGCGACGTCACCGAAGGGACGGGCCGGTTCTCGTCGGTCGAGACGCGGACGCGGATGCGGTGGTTCTTCGTCACCGAAAGGAGGTGGTAGACGATCTCGAACCGCTCGGGGCGCTGGGGATAGTCGACGCCCGCTATCTCCATGAGTTGCTGGTATTCGAAGCGGTCGCGCAAGGTTCGGCACACCTCGACGACGCTCTCGCGGACCACGGTCAGCGAGACCTCGCCGACCGCGTCCTTGGCCTCTAGGAGCGCGTCGCCGAGCGCGGCCGTGACCTCGTCGATCAGCCCTTCGCGAGGGGCGATACGGGGGGCGGAATTGTTCACGGCTCAGCGCTCGATAGTGCCGACGCGGCGGATCTTCCGCTGCAGCTGCATGACGCCGTAGAGCAAGGCCTCCGCGGTCGGCGGGCAGCCGGGGACGTAGATGTCCACCGGGACGATCCGGTCGCATCCGCGCACCACCGAATAGCTGTAATGATAATAGCCGCCGCCATTGGCGCAGCTTCCCATCGAGATGACGTAGCGCGGCTCCGACATCTGGTCGTAGACCCGCCGAAGCGCCGGCGCCATCTTGTTGCAGAGCGTGCCGGCGACGATCATCACGTCCGACTGGCGGGGCGACGCCCGGGGCGCGACGCCGAAGCGTTCGAGGTCGTAGCGCGGCATGTTGACGTGGATCATCTCCACCGCGCAGCAGGCGAGCCCGAAAGTCATCCACCAGAGCGAGCCCGTACGGGCCCACTGGAAAAGATCCTCCGTCGAAGTGACGAGGAAACCCTTGTCCGCCACCTCCGACTGGAGGCCGTCGAAGAAGGCCGGGTCCGGTTGCTGGAGGTCGGCCGGCCTCTGGTTTTCGTGCCGGGGGTCGAGGATCACTCCCATTCGAGCGCGCCCTTCTTCCACGCGTAGGCGAAGCCGAGCGTGAGCTCGATCAGGAAGATCATCATCGCCGCCCAGCCCGCGACCCCGCTGAAGCCCAGCGTCACGGCCCAGGGGAAGAGAAAGGCCGCCTCGAGGTCGAAGACGATGAAGAGGATGGCGACGAGGTAGAAGCGGACGTCGAACTGGGCCCGGCTGTCCTCGAAGGCGGGGAAGCCGCATTCATATTCGGCGAGCTTGTCGGCATAGGGATTGTTGGCGCCCGTAAGCTTCGCGACCAGCATCGGCATCACCACGAACGACAACGACAGCGAGAGGGCCACGGCGAGGAACAGCAGGATCGGCAGATATTCGGCGGCGGCGGACGCCATCGAGACTCTCCAGGGACGCGAGGTTGGCGGGCTTCTAGGCCAGCCCATGCGGCTCCGCAACACTCTTGGCGGGGCATTGACAGCCGTGGCGGCAGCGTAACAAGGTGGCGGCCGGGAAAGGGGAAACTCGATGAAAACTAGGCTGATGGCGTTGGCCGCGCTGGCCGCTTTCTGGACCGCTCCGGCGGGCGCCCAAACGGTCAAGGCGCAGGATCCGCAGTCGGTCGTCCAGGCGCTTCAGGGCGCCGGCTACAAGGCGACCCTGGGAACCGACAAGGTCGGCGATCCGATGATCACCAGCGGCGTCTCGGGCACGACCTTCCAGATCTTCTTCTACAACTGCACCGAGCACAAGGATTGCGCGACGGTGCAATTCCATTCGGGCTACGATCTGACGACGCCCGTCACGCTGGACCGAATCAATGAGTGGAACCGGAGCCAGCGCTTCGGCCGGGCGTTCCTGGACAAGGAAAACGATCCGATCCTCGAGATGGACGTCGACCTCGACGATGGCGGGATCACGCCGCTCCTCTTCATCGACAATATCGAATTCTGGGCGAGCATCCTCGGAAACTTCGAGAAGCATATCGGCTACCGCAAGTAGCTCAGCCCCTCACAGCCCCGGCGATCAGCTTGTGGAGCTTCGAATGGAGCTGGTCGTTCGCGGCCAGCACCTGGCCTTTCGCCAGCGCCGCGTCGGCGCCGCGGAAATCCGTGACGTAGCCGCCGGCCTCGCGGACGAGGAGGATCCCGGCCGCGACGTCCCAGAATTGCAAATCCTCCTCCCAGAAGCCGTCGAAGCGGCCCGCCGCGAGCCAGGCGAGGTCCAGCGCGGCCGAGCCGAAACGGCGGATGCCGGCTACCGCGGGGGACACAGCCTCGAGTATCTTCTGGAATCGGTCGAGCTGCCCGTGGCCTTTGAAGGGGATGCCAGTCGCGATCAGCGCATCGGCGAGGTCGCGGCGGGCGGAAACGCGCAGGCGCCGCTCGTTGAGCCAGGCGCCCCGCCCCTTCTCGGCCCAGAAGCTCTCGTCGGTTAGCGGCTGATAGACCAGGGCCTGGGTGATCTCCGGCTTTCCACCCGCCCCGCGGGGATCCTCGACGGCGATCGACACCGCAAAATGGGGAAGGCCGTGGAGGAAGTTGGTGGTGCCGTCGAGTGGATCGACGATGAAGCGCGGCTTGTCGGGGTCGCCGGCGATCTCGCCGCCTTCCTCGAGCGTCAGCCGCCAGTCCGGGCGCGCGTGGCGGAGCTCATCGACGATCGTCGTCTCGGCCTGCTTGTCGGCCATGGTGACGAAGTCGGACGGACCCTTGCGGCTGATCTGGAGCTGCTCGACCTCGTTGAAGTCGCGCCTCAGCCGCGGCGCCGCCTTGCGGGCGGCGCGCTGCATGACGGTGATGAGGCCGGAATGGGATACCATCCTAGTCGGCGCGCCTCACATAGGTCTGCTCGTAGACGTCGACGACGATCTTCGTGCCCGAGCCGATATGCGGGGGCACCATGACGCGGACGCCGTTCTCGAGGATCGCGGGCTTGTACGACGAGGAGGCCGTCTGCCCCTTCACGACGGCGTCGGCCTCGACGATCACGGCCTCGATCGTGTCGGGCAGCTGCACCGAGATCGGACGATCGTTGTAGAGCTCCATGACCACGTCCATGCCGTCCTGCAGGAAGGCCGCGGGCTCGCCGATCAGGTCGCGGGGCAGCGAGACCTGCTCGTAATTCTCCTTGTCCATGAAGACGAGCATGTCGCCTTCGGCGTAGAGAAACTGGAAGTCCTTGGTGTCGAGGCGGACGCGCTCGACCGTCTCGGCGGAGCGGAAGCGGACGTTGTTCTTGCGGCCGTCGATGAGGTTCTTCATCTCGACCTGCATATAGGCTCCGCCCTTGCCCGGCTGGGTGTGCTGGATCTTGACCGCGCGCCAGATGCCGCCCTCATATTCGATGATGTTGCCCGGACGGATGTCCACGCCGCTGATCTTCATGTCTGTCTCTCGGGAGAAAGGGTGGAAGGAGCCGCCGCGCCTTTACCCGCCGACCCGGGGCCCGGCAAGTCAGCCGCGCCGCGCCGCCTCCAGGCGCGCGCCGGCCTCGGGTCCGAACAAAGGGGGATCGCCCTCTTGCGGTAGGGTCGCGAAGGCAGGCACGCCTTGCGGGATCGATACCCAGGGATGCCGGCTGCGGATGAAGAAATGGGCGCGGGGCTCCAGCCGCTCTCCCTCGTCGAGCGTGCCCACGCGGAGGAAGAGGATGCCTTCGCCGAACATCTTGTGCGTGCCCCGGAGGACCGAGCCGCAATCGCGGCACCGCGCGCCGCCGCGGCCCCTCTCGACGCGGTCCGCGCCCGCCGCCGGATCGACCCGCTCCGCCTCGATCATCGCGTTGAGCGCAAAACCCGATCCGCTGAGCTTCTGGCACTGCCGGCAGTGGCAGCAATTGACGAAGATCGGCGGCCCCTCGACCCGATGGCGCAAGGCGCCGCACTCGCAGCCCCCTTCGAGGATCATTCCTTCTTCCCGCCCGCCAGCAGCGGATAGGGATTGATCGGCGTACCCTCGTGCCATTTCTCGCCATCGGCCATGCGGTTGATCGCCAGATGGAGGTGCGGGCCGGCGGGATTGGCGTTGCCGGTCGAGCCGACCGTCCCGATCGCGTCGCCCTGCTTCAGGACCTGGCCTTCGTGGAGGCCCGGCGCGTAGGCGTCGAGATGCGCGTAATAGAACATCCAATGCTGGTCCGGTGAGCGCACATAGGCGGTGATGCCGCCGCCGCCCTGGCTGAAGAAGAGCTTCTCGACTGTTCCCGGCGCCGCTGCCACCACCGGAGTCCCACGCGCCGCCATGATGTCGATCGCGTTGTGGACCCGCGCGCCGCCGGCGCGGGACTGGGTGTAGGTGTCCTGCAACTCATCCGCCTTGACGCCGACGACCGGAATGGCGAGTCCGGTGGGGCCGTGGACCAGCTCGGTGCGCTGGGTGGTGTCGGCGGTAGCGGCCGGAGCCGCCGCGGGCGCCTCCGTGCGGCCTACGGCGCGCGCCGGCGCCGCGCCCCCGCCGTTGAACGCGATCAGCCAGAAGGCGCTCGTCGCGGCGCAGCTCAGCACGGCGGTCAAAATGACGATGGCGACGATCTTGATTCTTTCCATGGCTCCTCAACGCAACTTATTTCCCACCCGTTCCGTTTCGAGGCCCGAATGACCGGAACCGTCCGCATCGGCTGCTCGGGCTGGATCTACCGGCACTGGCGCGAGCTCTTCTATCCCAAGGGCCTCGCCCAGCATCGCTGGTTCGCGCATTATGCCGACACGTTCGAGACCGTGGAGCTCAACACCAGCTTCTACCATCTCCCGAAGCCACAGACGTTCGCGAAGTGGCGCGACCAGGCGCCGCCGGGGTTCCGCTACGCGGTCAAGGCTCCGCGCTTCATCACGCACATGAAGAAATTGAAGGATTGCGCGGAGCCGGTCGCCGAGTTCATCGGCCGGGCGCGCAACCTGGGGGAGAGCATCGGGCCGATCCTCTACCAGCTGCCGCCGCGCTGGGCTTTGAACCGCGAGCGGCTGGAGGAGTTCGTCGCGCTCCTGCCGGCCGATCTCGTTCACGTGTTCGAGTTTCGCGAGAC
The DNA here is from genome assembly GCA_036262495.1 of Allosphingosinicella sp. GTDB lineage: Bacteria > Pseudomonadota > Alphaproteobacteria > Sphingomonadales > Sphingomonadaceae > Allosphingosinicella. The sequence goes on from DATAIU010000045.1 coordinate 8,631, forward strand.
GAGCTGGGTGACCGAGGACGTTCTCACAATGCTCGACGCGCGCGCAGTCTCCTTCTGCGGGCACGACATGCCGATCCTCGCGACGCCGCGCTGGGCAGCGGGGCCAGTCGCCTATGTCCGGTTCCACGGTGGCCAGGGGAAATATTGGGGACGCTATTCGGACGAGACCCTGCTCGGCTGGTCGGACTGGATCGCCGGTGAGGCGCGCGGCGGCCGCGACGTGTGGTGCTATTTCAACAACGACATCGGCGGCGCCGCGATCCACGACGCCCTGACGCTGCGCGCGATGGTCGGCCAGGCCCTGCGCTAGCCAGGGGCCAGCACCTCGTGAAATTGCGCGACGGCGGCCCCGGGCCCGCGCGGCTCCGACCAGACCGCGCTGCAAACGGCGAGAAAATCGGCACCGGCTTCGACGAGTGCCCGCCCGTTTTCCGGCGTGATGCCGCCGATGGCGACGCAGGGTATCTCGAACAGCCGGGACCACCAAGAAAGGATCGAGGGCTCAGGCCGATGGAACGTCTCCTTGGTCGTCGTCGGGAAGAAGGCGCCGAAGGCGACATAATCCGCCCCGGCCTCGCCCGCGGCCATGGCGAGGTGGCGGCTGTCGTGGCACGTGACGCCGATCTGCGCGGTCGGGCCGAGCAGCGCCCTTGCCTCGCGCGGATCGCCGTCGCCCTGCCCCAGATGGACTCCGTCCGCTCCGAGCCGCTTGGCGAGGGCCATATCGTCATTGACGATGAAGGCGGTCTCGTGCGCCTCGCAGAGCCGCTGGAGGGGCTCGGCGAGCCGCGCGGCCTCGTGCTGGTCTATGCCCTTCACGCGGAACTGGAAGGCTGCGACCGGCGCCGCCGACAGCGCTTCCTCGAGCCGGGCCGGAAAGTCGCCGCCGACGTCCAGCGGCGAGATGAGATAGAGCTGGCAGGGCGGCTTCTCGACCGGATCGAACAGCTCGGCGAAATCGGGATCCAGCGGGTCGTCCATGGATCAGCCGTTCGCACCCTCGCGCGTCGCGCTCAAGCGGCAAAAAAGATCGGGCTTGCGCCCGGTGCCCCACGCCTCCTCGATCGAGGCGAACCCGGCCGACGCCATCAGGTAACGGACCTCGCGGGGCTCGAACAGCCGAAAGCCGTGGCGGTGGCCCGGCCATTTGCGCAGCTCGTCGGCGGGCTCGAAGCAGAGCACGAGCCGCCCCCCGGGGCGCAGAACGCGGGCGAGCTCGCCAAAGGCAGCCTGCGCGTCCGGCCAGAAATAGAGGCTGTTGACGCTGACCGCCTTGTCGAAGGAGGCGCTCGCGAAGGGCAGAGCCTCGACGGAGGCCAGAACGGTTTCGAGCCCCTGGGCCCGCGACCTCTCGACGGCGGCTTCGGACAGGTCGGCCCCGACGACTTCGGCGCCGCACTCGCGCATCGCCCGGAGCAGGGCTCCGCCCCCGAAGCCTATCTCCAGGACCCGCTCCCCCGGCCGGAGCTCCAGGCCGTCGAGAGCCAGCCGGTTCATGTTCCGGCTGATCCGGTCGAGCCAGGGCGCGATCAGGAACCGTCCGAGCGCGCCGTGCGGGCGCGCGAACTGGCCCGCGAGGAGCCGCGTGAGAGCGCCGCTCAGCCGGCGTCCTTGTCGGTCGAGGCGGTGTAGATCTCGTCTATCGCCGCGCCGAGGGCGCGGTCGAATTCCTCGTCGCTCATCTGGTGACGCAGATCCTCGAGCAAGGCTCGGCTGAAGCTCGCCACCATGCCGCGGTTCCTCGCCAGCTCCCGGCACGCCTCCGGCCGCGAGAAGCCGCCGGAAAGCGCGACGACGCGGAGCACGCGCGAATGGTCGACGAGCGGGTCGAACAGGCCGGGATATGCGGGGATGCTCAGCTTCAGCATCACCTCGCGGGTCCCAGGCATAGCGTCGAGCCCCTTGCGGAGCTCCTCGGTCAGGATGGCGTCGGCCTCCGCGCGCTCGGGGCTCTTGATGTTGACCTCCGGCTCGAGGATCGGGACAAGCCCGGCGTCCAGCACCTGCCCCGCTACCTCGAACTGCTGGCGGACGATCGCCGCGATGCCGGCGCGGTTGGCGAGATTGATCACCGAACGTTCCTTGGTGCCGAAAACGCCGAGGTGCTTCGCGCGGCCGAGCAGGGCGCCCAGCTCCGGCATGGGATTCATCAGCTGGACGCCGTCCGCTTCGGCCTCCAGGCCCTTGTCGATCTTGATGAAGGGCACCACGCCGCGCTCGCGAAGCACCTCCGGGACCGGCCGCTGGTCGATCTCGCCGTCCATGGTCCGCTCGAAGAGGATCGCTCCGATGACCTTGTCCCCGGTGAAGGCCGGCGAGGTGATGATGCGCGAGCGCATCCGGTGGATCAGCTCGAACATCTCCTCGTCCGAACTCCACGCGCCTTCCTCTATGCCATAGCCCTTGAGCGCCTTGGGCGTGGAGCCGCCGCTCTGATCGAGAGCGGCAATAAAACCTTTGCCGTCCCGTATCTTGGCGCGCATCTCCTGATAATCCATCTGAACGTCCTTCATTGCTTGAGGGCTTCGACGCCGGGCAGAGCCTTGCCTTCCATCCATTCGAGGAACGCGCCTCCGGCGGTCGAGACGAAGGTGAAGCCGGCCGCGACGCCGGCATGGTTGAGGGCCGATACCGTGTCGCCCCCGCCCGCCACCGAGACGAGCTGGCCGCTTTGGGTCAGCGCCGCGGCGGTCTGCGCAAGCTGGGCCGTCGCGCGATCGAACGGGGGCGTTTCGAAAGCACCCAGGGGACCGTTCCAAACCAGGGTGCGGCAGGTCTTCAGCACGTCCGCCAGCGCCTCGGTCGCGGCGGGGCCGATGTCGAGGATCATCTCGTCGGGCGCGACCTCGTGGACGTTGCAGGTCCTGACCGAGGGCGGATTGGGCGCGAACTCCTTCGCCACCACGACGTCATAGGGCAAATGAACGGTGCAGTCGGCCTGCTCCGCCGCGTCGAGTATCTCGAGCGCCGTCTGCTTGAGCTCATGCTCGCAGAGGGACTTGCCGACATCGACGCCGCGGGCGGCGAGGAAGGTGTTGGCCATGCCCCCGCCGATGATCAGATGGTCGACCTTCGCGACCAGGTGGCGGAGCGCTTCGAGCTTGGTCGAGACCTTCGCGCCGCCCACCACCGCCGCAACCGGGCGTTCGGGGGCGCCGAGCGCCTTTTCCAGGGCCTTCAGCTCCGCCTCCATCGCCCGGCCGGCAAAGGCCGGGAGGACGTGCGCGACGCCCTCGGTCGAGGCGTGGGCCCTATGGGCGGCGGAAAAAGCGTCGTTGACGTAGAAATCGCCGAGGCGCGCGAAGCGCTCCGCGACGGCGGGATCGTTCGTCTCCTCGCCGGAGAAGAAACGGGTATTCTCCAGGATCGCGACATCGCCGGGGCGGAGCATGGCGACATTCTCTTCCGCCACCTCCCAATCCACGTAGCGCACCGGGCGCCCGAGCACGGCTTCGTAGGGCTTGGTCACCCGTGAAAGCGAATATTCGGGCGCGGGCACCTTGGGCCGCCCGAAATGGGCGAGGAGCAGGACCGCGGCGCCCCGGTCGGCGAGCTCCGTCACGGTCGGCAGAGTGGCCCTGAGGCGCGTGTCGTCGGTCACCGCGCCGTCCACCATGGGCACGTTGAGGTCGACGCGGACCAGCGCACGCTTCCCGGTTACGTCGCCAAGGTCGTCGAGCGTCCGGAACGACGTCATGGCGTCAGTTGAGCCTCGCCATGGCGGCGGCGGTGTCGACCATCCGGTTCGAGAAGCCCCATTCATTGTCGTACCAGGACACGACGCGGACGAGCTTGCCTTCGAGCACCGCCGTCTCGAGACTGTCGACCGTCGAGCTCGCCGGATTGTGGTTGAGGTCGATCGAGACGAGCGGCTCGTCGGTATAGTCGAGGATGCCGGCGAGCGGCCCGCTCTCCGACGCCGCCTTGAGAGCGCCGTTCACTTCCTCGAGGCTCGTGTCGCGCTTCGGAGTGAAGGTGAGGTCGACGAGGCTGACGTTCGGCGTCGGCACGCGCACCGCCGAACCGTCGAGCTTGCCCTTGAGCTCGGGCAGCACCTCGCCGACGGCGCGGGCGGCACCCGTCGTCGTCGGGATCATCGACATGCCGGCCGCCCGGGCGCGGCGCATGTCGGAATGGATCTGGTCGAGGATCTTCTGGTCGTTCGTATAGGCGTGGATCGTCGTCATAAGCCCGCGCTCGATGCCGATCGTGTCGTTCATCACCTTGGCGACCGGCGCGAGGCAATTGGTCGTGCAGGAGGCGTTGGAGACGATCCTGTGCTCGGCGGTCAGCTTCTCGTGATTGACGCCGTAGACGACGGTCAGGTCGACTCCTTTGGCAGGCGCCGAGATCAGAACCTTCCCAGCGCCTGCAGTGAGATGTGCTCCGGCTTTGTCACGGTCTGTGAAGAAGCCCGTACATTCGAGCGCGATATCGACGCCGTTCGCGCCGTGGGGCAGCTTGCCCGGATCGCGCTCCGCGGTGACGTGGACCCGGCGGCCGTCGATGATCAGGTCGTTCCCCTCGTGGCCCACCTCTCCGGGGTAGCGGCCATGGACGGAATCGCGCTTGAACAGCAAAGCGTTCGAGCGCGCGTCGGCGAGATCGTTGACCGCGACGAGCTCGAGGCCCTTGTCCGGATTCTCGAGGATGGCGCGTGCCACAAGCCGGCCGATGCGGCCGAAACCGTTTATCGCAACTCTCGTCGCCATAGCTTTGAAACTCCTTATTTTTCCAGGGCCGCCATTATCTGGGGCACGATCGCTTCGGCGGTGAAGCCGAAGCGCTTGAAGAGGGCCTCGGCCGGCGCCGACGCGCCGAACCGGTCAAGGCCGATAGCGAGCCCGTCGGCGCCCACGTAGCGCTCCCAGCCCAGAGTGGTGCCGGCCTCGATCGAGACCTTGAGAAGGTCGGGCGGAAGAAGATCGGCCCAGGCCTCCCGGTCCCGCGCGTCGAACAGCGACCAGCACGGCATCGAGACCACGTCCGCTCCGATCCCCTGCCCCTCGAGAGCCTCGGCAACGGCCAGGGCGACCTCAACTTCGGATCCGGTAGCGACGAGGACGACCAGGCGGCTCGCTCGCGCCGTCCGCAGCCGATAGGCGCCCTGCGCCGAGAGGTTTTCGGTCCGTTCCGTTCGCAGCTGCGGCAAATTCTGGCGCGAGAGGGCGAGGACCGAAGGCCCCTCGCGGCGCTCCAGCGCCAGCGCCCAGCATTCCGCCGTCTCGACCGCGTCGGCCGGACGGAACACGGCGAGGTTAGGGATGAGACGGAGGCTGGTCAGGTGCTCGACGGGCTGGTGGGTGGGCCCGTCCTCGCCGAGGCCGATCGAATCGTGCGTCATCACGTAGATGACACGGACCCCCTGCAGCGCCGACAGCCGGATCGCCGGGCGGCAATAATCGGAGAAGACGAGGAAAGTGCCGCCATAGGGAATGACGCCGCCGTGCAGGGCCATCCCGTTCATCGCCGCGGCCATTCCGAACTCGCGGATGCCGTAATAGATGTAGCGGCCCGAATAATCCTCTTTCGTCAGAGGTTTCTGGGCCTTTGTTTTTGTGTTGTTCGAACCTGTCAGATCCGCCGACCCGCCGATCGTGTCCGGCAAGGCTTCGTTGATTGCCTGCAGCGCGAGCTCCGAAGCCTTGCGCGTCGCTATCTTCTGCGGCTCGGCGGAGAGCGAGTCGAGCCAGCCGCCGATCCCGAGATCTTCCGGCAGCCGCCCTTCCATCCGGCGAACAAATTCATCCTGCTGCGGGCTCGCCGCAAGGCGGCCGCGCCATTCCTCGTGGGCGGCCCGGGAGCGCGCTCCGAGCGCCCTCCAGCTCGCCAGGATATCCGACGGAATGTCGAACGGCTCGGCCTCCCAGACGAGCTGCTTCCTCGCCGCCGCCACTTCCTCGTCGCCGAGCGCGGCGCCGTGCGTCGCTGACGTGCCCTGCTTGTTCGGGGCGCCCCACCCGATGATCGTGCGGCAGGCGATCAGCGACGGCCGCGGATCGGCCACAGCCTCGTCCAGAGCGCGTCGGATGTCGTCGAAATCGTGACCGTCGCACGAGACGATGTGCCAGCCGGTCGCCGCGTACCGTGCCAGGGTGTCCTCCGACCGCGACAGGTCGGTCGAGCCGTCGATGGTGATCCGGTTGTCGTCCCACAGCACGTTCAGGCGGCCGAGGCCGAGATGGCCGGCCAGCCCCGCCGCCTCGTGGTTGATCCCCTCCATCAGGCAGCCGTCGCCGGCGATCACCCAGGTGCGATGATCGACGAGGTCGTCGCCGAACACCGCGTTGAGATGCCGCTCTGTGATCGCCATGCCGACCGCCATGGCGAAGCCCTGGCCGAGCGGCCCGGTGGTCGCCTCGACGCCTTCCAGCATGAAATTCTCTGGATGGCCCGCGCACGGACTGCCGAGCTGGCGGAAGCCCTTGATGTCGTCGATCGTCGGCCGCGCATAGCCGCTGAGGTGGAGGAGCGCGTAGATCAGCATCGAGCCGTGGCCGGCCGACAGGACGAAGCGGTCGCGGTCGTACCAGGCGGGGTCCCCCGGGTCGTGCTTCAGATATTCGGTCCACAGGATTGTGGCGACGTCGGCCATCCCCATCGGCATGCCGGGATGGCCCGAATTGGCCGCCTGCACCGCATCCATCGACAGCGCGCGTATGGCGTTGGCGAGCAGTCTCTGGTCGGCGGCCATTCACTTTCCCATGCGGCGGGCCCGGACGGGCGGGGACGGAGCAAAGAGGCTCCCGTGCGGCTCCTTTAGAGGCGGGCGCGCGCCCGTCAACCGGCCCCCGGTGCGAGAGTTTCCACCGCCAATGATTGATGCTAAGGCCCCACCATGGGGCAAGAGAGGGCGGAGCAGGCGATCGGCCGCATCGAGCGCGCGCTGGCGCGGATCGAGAGCGCCGCGCACCGGATCGCGGCCACCCCCATGACCGCGGCCGCAGACGGCGAGCTTCGGGAAAAGCACCAGGCGCTGAGGGAGAGCGTCGGGGACGCCCTCGCGCGCCTCGACACATTGCTCGCGGCCGGGGAGCGTTCCTGATGGCATCGGTCGAGGTCGAGATCGCCGCGCGGAAATATTCGGTCGCCTGCCGGGACGGCGAGGAGGCGCACCTGCGCTCGGTCGCCGCCATCGTCGACACCAAGGCGCAGGACGCCGCCGCCGCGCTCGGCTCGCTGAGCGAGTCCCGGCAGCTCCTGTTCGCGTCGCTCCTGCTCGCCGACGAGGTCAAGGAGCATCGCTCCGGCCAGGGCCCGGCCCCGCGCGCGGAGCCCGACCCGGCCCTGCTCGACGCGCTGGATCGGCTCGCGAGCCAGGTCGAAAGCCTTGCCGAGCGCCTTGAGCAGAGGGCTTCCGCTTCCTAGATAGGTGCTGACGGGTACTGCCCGGTACGAGCTTTCGAACATCCCTGGGCGATAAGCATCCTCGGGGGCTATCCCTGGTCGGGCCCTGGTCCGGCACATATGGTCCCCACCTGACGTTGACGCGTCAGAGGATATTCAAGCAAACGGCCATGGTGGTCCCGTCACCCTCCCCCAAGAGCGAGCTCAGGCGCTCCGCCCTCGCGGCGCGGCGTGATTTCGCGCGCTCGCTCGGCTGCGACGTCCGGCAGGAGCTCGAGACGAAGCTCGCCGAGATCGTCCTTCCGCACCTCATCGGAGCGAAGATCGTCGCCGGCTATCATCCGCTGCGCGACGAGATCAGCCCCTATCCGATCCTCGAGCGGCTCGGCGAGGGTCAGCGCGCCGTCCTCCCGTGGTTCCTGGGCCGCGACGCGCGGATGATGTTCCGCGAGGCCCCCGCGGCCGAGCCCAGCCCCTGGGGCGTTCTGCAGCCCTCGGCCGACGCCGAAGCGCTCGCGCCCGATACAATCCTCGTGCCCCTCGTTGCGGCGGACCGGCGGGGGGCCCGGATCGGCCACGGGAAGGGCCATTACGATCGCGCGCTCGCGCACCTGCGCGAGGGCGGAGGCGTGTTCACCATCGGCCTGGGCTGGGAAGAGCAGATCCTCGACGACGAATTGGAGCCGGACTCCTGGGACGTCCCGCTCGATGCCATCGCCACGCCGCGAGAGTGGATAGACTGCCGGTGAGACAAGCGAAGCCGAGCTGGAGGAAGCCTGCGGGAATATTCCTGATCCTGGCGTTGATCGCGTTCTGGGCGTTTCTCGTGGCGACCGTCGCCGAAACGCTCCCCGCCCTGCCCTGGCCCCTGACGGCCCTGTTTTTCGTCGCCGCCGGGATCGTCTGGATCCTGCCGCTAAAGCCGCTGCTTCGCTGGATCGAGACGGGGAGGTTCGGGAAATGGCGCGAGTGACGGGGCTCGAACCCGCGACCTCCGGCGTGACAGGCCGGCGCTCTAACCAACTGAGCTACACCCGCTTGGGAGCGGGCGAACTATGCGCTGACCCTGAGCCTGTCAAGCGAGCCTAAGGCTTCGCCGCGGCCCCGCGCTCGGCCTCGCCGGGCTCGTCGTGATGGGGGCTGGTGAGGGTCCCTTCCTCGAACAGGAAGCCGGCGATGTCGGGGCGTCCGGCGGCGTCTAGGATGGTCTTCATGATGATGAGGAGCGGCACGGCGAGAAGCGCCCCGGTCGTCCCCCAGACCCAGGCCCAGAAGCTCAGCGAAACGAGGATCAGGAGCGGATTGATGGTCAGCCGCCGGCCCACGAACATGGGCGTGATCAGGTTGGATTCGACGAGGTGAAGCCCGACGAAGCAGGCCGCGGGGAGGAAGGCGTACCAGGGCTCGTTGAAGGTCATCAGCCCGCCGAGCGCGAGCAGCAGCGCCGATGCGATCGGGCCGAGATAGGGGATGTAGTTCAGCACGGCGACGATGCCGCCCCACATGAGGGGCGTGGGCATCTCCAGCATCCAGAGCACGAAAGCCACGATGAGGCCTAGCGCCATGTTCACCAAAGTGATGGTGCCGAGATAGGTGGAGGTCGCGTCGACGACCTGCTGGATCGCCCGCGCCGTCGTCATGGCGCCGTCGAAGCTGGAGCGGCCGGTGATCGTCCGCCGCCGCATCCGCGTCCAGCCGGCCAGGAAGAAGAAGATGACGAGAAGGGCGAAGAACATCTGCACCGCGGCGAGCGGCGCGGAGGTGGCGACGATGTCGAGGAGGGAATTGGGCGTCTCGACCGCGACGGTGCGCGGCGAGCTTTGTGAGGGGCCGAACTGGCGGACGATGTCGTCGATGAAATGCTCGAGCTGCTTGTAGACCCGCATCGCCGGCGCCAGCGTCTCGCGGATCCGCCCGATCCGCTCGGGTAGAAGGCGGACCCACTCGGTCGCTGGAAGGACGATCGAGGCGACGGCGATATTGGCCGCCGCGACGAAGATGAGGACGCAGGTAAAGGCCGCGAGGCCTGACGGCAGACGCCGCCGCTCCAGCCATTCCAGCATCGGCACCAGCGCGATGGCGATGACGAGCGCGGCGGTGACCGGAAGGAAGAATTCGGCGCCAGCCCTGAGGGCGAACGGCAGGGCCACCGCGAGCCCGGCGCCGGCGATCAGCGTAAGGGCTGCGAGCAGCCGGTCGCGGCGGAAGGCGATCGCTTCCGATTCGAGATGGACCTCGTCGGCCGGAGCCGCGCTCACGGCCGCGGGCTCCTCCCTGTCGCCAAGCCTCTTCGTCATGACTGATCCATCTTTAAGGGTCGCGGATAACGGCGCGTTTACCAATTCTTATCAACTCGGGCCGCATTAGCCCCACCAATTGTCGTGGGGACAAGCAATGTTTGACGCCGGCCGCAAGGCTGACATCTCGGGAATGCTCAGAATCGCCTCTTGCGGGGCGATCGCGGCCGCCTGCCTGTGCGTCCTCCCCGGCGCTGCGCATGCCGCCGGCACGGCCGCGGGGACCAGCATCAGCAACGTCGCGACGGCCACCTATGATCTTCCCGGCGGCGGCCAGGACGAGATCACTTCCAACACGGTCGTGCTCAAGGTCGACGAGCTGCTCGACGTCAGCGTCGCCTGGGCCGACCCGGCGGACGTCGCGACCTCCCCCGGCCAGAGCGGCCAGGTGCTGAAGTTCACGCTCACGAACGGCGGCAACGGCCCCGAAGCCTTCACCCTGGGGACCGTCGCCAATGGCGGCGGCGACGACTTCGATCCCACCGTCACCGCGATCGTCATCGATAGCAACGGCAATGGCGCCTACGACGCCGGCGTCGACACCGTCTATGTCGCCGGATCCAACGATCCCCTGCTTCAGCCCGACGCGTCGCTGACCCTGTTCGTCCTGGCGAGCATTCCCGCCGGCACCGCCGACGGCAATCGCGGCCGGGTCGACCTCACGGCGGTCGCCGTGACGGGGTCGGGCGCGCCGGGCACGACCTTCGCCGGCAAGGGCGAGGGCGGAGTCGACGCCATCGCCGGCGCGACCGGGGCCGACGGCGAAGACGACGGCTATTACAAGGTCGCCAAGGCAAGCGTCGCCTTCGTCAAGAGCGCGACGGTCGCCGGACCCTTCGGCGGCACCAGCAGCGCGCCCGGGGCGACGATCACCTACAGCCTGTCGGCGACCGTCAGCGGCACCGGCAGCCTCGCCAACCTGCGGGTCAGCGACCCGATCCCCACTGGCACCACCTACGTGCCCGGCACGATCACCCTCGACGGCGCCGCCCTCACCGACGCGGCCGACGCCGACTCGGGCCGGTTCACCGGAAGCGCCATTGCCGTCGGTTTCGGCACCGTGCCGGCCGGCGCCAGCCACATCGTTACGTTCAAAGTGAAGATCGACTGAGAAGGATGAGCCAAATGAAGATCCTGCTCGCGCTGCTTGCGCTCCTCGCACCCGCCGCCGCCTTCGCGGCCGGCGGGGTCTCGCTGTCGAGCAAGGTGCTCGTCGTGCATGTGAAGGCCGGGCCCGACGGCAAGCCGGTGACGGTCCGCGAAGTTCCGGGTATCGTCACGCCGGGCGAAAAGCTCGTCTTCATCCTCACCTACAGGAACGAGGGCGCGGCGCCGGCGACCGGCTTCACGCTCACCAACCCGATTCCGGACTCGGTCGCCTTCACCGGCACCGAGGACAAGGATGCCGTCGTCTCCGTCGATGGCGGCAAGAGCTGGGGCGCGCTCGCGTCCCTGAAGGTGGTCCAGGCCGACGGCAGCAGCCGCCCGGCCGCGGCCGCCGACGTCACCCACATACGCTGGTCGTTCGCCAGGCCGATCGCGGCCGGCAGCGGCGGGGAGCTGAGCTTCAACGGCGTGGTGGAATGAATTCGTAACCCGCGACGGCGCCGGCGGGGGGATAGCGGCGCCCACTCTCACTGAATGGACCGGGAAAGATGACCAACACCATGCGATTGCTCGCCTCCGCCAGCGTGCTGGCGGCCGCGGCTTTTGCGGCCTCCCCCGCCTTCGCGGCCGGGACGACCGCCGGAACCACGATCACCAACACGGTGAACCTCGACTATAAGGTCGGCGGCGTCAGCCAGAACCAGGTCAGCGCAAGCGACAGCTTCACGGTCGACCGCAAGGTCAATTTGACCGTCGCCGAAGTCGGCTCGACGACGACCAGCGTGTCGCCCGGCGAGCAGTCGGCGGTGACCGCGTTCACGGTGACCAACGCATCGAACGCGCCGCTCGACTTCGGCCTCGGCGCAAGCCAGCTGAGCGGCGGCACCGCCGCCCATGGCGGCACCGACAATTTCGACGTCAGCACGCCGAAAATCTACGCCGACACCAACACCAACGGCAGCTACGACGCCGGCACCGACGTCGAGATCACCTATCTCGACCAGGTCGCCGCCGACGACAGCAAGACGGTGTTCGTCGTCGCGAACGTGCCGCTCGGCCGTTCGACCGGCGACGTCGCCGGAATTCGCCTGACCGCCACGGCGGCGGAAGCGACGGCGGCGGGCTCGCTCGGCGCCATCGTCACGCAGACGGCGGGGGCCAACACTTCCGGCGTCGACACGGTGTTCGCGGATACCAATGCGAGCGGCAATACCGCGCGCGACGGCATCCACTTCGCCGAGGACGATTACACGATCCTCGCCGCGTCGCTGACCGCGACGAAGACGAGCCGCGTGATCAGCGATCCGTTCAACGGCACGACGAACCCCAAGATGATCCCGGGCGCCGTCGTCGAATATTGCATCGCCGTGGCCAATGCCGCGGGCAGCGCGACCGCGACCAACATCAGCGTTTCGGACACCCTGCCGGCGACGACGACCTATTCGTCGGCCTTCGGCATCAAGGTCAACGGAACGGTCACCGGCAGCACCTGCAACGCCGACGGCTCGGCGGGCGGAAGCTATGCGTCGGGCACGGTCAGCGGCACGCTAAGCGACATCGCTGCCGGAGTGACCCGGACGCTCGTCTTCCGGGTGACGGTGAACTGAGGAAAGGCGGAGGGAGGACGGACGGTGAACCGCTCCGCCCCCTCCCCTCCTTCGCGATGACGAAGCGGCCTGCATTTGCGGGGGCGATTCTTGTCGCCCTCCTGACGGCGTTCCTCGCGGGCGCGGGCGCACCCGCGCGCGCCGCGGTCGCGCAGCTGCACCGGGTCGTCAGCAACGTCGCGACTCTGGAATGGACGGTCGGCGATGCCCGGGTCGTCCAGCAATCGAACCGGGTCGACATCAACGTCGAGGGGAGCGCTCAGCCCCTGTCCCTCGCCTTCTACCGTTTCGCCTCCAACTCGGCGTCGGTCACGCTCCCGCTGGCGGCCCCGCTGTGCACGCGCGCGCACGCGGGCGCAGCCGAGCTCGCGCTCGCCTGGCGCGACCAGAAGCTCGTTCCGGCCTCCGTCCAGCAGGTCGGCGAGATCCGCCCCGGCGAGCCGCTCCTGTTCGCGACAGACGACGCCGCGCGAAACGCCGACCCCGCCCGGATCGAGACCATCCACATCGTCGTCCGATCGGCGAGCGGCGACGAGGAGATGCTCGACGTTCTCGAAACGGGGCCCGATACCGGCCGCTTCACCGGCTTCATCCAGACCATCCGCATTCCGCCGACCCTCGTCGCCGGCGATTGCCGCCTCAGCGTCGCCGCCGGCGACCGCGTCTCCGTCGAAAGCGTCAGCGCCGACCACAAAACGGTCTACGCGAGGGCCTCGCTCGACATAATGGCCGATCCCTTCGGCTACGTCTTCGACAGCTTCACCGGGCAGGTCGTCAGCGGCGCGCGCGTGACCATGATCGACGATTCCACGGGGCGCCCGGCCGAAGTGTTCGGCGACGACGGCACCTCGGCCTATCCCTCGACCGTCCCGAGCGGTGGGGTCGTGACCGACAGCGGCGGCACGGCCTATTCCTTCTCGCCCGGACTTTACCGTTTCCCGCTCGTCCGCCCCGGGACATACCACCTCGTGGTGGACCCGCCCGCGCCGTTCACCGCGCCATCGGTCCGCGGGGCCGCGGAAATGGCCGCTCTACGCGATCCCGCAGGCGCTCCCTTCGACCTGTCCGGCGCGTCCTGGGGCAAAGCCTTCACCGTCGACGGGCCCGAGCCGGTGCGGATCGCCATTCCGGTCGACGCGCCGCGCAATCCGATCCAGGTTTCGAAGCAGGCTTCGCGAGCGAGCGCGGCGCCCGGCGAGCCGGTCGCCTTCTCGATCGCCGTCCGCAACGGGGACTCCCGCCTCGCTACCGGCGCGATCACCTTCACGGACCGCCTTCCCTCCGAAATGCGGCTTCGGCCCGACACGGTGCGCGTCGACGGCAATCGCGTCGATCCGCAGGCGGGCGGCGACGGCTCGGCCTTCTCGCTCCTGCTCTCGTCGCTCGCGCCCGGGGCCGAGCATCGGATCAGCTATGCCGTCGAGATCAAGCCGAACGCTTCTCCGGGCGTCGTTCTGAACAAGGCCGAAGCGACCGGTGCGGCGGGCCTCGCCAGCAACGTCGCCGACGCGGCGGTGCGGATCGAGCGCGAGACGATTGCCGGGCGGATGTCGATCCTCGGCCGCGTTACGGACGGCGGCTGCGGCGCCGATCCGAAGACCGCCGCCGGCGTCGCGGGGGTGCGGATCATGCTCGAGGACGGCAGCTACGTCGTCACCGACCGGGACGGCCGCTATCATTTCGAGGGCGTCCATCCCGGCACGCACGTCGTCCAGCTCGACGACCTGACCCTTCCCGACCGCCGAGGCGTGGCCGCATGCGGGACGGACACGCGCTCCGCGGGGCGGGCCCTTTCGCGCTTCGTCGAGGGCCGGGGCGGCGCCCTGAAGCGCGTCGACTTCCGCCTCGAGCCGCGCGAGGGCGGCCCGGCGCGCCGCGCGTCTGCGGTTTCGCGTCCCGCCGCAGCCAGCGACCCCGTCGCCGCGGGCGCCGAGCGCGACTGGCTCGCCGGCCAGGAGCCGGGCGTCGCCTGGCTCTTCCCCGAGATCGACCACAATCCGCGCGCGCCCATCGTCCGGGTCGCGATCAAGCATCTGCCGGGCCAGACCGTCAGGCTCTTCGTCCGCGGCAAGCCCGCCGACCCGATCGCGTTTGAAGGGGCCAGCACGAACGAGGGGAAGACGATCGCCGTCTCGGCCTGGCGCGGCATCCCGCTCGAGCTGCGAGATACCGAGCTTCGCGCCGAGGTAACCAATGCCGACGGCAGCGTCGCGCAGATCCTGAGCCGGACCGTCCGCTACGGCGCAAGCCCGATGCGCGCGGAGCTGGTGCGCGAGAAATCGCTGCTGATCGCCGACGGCGTCACGCGCCCCGTCCTGGCGGTTCGCCTCACGGACCGCGACGGCCGGCCCGTCCATCATGGCCTCACCGGGGATTTCGCGGTCCCCGCGCCTTATTACCCGGCCGTCGAGGCGGACGCCCAGCAGGCGCGCCAGCTGGCCGGGCTGGAGCGCGCGCGACCCTTCTGGCGGGTTCAGGGCGAAGAGGGTCTCGCCTTTATCGAGCTCGAGCCGACCACCGCCTCGGGCACGATCAGCCTGCGCTTCAACTTCCGCGACGGCGAGACCAGCCGCGAGCAGCGGCTCGAGGCCTGGCTCGATCCGGGCCAGCGGCCGTGGACGATCGTCGGGCTGGCCGAGGGCACGCTCGGCTACAACCGCCTGCAGGGCAAGGTCGAAGCCTTGGATGCGGACGACGACAAGCTCCTGACCGACGGCCGCCTCGCCCTCTACGCAAAGGGGCGCGTGCGCGGCAAATGGCTGATGACGCTGGCCTACGACAGCGACAAGAAAAAGGACGAGACGCGCTTCGGCGGCGTCATCGATCCCGATGCCTATTACACCGTCTATGCCGACCGCAGTGAGCGGCGCGACGACGCCGCCTCCGTCCGCAAGCTCTATCTGAAGCTGGAGCGGCCGCAATTCTACGCTTTGTTCGGCGACTACGAGACCGGCATCGACGAGCCCGAGCTCGCCCGCTACGTGCGCGCCTTCAACGGCGTGAAGGCCGAATATCGGTCGGACGGCGTCTCGGCGACCGCCTTCGCGGCCGACACGCCGAACCGCCACGGTCATGACGAGATCCAGGGCAACGGCCTCTCCGGTCCCTATGCCCTTTCCTCGCGAGCGATCCTGGCGAACAGCGAGCGCATCCGGATCGAAGTGCGCGATCGCCTGCGTTCCGACCGGATCGTCGAGCGTCGCCTTCTTACGCGCTACGCCGATTACGATATCGATTATTCGGCCGGCACCCTCCGCTTCAAGGAGCCGGTCCTGTCGCGCAGCTCCACCCTCGATCCGCAGTTCATCATCGCCGATTACGAGGTCGACCGCGCCGCGACTCGCGAGCTGAGCGCGGGCGGCAGGGCGAGCTGGCGGAGCCGGGACGGCAAGGTCCAGCTCGCCGCGACGGCGATCCACGACGCGAACGGCGCCGCCAAGACCGATCTCGCCGGGGCGGACGTGCGCTACCGGCCGAACGAAAGCAGCGAGGTGCGCGCCGAGGTGGCCGTCAGCGATTCGGACGGGGCCGCGGGGACGGCGACCGCCTGGCAAATCGAGGCCGAGCATCACGGCTCGAAGGTCGACCTGCTCGCTTATGCCCGCGAGCGGGAGAGAGGCTTCGGGCTGGGCCAGACCAGCGGCGCCGAGGACGGGACGCGCAAGTTCGGCGTCGACGGCCGCGTCCGCCTCGACGACGCCTGGGCGCTGAGCGGAAGCGCCTGGCACGAGGACTATCTCGGCAGCGACGCGCGCCGCATCGCCGCCCGGGCGCTGCTCGAATATCGGACGCCCGGCCTCGCCGCGCGCGCCGGCCTGACCTTCGCGGACGACCGTCTTGCCGACGGCCGCCGGGCGCGCTCGACCCTGCTGCAGCTCGGCGCGACGAAGCGCCTGCTCGACAACAAGCTCGAGCTGGACGGCCAGACCGAGATCCCGCTCGGTGAGGCGGAGAGCATCGACTTCCCGGCGCGCCACCGGCTCGCCGCCCGCTATGTCGTGACGAGCGGAATCAACCTCGTCGGCGCCTATGAGATTGCCGACGGCCGGGAGATCGACGCCCGCACCGCCCGGATCGGCTTCGACGTCCAGCCCTGGGCGGGCGCGCGGATCGCGCTGAGCGGCAACGTCCAGGACATCGCCGAATACGGCCCGCGCAGCTTCGCGGCGTTCGGCCTGTCCCAATCGCTGGTGCTCGACGAGCATTGGTCGGTCGACGCCTCGCTCGACGCCAACCAGACGCTGGGCGGCATCGACGCGGCGCGGGTGCTTAATCCGCTGCACCCGGTCGCCAGCGGCGGCTATATCGGTGGCGGCGCCGGCACGCTGACCGAGGATTTCACCGCCGTCACTGCCGGGGCCACCTACCGCGAGGGCGACTGGAGCGCGACGGCTAGGGCCGAATATCGCGCCGGCGACCGCGGCGACCGCTACGGCGCCACCGCCGCCGCGCTCCGCCAGATCGGCGACGGCGAGGCCGTCGGCGCGGCCCTCAACTGGTTCACCGCAAAGAGCGAGACGGGCGCCGAGACGCGCACTGTCAATGTTCAGGCGAGCTGGGCGCACCGCCCGGCCGGGAGCCGCTGGACCTGGCTCGAGAAGATCGAGCTGCGCGACGACGCGGTCAGCGGCGCCGTTGCCGGCCAGCCGGGCCCGATCGGAATCCCGCTCGGCGTTACCGGCGAGGCGCGGTCGCGACGCCTGGTCAACGCCCTGTCGCTGAACCGCTCGGCCCGCGGCTCGGAGCTCTCCTTCTTCTGGGGCTCGCGCTACGTGTCGGAGCGCCTGGGCGACGAGGACATTGCCGGGTGGAGCAACATGGTCGGCGCCGACCTCCGCTTCGATCTGACGGAGACGATCGACCTGGGCGTCGCCGGCAGCTTCCGCGGCGGCCTCGACGGGCGCGATTTCGCCTGGTCGGCGGGGCCGAGCCTCGGCTTCACGCCGTTCGAGAACGGCTGGCTGTCGGTCGGCTGGAACATCGCCGGCTTCCACGACCGCGACTTCGAGGAAGCGCGGTACACGCGGGCCGGGCCCTATGTGACGATGCGCCTCAAGTTCGACCAGATGAGCCTCAAGGGGCTCGGGCTGGCACGGCAATGAGCGCGCGGTCCCTCCTCCTCTGGCTGATCCTGCTCGCGGGCGTCCTTTGCCCGGCGACCGCGCGTGCGGGCAGCTACACGGTGAATTCGAACGGCGATTCCTGGATCAACGAGGCGTCGATCAACCAGAATAACGGCACGGTGACGACCCTGCGCGCGACCGCTAGCAGCACCAACACGTCGCGGACCCGATCCGTCATCAAGTTCACCCTGCCGGCGATCCCGTCGAACGAGGCGATCACCGCGGCGACGCTGAAGCTGAACGTGACGACGAGCAGCACGCGCACGGTCACGGTCCACCGGCTGACCGCGAGCTGGACCGAGACCGGCGTCACCTGGGGCAATTTCAACGGCAATTTCAACGCGACCGCCGAGGCGAGCTTCACGCCCTCGGCGACCGGCTCCGTCTCGATCGACGTCACCGCCCTCGTCCAGGGCTGGGCCGCAGGAACCAATACGAACAACGGGCTGGGCCTCATCGGCGCGGCGAGCTCGACCGCCATCTTCGCCAGCGAGGAGGCGACGACGGTGGCGAACCGGCCGCAGCTCGTCATCACCACCGCGCTCATCTCGCCGTCGATCACGGTCGTGAAGTCCACTTCCGTGGTGTCGGATCCGTTCAACGGCACCAGCAATCCGAAGATGATTCCGGGCGCGACGGTCCGCTACACCATCCAGGCGAGCAACTCGACGGCGGGCACGGCCGACAGCAACAGCACGCAGTTCACCGACGCGGTGCCGGCCGGAATGAAGCTCTACGTCGGCGATGTCGGGTCGGCCGGATCGGGGCCGGTCGGCTTCGCCAACGACGCGACCTCGAGCGGCCTTACCTATGCGTTCGTCAGCCTGGCGAGCACGACGGACAGCCTCTCCTTCTCGAACAACGGCGGCTCGACCTTCGCCTACACGCCCGTCCCCGATTCGAGCGGCGCCGACGCGAATGTCACCCACGTTCGCATCAGCCCGACCGGAACCTTCGCCGGCAAGACCGGCGCGGGCACGCCGGGCCTCACGCTCCAGATGCTGATGCTGGTCAAGTAAGACTGGTGCCCCCGGCCGGAATCGAACCGGCACTCCTTGCGGAACTCGATTTTGAGTCGAGCGCGTCTACCAATTCCGCCACAGGGGCCCAGGCACGACCGCTGCTAGCCGAGGCGCAGCCGCGCGGCAACGTTCAGTTCCGCGGCGCCTGCCGGCGGTAGCTCAGCGCCTCGGCGACGTGGATTCGGCGGACTTCCTCGCTCCCCGCGAGATCGGCCACCGTCCGGGCTACCCGCATCACCCGGTGGAAGCCCCGGGCGGAGAGTCGCATCGCTTCGGCGGCCTGGGCGAGGAGGCGGCGGCCGGGCTCGTCGGGGGTCGCGACGGCTTCGAGCAGCTCCCCGTCGGCTTCGGCGTTGGTCCGGATGCCGTGCGCCGCGTAACGCGCCGTCTGGACCGCGCGCGCCGCCGCAACCCGCTTCGCGACGTCCGCCGAGCCCTCGCTCGGCGGTGGAAGGACGAGATCGGCGGCCGCCACGGCGGCGACGTCGCAATGAAGGTCGATGCGGTCGAGCAGCGGGCCGGAAACGCGCGCCTGATAGTCGGCGGCGCAGCGCGGCGCGCGGGAGCAGGCCAAAGCCGGGTCGCCGAGATGGCCGCAGCGGCACGGGTTCATCGCGGCGACGAGCTGGACGCGAGCCGGGAAGGTGACGTGGGCGTTGGCGCGGGCGACGCTGACCGTGCCGGTCTCGAGCGGCTGGCGGAGGGAATCGAGGGCCGAACGCTGGAATTCGGGCAGTTCGTCGAGAAACAGCACGCCGAGATGGGCGAGGCTGACCTCGCCCGGCCGGACGCGGAGACCGCCGCCGACCAGCGCGACCATCGAGGCGCTGTGATGCGGCGCGCGATAGGGACGGGTGCGGATCAGGCGCCCTCCGGACAGCGTTCCCGCGACGCTGGCGATCATCGAGACCTCGAGGGCCTCGGCCGGCGTCAGCTCGGGCAGGATGCCGGGCATGCAGGCCGCGAGCAGCGACTTTCCGGCTCCGGGAGGGCCGACCATGAGCAAATTGTGTCCACCTGACGCCGCGATCTCCAGCGCGCGCTTCGCCGTTTCCTGGCCCTTCACCTGCGCCAGGTCCGGCCCTCCGCGGGCGGGCTCGGCCTCTCCGGGCGCGGGTGGCGTCAGCACGGCGCTGCCGCGGAAGTGGTTGAGCAGGGCGATCAGATCGCGCGCCGCGACGATCTCGACGTCGCCGGCCCAGGCCGCCTCGGCGCCCTGAGCGGCCGGACAGACGAGGCCGAGGCTCCGCGCCGAGGCATGCATCGCGGCGAGCAACACGCCCGGCGAAGACGCGATCCGGCCGTCGAGGCCGAGCTCCCCGACGGCGACATAGCCGGCCAGAGTCTCCGTATCGATCGCGCCCATCGCCGCCAGCATTCCGAGCGCGATCGGAAGGTCGTAATGCGATCCCTCCTTCGGAAGGTCTGCCGGCGAGAGGTTGACGGTGATCCGCTTGGGCGGGAGCGAGAGGCCGATGGCGGCGAGCGCGGCGTGGACCCGCTCCCGGCTCTCCGCCACGGCCTTGTCGGGCAGGCCGACCACGAGGAATTTGGGGAGCCCCGCCGAAATCTGGACCTGCACTTCGACCGCACGCGCCTCGAGCCCCAGAAACGCCACCGTGGCGACATGCGCGACCATTGAATCCCCATCCGGCTTTCCTCCATTTCGGAGGTTATTAGGTCCGCTAGTCACGCATTCCGACGATTCCTGTCTCGGCCAATTTCACGCCGCGCCGTCTTGCGGAGCTAATACAGCCGTCCCACATCGGCCCCATGGCGAAGATCGACTGGCGGCATTTGACTCAATATCCGGCGGTTCGGACCGCGTTGGTCGTCGTCGGCTTCGTCCTGATCGGCCTGACCCCCGTGGTCGGCCCGATCCCCGGCCCGGGCGGTGTCATCGTCTTCGCGGCCGGCCTGTCGCTTGTGCTGCGCTACAGCGAATGGGCGAAGCGGCGCTACGTCCGCTTCAAGAAGAAGCATCCGAGGAAAGGCGACTGGGCCGACTGGGGCCTGAGGCGCCGCAGCGCGCTTCGCCGCCAGGCGCGCGAAAAGGCGCTGGCAGAGGTCGCCGGGAGCGCCGGGGAATTGACTTGCGAGCCCGCTTCGCCTACCCGCGCCCTCGACGAAGGCCGCTCTCGAGAGGGCGGCCCTTTCCATTCAGAGATCCAAGGGACTAGCGATGAAGCGCACCTTCCAGCCGAGCAATCTCGTGCGCAAGCGCCGGCACGGCTTCCGGGCGCGGACGGCGACGGTCGGGGGCCGGAAGGTCCTGGCGGCGCGCCGCGCTCGCGGCCGCAAGAAGCTCTCCGCGTAACGCCCGGGCTGACCGCCCTCACCCGCCGCGCCGACTATCTCGCCGCCAACAGCGGGCGCCGCATCCCCATGCCCGGCTTCCTGCTCCTCGTCCGCCCCCGCGGCGACGAGGACTCGACGATGCGCGTCGGCATCACCGTCACCAAGAAGATCGGCGGCGCCGTCGTCCGCAACCGGATGAAGCGGCGCTTCCGCTCGCTGGCGCGCGAGCTGCTGCCCGAGAAGGGCGTGGCGGGCGCCGACCATGTCCTGATCGGGCGGGCAAGCGGCGTCGAGCGCGATTACGCCTTGCTGCGCATCGAGCTGGAAAAAGCGCTGGCCAAGGCGACAAAATGATCGCGAAGCTGCTCATCCTGATCGCGCGCGGGTGGCAGATCGGGCCGTCGCGCGCGCTGCCGCCGAGCTGTCGTTTCCAACCGAGCTGCTCGGCCTATGCAATCACCGCCCTGCAGCGCTATGGGGCGTGGCGCGGCTGCTGGCTCGCAGCGCGCCGATTGCTGAGATGCCACCCGTGGGGCGGCTCCGGCCCGGATCCGGTACCTTGAGGGGAAGGCCCTAAGTCTTGCACGACCACCGCAACATGATCCTCGCGATCGTCCTCTCGGCGCTCGTTCTCGTCGGCTGGAGCTTCGTCTCGGAGCGCTGGTTCCCCGCAAATCCGCCGGCGACGAAGGTCGTCAACGGCAAGTCCGTGCCGGTCCCGAAGCCGGAGGCGCTTCCGGCGGCGCAGAAGCCGGCGGCGGTCCGCGAGCGCAACGCCGTGCTCGGCGAGACGCCCCGCGTCGCGATCCGCACGCCTCGCCTCTCCGGATCGATCAACCTCAAAGGGCCCCGCATCGACGACCTCCTGCTGACGACGCACCTCGAGACGATCGAGAAAGGCGCCGCCCCGGTGCGCCTGCTTTCGCCAGCCGGAACGCCCGGCGCCTATTTCGCGAGCTTCGGATGGACCGGCGACGCCGGCGCCGCGCCCCCGGCCGACGCGGTCTGGACGCCCGACCGCACCATGCTGACGCCCGAGACGCCGGTGACTCTGAGCACCCAGGGGCCGAACGGCGTCCGCTACCAGATCCGCATCGCCGTCGACGACGGCTACATGTTCACGGTGACCCAGAGCGTCGGCAATGCCAGCGCCGCCGCGATCGCGGCGCGCCCCTACGCGCTGGTCAGCCGAGCCGAAGCCTCGAAGGATCCGACCAGCTGGACCAACCATGTCGGGCCCGTGGGGGTATTCAGCGGGTCGGCCAATTACGACTGGAATTACGACAAGCTCAAGAAGGAGGGCGACCAGCGCTTCTCGACCACCGGAGGCTGGGTCGGCTTCACCGACAAATATTGGCTGACCGCTCTCGTGCCCGACCAGGGGGCCCCCGCGGAGGCGGCCTTCCGGCACGCCCCGACCGGCGCCTTCCAGGTCGACTTCGCGCCGGCGCCGACGATCGTCGCGCCCGGCATGCCCGCTTCCTACCAGACCCGCTTCTTCGCCGGCGCGAAGGAAATCGAGCTGCTCGACCGCTACGAGGCGGCCGGCATCGCCAAGTTCGACAAGGCGATCGACTGGGGCTGGTTCGAATGGTTCATGAAGCCGATCTTCTCGCTTCTGAACTGGCTCTACGCCCATATCGGCAATTTCGGCGTCGCGATCATCTGCCTCACGCTGATCGTCAGGACGCTCATGTTCCCGATCGCACAGAAGCAGTTCAAGTCGATGGCGGCGATGCGCGTCCTCCAGCCCAAGATGAAGGCGCTGCAGGATCGCCACAAGGACGACAAGCCCCGGCTGCAGCAGGAGATGCTGAAGCTCTATCAGGAAGAAAAGGTCAACCCGATGGCGGGCTGCCTGCCGATCCTGATCCAGATCCCGATCTTCTACGCCCTCTACAAGGTGCTGATGGTGTCGGTGGAAATGCGCCACAAGCCGTTCGTGCTCTGGATCAAGGATCTCTCGGCGCCCGATCCGCTGACCCCGGTCAACCTGTTCGGCTATTTGCCCTTCCACCCGCCCCAGATGCTGGCGCTCGGCGTGCTGCCGATCCTGCTCGGAATCTCGATGTGGCTGCAGTTCAAGCTCAATCCGCCGGCCACCGACCCGATCCAGCGCCAGATGTTCGCGATCATGCCCTGGGTGCTGATGTTCGTGATGGCGCCGTTCGCGGCGGGGCTCCAGCTCTACTGGACGGTCAACAACATCCTGACGATCCTGCAGCAGAAATGGCTCTACAGCCGCTATCCGGGGATGAAGGCGGCGCCGGAAGCGGCCGTGCCGGCCAAGTGAGCGAAGCGGAAGCAGACCTCGACGACACGGCCCGTAAGCTCTTTTCCGGGCCGATCGCGTTCCTGAAGTCGGCGCCGGGGCTCCAATTCCTGCCCGAGCCCGTCGTCCCAGAGATCGCCTTCGCCGGGCGCTCGAACGTCGGCAAGTCGTCGCTCCTCAACAAGCTCACCAACCGGAACGGCCTGGCGCGGACCTCGAACACGCCGGGACGTACGCAGGAGCTCAATTTCTTCGACGTCGGCGCCCCGCCCGTCTTCCGGCTCGTCGACATGCCGGGCTACGGCTTCGCCAAGGCGCCCAAGGACATGGCCCGCAAGTGGCGGCACCTCGCCAACGACTATCTGCGCGGCCGGCAGGTGCTGAAGCGCGCCTTGCTCCTGGTCGACTGCCGCCACGGGCTGAAGGAGATCGACCTCGACGTCATGAAGATGCTCGACGTCGCCGCGGTCAGCTATCATCTCGTGCTGACCAAGGCGGACAAGGTGAAGGCGAGCGATCTCGCCGCAGTCGAAGCCCGGACCGCGGAAGAGGCTCGCAAGCACCCGGCCGCGCATCCCGAGATCATGTCCACATCGAGCGAAGGCGGCCTCGGCATCGAACGCCTGCGCAGGGCGGTCGTCGAGGCGGTGTTCCAGTAAGACCGGCCCGTGCTTCGATACGGCATTTCGACTTCGCTCAATGCCTACTCAGCATGAGCGGAAACTTCACCATCGCTCATCCTGAGTAGGGACTGAGCCCGGCGAGGATGGTCCAGGTATGGACTGCCCCCGGCAGTCCACAGCCCTGTCCGGGGGACAGGGCGGCCTGGAGCCATTATCGAACGACCCGCCTAATAGCCCATCAGCGCAAGCACTTCGCGGCGGCTGCGCTGGTCCTGGCGGAAGACGCCCATCATCCGGCTCGTCGTCATCATCACGCCCGGCGTGTTGACCCCGCGCGCGCTCATGCAGGCATGGCTGGCCTCGATGACGACGGCCACGCCCTGCGGCTTCAGATGCTCCCAGACGCAGTCGGCGACCTGGGCGGTCAGGCGCTCCTGCACCTGCAGCCGCCGCGCGAAGCCATGGAGGACGCGGGCGAGCTTGGAGATGCCGACGACGCGCTCGGCGGGAAGATAGGCGATCGACGCCCTGCCGATGATCGGCGCCAGGTGATGCTCGCAATGGGACTGGAAGGGTATGTCCTTCAGAAGCACGATCTCGTCATAGCCCCCAACCTCCTCGAAAGTCCGGCTGAGATGGTGCGACGGGTCCTCGCCATAGCCCTGCGCATATTCCTTCCATGCCCGGGCGACACGCGCCGGCGTGTCGAGCAGACCTTCACGATCGGGATCGTCGCCGGCCCAGCGGATCAGCGTGCGCACGGCCTCCCGCACTTCGTCGGGGACGACGACCTTCGCCGTCCGGCGGACCGGATCGCCGTCTGGGGAATTGCGCTGATCGGCCATTTTGCTCCCCGCGATGACTGGCGACCCCGACAGGATTCGAACCTGTGGCCCTCAGATTAGGAATCTGATGCTCTATCCTGCTGAGCTACGGGGCCGCTCGTTTGCGAGTTAGGCACGGTCGCGGGCCGGGTCAATTCTCCTCGCCCGGCGCGACGACCGGGAAAGGCAAGGGCGCGATCGGCACGCCCTCCGCGGCCAGGCTTTCGGCTTCGGCCCGGGTTGCCTGGCCGTGGATGGCGCGGGCGGGCGCGTCGCCGAGGTGGATGGCGCGAGCCTCGTCGGGAAACCGGGCGCCGACGCCTTCCGAGCCAGCCAGCATCTCCCGCTGGGCGACGGCCGCCGCCGCGAGCATCGCCTTCACCTCGTCGGGAGCCGACGAGAAGACGGTGTGCGAGACGGCGTTGCTCTTCGCGCCGACGGACGGGGCCATCGGCGCCTTCTCCACCTCGGTCGCACCGCAGAGGGGACAGGAAACCAGGCGGCGGCCGCGCTGATCTTCATAAGATTCCGACGAGCCGAACCAAGCCTCGAAGACATGACCCTGCGGCGCGCATTTGAGGTCGAAGATGATCACCCGACCCTCTCCGTCGGGGGAATGGGGCGGCGGTGGCGGATCGCCGGGAGCCGCGAGCGCACGGCGGCGACTTCGCCGAGGTCGATCTCGGCGAAACCGACGCCCGCCCCAGCGCCCATATCGAGCAACACCCCGCCCCAGGGCCCGACGACCAGGCTGTGGCCGTAGGTCTCGCGCCCGTCCTCGTGGCGGCCCGACTGGGCCGCGGCGACGACGAACACGCCCGCCTCGATCGCCCGCGCGCGCATCAGCACGTGCCAGTGCGCCTCGCCCGTCGGCACAGTGAAGGCAGCGGGAATCGAGAGGATCTCCGCGCCCGTGTCGGTTAGAGCGCGATAGAGGTCCGGAAAGCGGAGGTCGTAACAGATGGAGAGGCCGAGAAGCCCGGCCGGCGTGCCGGCCACGATCGCTCGGGTCCCCGGCTCATAAAGAGCGGATTCGCGCCAGCTCTCGCCAGTGGCGAGATCGACGTCGAACAGGTGGATCTTGTCGTAGCGGGCGCGGATGCGGCCCCGGCGGTCGATGACGAAGCCGCGGTTGCGGAGCCGTTCGCCTTGTCCGGCGCGGATGGCGAGCGAGCCCAGATGCACCCAGATGCCGGCCTCGGCCGCCGCGGCGCGGACTGCGGCGAGGACGGGATCGTCGCTTTCCAGGTGCAGCCGAGGCGCGGCGCGGGCGCGATCGCGGTCGAGCAGGCCCGACATTTCGGGCGTGAACAGGATCGCCGCGCCGCCCCCTGCCGCTTCCTTGACGGCGTCGGCAAGCCCGCGCGCGTTCGCTTCCGGATCGATGCCGGTACAGGCCTGGTAGAGAGCGATCCGGGTCACGCGCCGAGGTGGGGCGGGCGCGGCTTCCTTGTCAATCGCCGCTGCCCGGCGCCCGGCTCAATCCTCGCGGGTGATTCGCTCGTTGCGCTCGTGGCGCTCCTGGGCCTCGACCGTCATCGTCGCGATCGGGCGAGCTTCGAGGCGAGCGAGCGAGATCGGCTCGCCGGTCACTTCGCAAAAGCCGTAGTCGCCGGTCTCGATCCGGCGAAGCGCCGCGTCGATCTTCGAGATGAGCTTGCGCTGCCGGTCGCGGGTGCGGAGCTCGATCGCCCAATCGGTCTCGGACGAAGCGCGGTCGGTGAGGTCCGCCTCGCGGATCGGGCCGCTCTTCAGCGACGCCATCGTGCCCTGCGATTCGCGCAGGATCTCGTCCTTCCAGATCAGCAGCTTGTGCCTGAAATAGGCCAGCTGCTCCGGGTTCATGAACTCTTCGTTGGCACTCGGGCGGTAGCTGTCCGCCAGGGCGCCCAGCGGATAGGCCGAATTGTAAACGTCACTCAGAGCCGTCGCCATAACCCCTCCACTCCTTCACGCGCCGCGGCGGCGGTCACGCAAACCTCCTGGAGCCCCGCTCCCGAGTCGTCCGGGAATTGTCGGAGCTCGCCCCAGCGCGCCTATACGCGCGCCAAAGGGGCAGGACAAGTCACTCAAAAGCAGGAAAAAATTCTTTTCTTTCCGGTTCGCGGCGCTGCCGTCGCGCGCTGCTGCGCGCCGCGAAAGCGAATCGGCCCCGCGAATCGGATCGGGACGCGGCGAATCGGGCCCCGCCTACTGAACTTTAACCATGGAGCGGACGCCGCGGCCGGTCCGTATCCGTTCACGGCCTCGGCACGATTGTCCCCAAGTGGGACGGAAGTCACCGCAACGGCCATTTAGCGGCCATTCCAGCGTCACTTCATGGTTAACGTCCTTGCACTTAAAGCTTTCCTTTGCATCTGTCGCTGTAGCCCGATGTCGCAGCCGGAACCTTCAGGGGACTTCGGAAGCGGTAGCGGAAACAGAAACAAGGTGCGTCGCTATGTCGGTAAGAATGGCTCTGGCAAAATTGTGCGCCTGCACCTGCGGCGGCGCGATCCTGGGCGGGGGCGCGGTCCATGTGGCGGAGAACCCGCCGGTGCGGCCGCATTTCGTCAAGCATGCCCGCGTCAAGGCGGCCGTGCACCGGCCCCGGGCGAGAGCGCTGAGCCGGGTGCGCCGAGTGACCCGCACGGCCTGCGTGGTTCGCCAGCCCGGCACGACCACGACGACCCGCACGATCACCTATCCCGGCATGGCCGCCGTGCCGCTGCCGCCGGTCCCGCCGGTCGGCTTCGGCGGCAGCCCCGGCGGCGTCACCGTCATCGGCGGCAGCGGCGGCTTCGGCTCCGGCTTCGGCGGCGGCTTCTTCAGCGGCGGCTTTTTCGGCGGCTCGAGCGGCAACTCGATCATCACGACGTCGAGCAGCACGTCCTCGTCCACCGGCGGCGTGTCGACGTCGACCGGCGGCGTGTCGACCTCGACCGGCGGCCTGTCGTCGACCTCCAGCACCAGCGGCGGATCGACCTCGACCAGCGGCGGTTCCACCTCCACGGGCGGAAGCTCCACCTCCACGGGCGGAAGCTCCACATCGACCGGAGGCAGCTCGACCTCTACCGGCGGCTTCTCGAGCACCAGTTCCACCTCGACCGGCGGCTTCTCGAGCACGAGCTCGACCTCGAGCGGCGTGGTCTCGAGCACGTCCTCGTCAAGCGGGAACGTGAGCTCGTCGTCGAGCGGCAACGTCAGCTCGTCCTCGAGCGGCAACGTCAGCACGTCATCGAGCGGCAACGTCAGCACCTCGTCGAGCACGTCGTCGAGCGGCAACGTATCTTCGAGCAGCTTCGGCTCCACCTCGAGCTCGACATCGAGCAGCACCAGCTCCTCCACTTCGAGCAGCACAAGCTCCTCGACGTCCAGCGGCGGCAGCACCAGCTCGACGGGCGGCACCGACGTTCCGGCTCCGCCGATGGTCCTTCTCTTCGGCGCGGCGGCGGCGGCGCTCGTCGCTCGCCGGCGGGCGGCGCGCACGCAAGCCTGAGGCGCTCCGGCGTCCACGGCGAAAAGGCCGCGGCTCCCTTCGGCCGCGGCCTTTTCTGCGCCCGCGCTAAACCAACCGCGCGCTAGGCGGTCTGCAGGATCTTCTCGATTTCCGTGACCGGATGCCCGGTGAGGTCCTTGGCCACCTCACCCGCGAGACGCTTTTCGACTTCCTTGTGGTAATGTTTGCGCAGCTCGCCGAGCGTCTTGGGCGGGGCGACGATGATCAGCGATTCGAACTCGTTGCGAAGCGCGCGCATCCGCAGCATCTCGGCCGTGTCCGCGGCGAAACGGTCTTCCTCGAGCTGGTGGAAATCGACCTCCTGATAGGCGCTTCGGCCGGCGCCGCCCGAGGCGTCGAAGGTTCGGCCGGGCGCATCGGTCTTCTGGTCACGGTCCTTGGCGTCCTCGGTCTCGCGCTTCCGCTCGATTTGGAGCTTGGGATATTCGGCATCGCCCTCGTTCCTGAAGAAAAGCATCTTCTTGCCGTCGGCGACGACGACCATCGTGTTGTGCGGAACCTGCATCACCTACTCCTTCCGATTGCCCCGCCAACTCCCGGATCGCGGCCTTGGTTGCGCGCCGGGAGGGGTGCGCTGCCCTCAACTTAAGCCTGTTTCCGCCCGACCGCCGCCACGGCGACAGCGGCGGCCAATGCGAAGCCCGCGCCCGCGAGGAAGGTCGCGGCGGGCCCGAACCGGTCCCAGAGCAAGCCGGCCGCGACGCTGGCGACGAGCAGCGCACCTCCGCTCGCGAGGTTGAAGAGGCCGAAAGCCGAGCCGCGGAGCGCGCGCGGCGCGCGATCGGCGACCAGGCGCGAAAGGAGGCCCTGACTGAGGCCCATGTGCAGGCCCCGCAGGGCGATCGCCGCGAAGGCCGCCGGGAGGCCCGGCACGAGCGCGAGCAGCAGGTCGGCCGCAACTAGCACCCCGAGGCTGGCCAGCAGCAGGCCGCGCGTCCCCACCCGATCGGAGGCGATGCCGGCCGGGTAGGCCGCCGCGGAATAAATGAGGTTCATGACCACCAGAACGCCCGGCGCGAGCCAGAGCGGGAGGCCCTCCGCCGAGGCCTTGAGGATCAGGAAGGCCTCGCTGAAGCGGGCGAGCGTGAACAGGATGCCGATCCCGACCACCGCCCAATAGGCACGATCGAGCGCCTTGAGGTCGACGAGGCGCACCGGCACGCCCGCCGGCGCGTCGGCCTGCCGCTCCGGCTCGCGTACGGCGACCAGCACGATCAGCACGGCGACGACGGCCGGAGCGACGGCGAACCAGAAGACGCCGCGTATGTCGTTCGCGAGCAGCCACATCAGGCCGATCGCGGCCAGCGGCCCGGCAAAGGCGCCGGCCGTGTCCATCGACTGCCTGAGGCCGAAGGCGCGGCCGCGTATCGGCGCCGGGGTGACGTCGGCGATCAGCGCGTCGCGCGGCGCGCCCCTGATGCCCTTGCCGATACGGTCCGCGAAGCGCGCGCCCAGCACCGCTGCCGCGCCCCCGGCGAGCGGGAAGAGCGGCTTGGAGAGCGCCGCCAGGCCATAGCCCAGGAGGATGAGCGGCTTCCTCCTTCCGAGGCGGTCCGAGATCCAGCCCGAGAAGACCTTGGTGATGGAAGCGGTCGCCTCCGCGATTCCGTCGATCAGGCCCACGGTTGCGACGCTGAGGCCGAGGGTGCCGACCATGAACAGAGGAAGGAGGGCGTGGACGATCTCGGAGGACAGGTCCATCGCGAAGCTGACCGCTCCGAGCGCGAGGACGGAGCGGTGAAGGGCCGGACGCGCGTTCACACGCCCCCTTACCCTATGAAAAGGCCCGCGGAAGCCCTATGTGGCGCCCTCCCATGGAACTCGAGCTCCCCTCCCCGCCCAAGGTCGGCATGGTCTCGCTCGGCTGTCCGAAGGCGCTGGTGGATTCGGAGCGGATCCTGACCAAGCTGCGCTCCGACGGCTATCAGCTGTCGCCCGACTACGACCAGGCGGACGTCGTGCTCGTCAACACCTGCGGTTTCCTCGATTCCGCGAAGGAGGAGAGCCTGGCCGCCATTGGCGAGGCGATCGCCGAGAACGGACGGGTGATCGTCACCGGTTGCATGGGAAAGGAGGCGGAGCTGATCCGGGCCAGGTTCCCGCAAGTGCTCGCGGTCACCGGCCCGCACCAATATGAGCAGGTCGTCGGCGCGGTCCACGTCGCCGCACCCATCCCGCCCTCCGCCTATCTGAACCTCGTTCCCGAGGGCGGCCTGAAGCTGACGCCGCGCCACTATAGCTATTTGAAGATCTCGGAAGGCTGCAACCATCGGTGCAGCTTCTGCATCATCCCCTCGTTGCGCGGCGACCTCGTCAGCCGTCGCCCCGACGCGATCCTCCGCGAGGCCGAGAAGCTGGTGGCGGCGGGCACGAAGGAGCTGCTCGTAATCAGCCAGGACACCTCGGCTTATGGCGTGGACCTGCGCCATGCCGAGTGGCCATGGAAGGGCGCGCCTGTCCGCGCGCACATGACCGACCTGGCACGCGAGCTCGGCAAGCTCGGCGCCTGGGTCCGCCTCCACTACGTTTACCCCTATCCCCACGTCGACCGGGTGATCCCGCTGATGGCCGAGGGGCTCGTCCTTCCCTATCTCGACATCCCCTTCCAGCACGCCTCGCCCTCGGTGCTGAAGGCGATGAAGCGACCGGCCAACGAAGCGAAGGTGCTCGAGCGCATCCGGACGTGGCGCGAAATCTGCCCCGACATGGCGATACGCTCCTCCTTCGTCGTCGGCTTTCCGGGCGAGACGGAGGCGGATTTCGAATATCTGCTCCGCTGGCTGGAGGAGGCCCAGCTCGACCGCGTCGGCGCCTTCCGCTTCGAGCCCGTCCAGGGCGCCGCGGCCAACGCGCTGCCCGGAATCGTTCCCGAGGAGGTGAAGGAGGAGCGCTATGCCCGGTTGATGGAGCTGACGGCGCGGATCTCCGCGGACAAGCTGAGCGCGAAGATCGGACGGACGCTCGACGTCATCATCGACGTCGCCGACGGCGAGGGCGGAGCGACCGGACGTTCAAAGGCTGACGCGCCCGAGATCGACGGCGAGGTCCGCCTGCGGGACGCTCCGGACGCAAAGCCCGGCGACATCGTGTCCGTGCTGATCGAGGACGCCGACGAGCATGACCTCTTCGGAGTCCCGCTTTGACGAGGCGGTGCGGCGCCAGCCGGAGTGCGGCCGGCGCCGCTGAATCGGCCTCAGGCGCGGCTTTGCACGTCAGGGGCGGCGAGCCGGCCCATCAGGCCGGACGCCACCGAGGCGAGGAAAACGCCCCCGACCGCGCCGACCGCGACCGTGCCAAGGAGATCGGGAACTTCGTTGATGCCGCGATTGAAAACGAAGGCCGCAATTCCGCCCCCGATCGCGGCGATGATCTTGCGCAGCCACCAGGGACCCGGACCCGGGCCCGGCCATGGGCGCGGCGGCGTGCCGCAAAAGTCGTCGAAAGCCCAGCCGGAAATGGCCGCAAGAACGATGATATGGATGGGCATGTGCGTCTTCCTTCAGTTATTGCCGAAGTAAGCCCCCGGGACATACAAGCCGCGGTGCCTGAAAATAACATTTCGCCCTATCGACGTAAACTCCAACCGTTCAAGCCTTCCCAGCTCGGCAGGGAGACGCCCCCTTATGTATAAGGATTTGCTGCGCCCCGATCGGAGCGAGACCGCTGTTCGAATTGAGCTGGTCGACAAAAAGGGCTTCGAGGCGTGGAAGAAGGGTCAGCCCGCGCGGCTCCGCCACATCCTCGACGGCCAGGGATTCAAGGCCGAAGGATATCAGCTCGCGATCCTTCCGGGTGAACGGACGGAGTGGTCCGCCGTGCTCGGCGTGGCGAACGTCGACGAGCTGAGCCCCTGGTGCCTCGCCAAAGCGGCGGAAGCGCTTCCGGAGGGGCGCTACCGGGTCGAGGGGCCGAGCCCCGGCCCCGCAGCGCTGGGCTGGCTCCTCGCCCAGTACCGCTTCGAGCGGTACAAGAAGAGCGAGGCCAAGACAGGACCGCGGATTCTCCTCACGCCGGACGTCGCGCGGATCGAGGAGACCGTGCGCGTAGCACAAGGCGTCGGGCTCGTTCGCGACCTGGTGAACACCCCGGCGGGTGATCTCGGCCCGGCGGAGCTGGAAGCCGCGGTTCGGCAGGCCGCGGCCGAATTCGGCGCCGAGATCAAGGTCGTCGGCGGGACCGAGCTGGACCAGGGCTATCCGATGGTCGCCGCCGTCGGGCGCGCCGCCACGCCGGAACGTGCCCCGCGCCTGATCGAGCTCGAATGGGGCGATTGCCGCCACCCGCGCGTCGCCATAGTCGGTAAGGGCGTGTGCTTCGATTCCGGCGGGCTCGACATCAAGCCATCGTCGGGCATGCGGCTGATGAAGAAGGATATGGGCGGCGCGGCGCATGCCTTGGCGCTCGCCCGGCTGATCATGGAGGCCCCGCTGCCGGTGCGCCTCCATCTGCTAATCCCGGCCGTAGAGAATGCCGTGTCCGGCGGGGCCTTCCGCCCCGGGGACATCCTGAGGAGCCGGAAAGGCCTCACGGTGGAGATCGGCAACACCGACGCGGAAGGCCGGCTTATCCTGGCGGACGCGCTGACGAAGGCCGCCGAGGGCGAGCCCGAGCTGATACTCGATTTCGCGACTCTGACAGGTGCGGCGCGCGTGGCGCTCGGGCCCGATCTCCCGGCCCTTTTCGCCAACGACGACGCGCTCGCCAACGACCTCCTCCAAGCCGGAACGTCAGTCGCCGACCCCCTCTGGCGGATGCCGCTCTGGGACCCCTATGAGGAGATGCTCGCGTCCGACATCGCCGACATCGGCAATGCCTCCGACGCACCGATGGCGGGCGCCGTGACGGCTGCCCTTTTTCTCAAGAAGTTCGTGCCGCAGAACCTCCCTTGGGCCCATTTCGACACCTTCGCCTGGCGCTCGGCCTCGAAGCCGGGGCGGCCGAAGGGAGGTGATGCGCTCGGCCTCCGAGCGGCCTGGGAGGCTCTCTCGGCGCGCTACCCCCGCTGACCGGCCGCGCCGTTTTTGCGTCGAATTCTCAATATTTATCGAAACGAAAGCGTCGCTGACTGGTTTAGCATCCGAAATAAGTCGGCTTGAGAAATCGGAGAAGGACCAGTGTCAGAGCGCGCTCTCAGGAGCTGGATGCAGACGCTGATCAGCTATGTGCGGTCAGGCCAGCCCGACCTCACCAACCGGCAGATGGCGCTCCTCCTCCTCGTCTATCTCACTCCCGGCCCGCATACCGTGCGCGGGCTGGCGCACGTCCTGGGCGTCTCCAAGCCGGTCATCACACGCGCCTTGAACACGCTCGGCACGCTCGGCTATCTGCGCCGCGTGCGCGACGAGGCGGACCGCCGCAATGTCTTCGTCGCCCAGACCAGCATAGGGCAGGAATTCCTTGAGCGTTTCGAACGCAATATCGAGCAGCAGGAAAGCGCCTCATCCGGCCGCCGCGGCGCCGAGCCGAGGGAACGCGGAATCCTGCTCCAGCACGGCTAGGCATTTCCGCCTCGACGGGCCGACCGACCTCCCCGATCCCCGCCTGAACGCCTGGCGAACCGACATTGCCGACATCGCCCTGGCGGGGCGGCTGTTCGCGCCCCACTACGCCGCGCCGCTTTGGCGAAGCTGCGGGCTGATCGCCGCCTTCGTGAGCGACGAGCCGTCGGAAAGCGCTTCGGCGGTTTCGCAGCTCCTCCCGGGCGAGGAATTCGCCGTGCTCGACGTCACCGCGGGCTGGGCCTGGGGGTATTGCGCCCTCGATCACCGAGTCGGCTATGTCGCGGCGATCCATCTCACCGACCCTGTCGAACCGAGCCACGTCGTGATCGAAGCCTCCGCTCCGATCCAGAGCGGCTGCGACCCCCTTTCCCATGCGCTCGCCCACCTGCCGATGGGCTCTCGCCTTTGCGGCAAGGCGCAGGGCGCGCGGCTCCAGACCGAGGCCGGAAGCGTCCCACTCTCCTATCTTCGGCCCATCGGCGATCACGAATCCGACCCGGTCGACGTCGCTCGGCGGCTGCTCGGAGCGCCTTACCTGCCGGGGGGCCGGACGCACCAGGGCATGGATTGCGCGGGCCTGGTGCAGCTCTCCCTCCAGCTTTGCGGGATCGACGCGCCTCGAGACGCCCGGGAGCAGCGTGGACTGGGAAGGCCGGTGAAGCGAGGCGAACCGCCGAAGCGCGGCGATCTGGTCTTTTGTGCCGACCATGTCGCGATGATGGTCGACGACTGCATGGTCATCCATGTCGGCTGGGCCGCCCGCAAGGTCGCGGTCGAGCCGCTTGCAGCCGTCAGCCCGCGCGCGTGCGCCATGCCCGTGGAACTGCGGCGCCTCGACCGAGGTTGCATTTCGGACCTGTAACGAGCAGTCTCGCTGCTCCGAGCAGGGGAGAATAACCCATGGCCACCGTTGCCCCCGGCGCACCGCCGGCCTGGTTCCGAATCGTTGCGCTGATCGCCGTCGCCTGGAACGCATTCGGCGTGTTCATGTATCTGCACTCGGTCGGCGTCTTCGGCGATCCGATGGCCGACCTGACCCCAGGCCAGCGCGCGGCCGCCGAAAGCATCCCCGCTTTCATTACGGGCGCGTTCGCGGTCGGTACGTTCGCCGGCCTCGGCGGAAGCCTCGGACTTCTTCTGGGCAGGCGCTGGGCCTGGCCTCTGCTGCTTGTGTCGCTCGTGGCGCTGCTGATGCTCGAAGGCTGGATCGTCTTCGTGAGCGGCTATCGCAACGACTTCGGCCTCGGAATACCGATAGCGGTCAGCCTCGGCGCCCTTCTCCTGGCATGGCTCGCCACCCTGGCTCGCAAAAGGGGCTGGCTCACCTAGCTCACATCTCGCCGCGGGCGCGGCGGATCGCGAACCATTTGTCGACATTGGCCTTATGCTCGGCCAGCGTCTCGGCGAAGACGTGCCCGCCCGTGCCATCGGCGACGAAATACAGCGCCTTGGTCGGCGCCGGCTTCAGCACCGCGGCGATCGACTCCCGACCCGGATTGGCAATCGGCCCGAGCGGCAGGCCGGCGCGCGCGTAGGTGTTGTAGCCAGTGTCGTCGCGCAGCTCGGACTGGCGGATGCGCCGGCCGAGCGGCTTGCCCTTGGTGATCGGGTAGATGACGGTCGGGTCGGCATCGAGCTTCATGCCGATGCGAAGACGGTTCGAATAGACGCCGGCGATCACCGGCCGCTCGGAGGCCTTTCCTGTCTCCTTCTCGACGATCGAGGCGAGGATGACCGCTTCGCGGCGGTTCCGGACGACGCTGGCGGGGCTGCGCGTCGCCCAGAGCGCGTCCAGCGCCCTGGTCATCGCCGTGTGCATGCGTTTGACGACTGCGGCACGGCTCTCGCCGCGCTGGTAGCTGTAGCTGTTGGGGAGGATCGATCCTTCTTCGGGCACCGCGACCTCGCCGGTCAGCGCCGGCGCCGCCATCAGCCTTTCGTGGACCAGGATGGAAGGCAGGCCCTCGGGGATCGTCACCATCCGCTGCAGGGTCTTCGCGCTCTGCAGCAAGGCTAGAACCTGCGAATGGCTGGCGTGGGCCGGGAATTCATATTCGCCGGCCTTGATCGAACGGTCGCTGCCGAAAATCTTCGCCTGGAACAGGAAGCGATCCGCCGAGGCCACCACTCCGGCACCCTCCAGCTGCTCCGCCGCCTCGGCGAGGCTCGTTCCCGGGGCGATCAACACGGCGGTGGGCCGGGCCGAGGGCCCCGCCCCGTTCCACCCCTGGATGAACCACAGGCAGACCCCGAGGAAAGCGGCGACGAGCAGGCCGAGCGCGAGGAGCTTCTTCATCGACGGCGTCAGGCCGCCTTCATCACGAGGCTGGCATTGGTGCCGCCGAAGCCGAAGCTGTTGTTGAGCACCGCCTTGACCGGCCTCTCCTTGGCGACGTGCGGGACGAGATCGACGCCTGCCGTGCCCTCGCTCGGATTGTCGAGATTGAGCGTCGGCGGGACGATCTGGTCGCGCAGCGCCAGGATGCAGAAGATCGCTTCGACGGCGCCGGCCCCTCCGAGCAGGTGGCCGATCGCCGATTTTGTAGAGCTCATCGACAGCCGGGCGATATTGTTGCCGAACAGCCGTCGGACCGCGCCGAGCTCCAGCTCGTCACCGAGCGGGGTCGAAGTGCCATGGGCGTTGATATAGTCGATGTCCGCAAGATCGAGCCCGGAGCGCTTCATCGCCGCCTGCATCGCCCGGTAGCCGCCGGCGCCTTCCGGATGCGGAGCGGTGACGTGATAGGCGTCGCCCGACATTCCGTAGCCGACCAGCTCGGCGTAGATTTTCGCGCCCCGCTTCTTGGCGCGCTCATATTCCTCCAGCACGACGACGCCGGCGCCCTCGCCCATGACGAAGCCGTCGCGGTCCTTGTCATAGGGGCGGCTGGCGCGCTCGGGCTGGTCGTTGAAATTGGTCGAGAGCGCGCGCGCCTGGGCGAAGCCGGCGATGCCGAGCGGGCAGAGCGCGTCCTCGCTGCCGCCGGCCAGCATGACGTCGGCATCGTCCATCGAGATCATCCGCGCGGCGTCGCCGATCGAATGGGCGCCGGTCGAGCAGGCGGTGACGACCGCGTGGTTCGGGCCCATCAATCCGTATTTGATCGAGACCTGGCCCGAGATGAGGTTGATCAGCCGGCCGTGGACGAAGTGCGGCGACACTCGGCGGGGACCCTTTTCGTGGAGGACGAGGGCTTCCTTCTCGATGCCGGGAAGTCCGCCGATGCCGGAGCCGATGGATACGCCGGCGCGGAAGCGCTCCTCCTCGCTCATGTCGACGAGGCCCGCATCCTCGATCGCCTGGCCGGCCGCGTCCAGCCCGTAGACGATGAACGGATCGACCTGGCGCTGCACCTTGTGGTCGACGCGCTTGTTGGGGTCGAAGCCATATTCATGCTCGGGCGGCTTCACCTCGCAAGCGATCTGGCAGGCGTAATCGGTGGGGTCGAAACGGGTGATGCGGGTCGCGCCGCTTTTCGACGCGAGGATGTTTCGCCAGCTGGTCTCGACGTCGCCGCCCAGCGGCGAGACCATCCCGAGACCGGTTACGACGACGCGGCGCATGCGAAGGCTCCTGTAGAGGGACGAAACGCGGAACGGCCCCCCGCCTTGGACGGGGAGCCGTTCATGTCAAGCGGCGCGGCACCGCTGCATCGCTCGGGAAAGGCCTCAGGCCTTGTTGGCGTCGATATAGTCGATTGCGTCCTTGACGGTGCCGATCTTCTCGGCCGCGTCGTCGGGAATCTCGACTCCGAACTCCTCCTCGAACGCCATGACCAGCTCGACGATGTCCAAACTGTCGGCGCCGAGATCGTCGATGAAGCTCGCTTCCTCGGTCACCTTCTCCGCTTCGACGCCGAGATGCTCGACGACGATCTTCTTCACGCGATCGGCGGTCTCGCTCATGTCCATGCCCTTCCCTAATGTTATTTCGCGCTGCCCTAGCCGCTCCCAGCGGGGGCTGGCAAGGGGCCGGTCACAGCATCGCCATGCCGCCGTTGACGTGCAGGGTCTGCCCCGTAACGTAGCCGGCTTCGCGACTGGCGAGGTAAACGGCAGCGGCCGCAACGTCGTTCCCGTCGCCGAGGTCACCGGCCGGAATCCTGCCGAGAAGCGCCGCCTTCTGCGCCTCCGGAAGCGCGTCGGTCATCGCCGAGCGGATGAAGCCCGGGGCGACGCAATTGACGGTGATGTTGCGGCTCGCGACTTCCTGCGCGAGCGCCTTGGACATTCCGACGAGGCCCGCTTTCGACGCGGCGTAATTGGCCTGGCCGGGATTGCCCGTCGCGCCGACCACGGACGTGATCGAGATGATGCGTCCGTATCTGGCGCGCATCATCGGCTTCAGCGCCGCCCGCATCAGCCGAAAAGCCGCCTCGAGGTTGATCCGGATGACGTCGGACCATTCCTCGTCCTTCATCCGCATCGCCAGGTTGTCCCGCGTCACGCCGGCATTGTTGACCAGAATATCGAGCTTCCCACCAAGCGCCTCCACCGCCTGCGGCACGAGCGCGTCGACGGCGGCCGAATCGGAGAGGTCGCACGGAACCGCGACATGGTCGCCGTCGAGAGTGCCGCGAAACGCCTCCAGCTTGTCGACGTTCGACCCCGAAACCGCCAGCCGAGCCCCCTGCCCCGCCAGCGCCTCGGCGATCGCCGACCCAATCCCCCCCGAGGCCCCGGTGACAAGGGCGCTCATTCCCGTAAGATCGAACATGGTCAAACTCCGTAATAGGATTCGCGCAGAGACGCAGAGACGCAGAGAGGCCGTGCCGGCGGCGAAGCCGCACTCATATCGGACCTCTGGGGAAAAAATGGGGGTTGTACCCCAGCGCAGCCTCTCTGCGTCTTTGCGTCTCTGCGCGCATAAAATCTTTCTTGCTCCCTATTCGATCGTGATAACCGATCCCACCCGGGCGCTGTGATAGTCGTTCACCAGCCGTTTGAAGCCTTCTTTCAGCGTCGCGCCCCCGAAGTTGATGAGCAGCCCGACAGGCTGCTTGGTGAGCCGCAAATAGGTCAGCAGCTGCTTGGCATGCGCAGCATGCAACTGATCAACCGACTTCACTTCGATGAGAAGCCGCTGGTCGACAAGGATGTCAATTCTGAACGCCGCCTCGAAGCGGAGACCGTCGAACTCGATGGCCACCGGCTGCTGTCGCGCGACTTCGATCCCATCCTGGCCAATTGCGCCGCGAGCAGAGTCTCGTAAACGCTCTCAAGCAGGCCGGGGCCAGGCTCCTTATGCAGCCGGATGGCAGCATCGAGCACGTCGCCCGTGATCCGATCTATGTCCGTCACTCGGCCCACTCTGCGCCTCTGCGTCTTGCGCGAATTCTAGACTTCCTTCACGAGCGCGTCGATGTCGTCCATCGAGACGACGCTGGTCACGCGCGCGTCGGGGGCGATGCGTTTGACCATGGGGCCGAGCACCTTGCCACCGAACTCGACGAAATGGTCGACGCCCGCTTCGGCCATGGCCGCCACGCTTTCGCGCCAGCGAACCATGCCGGTGACCTGCTCGACGAGGAGGCGGCGGATCTCGTCGGGCTCGCGCACCGGCGCGGCCGTGACGTTGGCATAGAGCGGAACGGCGGGCGCGGCGATCTGGGCGTCACCGAGCGCCTGCTCCATCTCGCGGGCTGCCGGTTCCATCAGCGGGGAGTGGAACGGCGCCGAGACGGGCAGGAGGATCGCCCGTTTCGCGCCTTTCTCCTTCGCGATTTCCAGCGCCCGTTCGACCGCGCCGCGATGGCCCGAGATCACGACCTGGCTCGGATCGTTGTCGTTGGCGACGGTGCAGACTTCCCCCTGCGCAGCGGCGTCGGCCACCGCCCGGGCGACCTCGACGCTGGCGCCCAGCAGCGCGGCCATGGCCCCCTCCCCGACGGGCACGGCGCGCTGCATCGCCTGGCCGCGCAATTTCAGCAGCCGCGCCGTTGTGCTCACATCGAAGGACCCAGCCGCGCACAGCGCGCTATATTCGCCGAGGCTGTGGCCGGCGACGAACGCAGCCTTGGTGATCTCGATTCCGGAGGCTTTCAGCGTCGCCACCGCATTCGCCATGATCGCGGGCTGGGCATTCTCCGTGAGCGTCAGCTCCTCGGCCGGGCCCTCGGCCATCAGCCGGGCGAGATTCTGGTACAGCGCCTCGTCGACTTCCTGGAACAACTGGCGCGCGACGCTGCTGGATTCGGCGAGCGCCTTGCCCATGCCGACCGCCTGGCTCCCCTGCCCGGGGAAGATTAACGCGCGCATGTTTCAAGCCTCGTCGTTTCGCGGCGGCTGGTAGGCAGCGCGGCCGTGGGGCGCAAGGGCTTGAGACTTGCTGGTGCCGAGCGAGTAGCTGCGGGTGCACCGCTCCTCGCCATCCTTCTTATTTGACGATGAGGTTCGGAGGCGTCGGAAGGGCCTGAACATCCGGTTTCGACCCATTGCAGACATCGGTCAGGGTTGTTCGTCCGCTCGCGTCAGCAAGCGATGAGTGCGCGGACCGGCCGTGGGATCAGCACCGCCAGGAGAGGCCGTTTGACCCTCATATCTGTTTCTGTTCTACACCCCGAGCATCCGTCGCGCTGCCGCGTGCCACCACGGTGTATCCCAGAGCATGTTGACGACCAGCGCGCAGGGCAGTGTCACTGCGAACCACATCCAATATGCCTGATGAAGGCCTCGATTTCGGATCACGTCCCATGCCAACATGGGCGTCACGGCAAGAATCGTATACAGATCGACCGTCAGAGGACTGACTGGCATGGTCGTCGGCAGCCACGGAATACGATCGAGCCCGGCCGGTAGCGCCATCGCCGTCGCCAGAAACATCATCCGCTTATGCAGCCCAGCATTCCTCCTGCGTGCGCGCAGACCGATTGCTAGAAACAGCGGGAACAGCATTCCAATTCGCAGCTGCAACAGCAGGATGTCCTCCTTGAACGAGAGCAGCTCTTGCAGTGACGGCCGCCCGGAGGGGGGTGCTCCGTGCAACGCGTTCCAGGTCTCGTAGTACATTGTCGGTGTGAGGACGATGCCAACGGCCACCAAGGCCCCGGCGAGCGCCATCCCGAGGATTCCGAGCCGCATATGCAGCTCGCGGTGGCCCACCGCCATGAGAGACGCCTGCGCGAGTAGCAGCAGCAGGAACGACCCCATCAAGACGGCATGCAGATGGAGGACCGCCGGGAAGGGCGGGCGCGTGCCAGCTCGCACCATCTCGACCTTCATTATGGAGTCCGGAATGAAACCAGCCAGCGAGATCGCAATGAACCACGCAGCCATGAAAACGAAAATCCACCGGTCGATCGAGTGCGCCCGAGGCGTTCCCGACAAGTAGTCCGGTCGAGCCTGCCGTCCCGCCAGCGGTTTTGCAATTGTAGCCATGCGTTTCCCCCTTCGGAATTGCCTGTGATCCAGCATCCAGGGGTCGGCCCGGCAATTCACGCGCCACCTGTTAACGCTGATTGGACTCACGGTGACGTGGGCGCAGCCGCAGCAATGCCCCTTTGTGGTGGCCTGAGTCCCGGCCACGGACCGCTCCCTGGAGTCACTTCTGTACCCGGAGCGGCCCTGCCGGACTCAGGGAAACTTACGGCTGTGGAGCAGCCGCCACCGGAGCAAAGTTTGCATGCACCAGCATCCATTTGCCATTCTGGCGCACATAGACGCGCGTGGATTTAGCCGTGTTCGGCCTCACCTTTCCGTCACTCGTGCGATTGAGACCTACGAAGTTGTAGGTCAGGATCGCGGTATCGCCATAGACCTGAACCTTGGCGTTCTGCATCTCTGAAACGACCGGCACGACATCCGGCGTTACATTCGCCATCCGGAGAGCCAGGTCTTTGCCCTCGAGCCGTGTCGGATAATCCGGGTTAAACTCGGTGTAGTCGTCTGCCAGGGACGAAAGCTGAGTTGCGGCGGGCTGCTTTGCAACCTCTGCTGCCCATTGGGCGCGCGCCAAAGCCATTACCTCCGAAGCGACCTTAGGATCGTCTGCCGCACGAGCTGGCACAGAGGTAAAGCTTACCAGAGCGCCGACCGCGGCGACCCACGCTAACTTTTTCATATTCCCCTCCCATTGCTTAGACGCCACGGGAACAGCGATCACCTTCCCCCGGAGGCACGCGTCGCATCGAGAACGCTGCGCTCGCGTTTGACGGGAGTCAAGTTTTCGCAAATCGCCCGGTAGTGCGGTAGCCTGAAAACGGACGCGTTACGCCATCGCCCCGATTAGCGCCAAGGGCCAGAGACAAGGCAGGAAAAGCAAAATCCAGCCGGTGCGATTCCACCTCAGCGCATAGGCGATCCAGCCGAGCCACGGGCAAACGACAAGCGCTATCGGGAGACTCATAGCGGCAATTATGAAGATCCAAATCGAGGTCGAAAAGCCAGAGTCGCTCGCCATCGGCGACATCATCGCGAGCATTCCGGCGGGCAGGAGGGCGAGCAGGTAGAAGACGGTCCCGGCGAGCAAGCCCCAGAAAAGCGGCTTCGAACGAGGTGAGGTGACGGCCTCTTGGTTCATATTTCGGTCCGCCTTCCGCAGCAGCTTGCGATGAGACCATCATACGGCTGGTGGCGGAGGGAAGCTACTGCATCGGACCCTCTACTCTTCCCGGCCGGCGCGGGGCGCATCCGGGGAGGCCCTTCTGCCAAGCTCAGCAGCATGGCACGAATGTCCTCTCTCGACCCATTGCGGACATGCAGGCGGATTCCCGCTAGGCGGAAAAAAAGGGGCAGCTAAGCGGCTGCCCCTCGTGGTTGGTCCTGAACGTCAGTAGCCACGCGGCCGGATGATCCTGACGACCTCGCCGGTGCGGCGATCGATCTGGAAAACGCGTCCGTCGCTCTGGCGCTGGTAGACGTAGCGAGTGTCCCCACGGTGCGAATCGCCGTAACGATCCTCGTAGCGCTCCATTTTCTTCGCCTGGCCGGGCGGAAGACATCCGTTGTTCTTCTTGGCCAATCCCCGAGGGCATGCGTTGCGGCCGTAGCGGTCATCGTCATCCCGGTCCCAGCGGTCGTCATCGTCCCGATCCCAGTTACGGTCGTCGTCGTCGCGATCCCATCGGCCGTCACGATCGTAGGACCCGTCCCGATCGTTGCGGGCGTCCTGGATACGCTGCTCGAGCCGATCGATGCGGCGCTCGAGATCATAACGCTCGTTACGGCTCAGGCCGCCCCGCCGATAATCCCGTTCGATCTCGCGCAGCTCGAGATACTCGCGGTGCAGCGCACTCGCCTCTTGCTGCGAAATCTCTCCGCGCTGGTATGCGCGCTGGATGCGATCATCGAGCTGGCCGACGCGGGAAGAGCCATTACCGCCCAGAAGGTTCTGAACGCCCTGGCGCAGGATTTCACGCTGCACGATATCGCCGAGCTGTGCGGAGGCGGGCGTCGCGGTGGCTAATGCCGCGATCGCCGCGGCGGAAAAAAGGATCGTCTTCATCGGAATCGCTCCTGGGTTGCCTATCTGCAATGCCTACGGGCCAAGCGGTGTTCCCAGACTGAATGATCGTTGCAGCCGCGGTTCATCTGGGCGGTTTCAAACCTTCGCGACGTTCAGCCTGTGATCGCGCTCAGCGCACTGCATCGCTGCCGCCTAACGTGGCACGGGGCGCACAACTCCCGCTTGCACGCGCGGGGGAAGGCGGCAGGAACCGATCGGCCTAACTCAGGTTATGTAGCGATGGCCGCTAATACGAACGTGCATGTGCTGGTTGTCGAGGATGAGGCGTTGGTCCCGCCTAACGGCCGTCGATGTGCTGACCGATGCTGGCTTCGAAACGCTCGAGGCAGGTGACGCGGAGGAGGC
The DNA here is from genome assembly GCA_036262495.1 of Allosphingosinicella sp. Taxonomy (GTDB): domain Bacteria; phylum Pseudomonadota; class Alphaproteobacteria; order Sphingomonadales; family Sphingomonadaceae; genus Allosphingosinicella. Next base: position 51,959 of record DATAIU010000045.1, read on the forward strand.
CCTTCAGCTCCTTGAGCAGCACCCCGAGGTTGATGTACTCTTCACTGACGTGAATATGCCCGGACAGATCGACGGAATCGCACTCGCTTGCCGCGCTCACCGGGCGCGTCCGCAGCTCGCGCTGGTGGTGACGTCGGGCAAGCAGCGTATTCCTGATGCCGAGCTGCCGGATCACGGCGTCTTTCTCCCGAAGCCGTATGGCGCTTCCGAGCTGGTTCGAGTGGTCACAACCCAGCTTTACCGTCGGGGATGAGGCGCAGCAGCTCGATTCGGGCATTCAATGTGCTATCGTTTCGGCATCGTCAGCTTTGATTAAGGCGCTGCCGGCTTAAGGAAGGGCACTGCGCTTTCGAGTTCAGGGACGCATGATGTGATTAGCTACAGCTGCCAGTATTCAATCGGACCGGCTGCCTTTGGGGGGATCGACAATTCGCCTTGCATTCACCCGCTCTGGGTTCCGACAATCTGAGGCGCTCGGCTTCGCGTTCGCCGTAACGGCCTTCGCGACGGCCGTCGTAGTGAGGTCGGCGCTTGCGACTGCGCCCGCAGAGTTTCCCTTCCTCACTTTTTACCCGGCGGTCATTGCCACGGCCTACCTTGCTGGAACTCGGCCGGCGATCGCGTGTACCGCCCTATCGGCGCTGACGCTCTGGTATTTCCATTTGCCGCCCTATGGGTCTTTCGGGCTCACTGGAGCGGCCGTGCTGGCGCTTGGTCTCTTCATCTTCGTCTGTGCCGCGGTGGTATACGCTTTGGATGCTCTCACCCGGACGGCAGCGCAGCTTGAGGCGGAACAGCAGGTTTCGCTGAAGCTCATAGAGCAGCAGCGCACGATGTTTGCGGAGCTTCAGCATCGCGTTGCGAACAACCTGACTTTCCTGAGCGCATTGCTAAAGCTTCAAAGGAAGCAGGTCGTCGCCGAGCCTTCCCTCGCGCCGCAGCTGCTCGACGACTCCGTGCGGCGTCTCGACGTTATGGCCCGGCTCCACCGTCGTTTGCATGACCCGACATCGGTGCAGCAGCCGCTACCGGACTATCTACGCGAGCTATGCTCTGACCTTCTCGAGGCGACGGGTGCCCGGAACATTGTGTGCCTCATCGATGCCGACGACCTGCGACTCGATCTGACAAAACTCACCGCTGTGTCGCTCCTGCTCTGCGAATTGGTAACCAACTCGCTGAAGCATGCCTTCCACGACCGAGAGGGAGGCATGATCTCGATCGACCTAAAGCGGCTTCCGTCGGGAGGGGTTGCTCTCAATTTCAGCGACGATGGACCGGGCCTCCCGAAGGGCTATGACGGAGCTGCGGGGAGTGGTCTCGGTCTAATGATCATTAAGGGACTGGCAGCCCAGCTGGGGGCTGAACTGAGCATGCCGAAGGATGGCGCCGCATCGACCAAAGTCGTGTTCGCGGTCTAGCGCAGCCTGGCAGTTTTGGAGCCTCACCGGAGTGTCCGCTTTCCACCCATTGCAGACACCGACGCTGGAGAAATGCGTCCCTGACGCCGCTCACTGGCTGACACCGCTCACTGGATCGAGTTGCCGCTGTCCCCGATGACCCACTTGCTGGAGGCGCATACATTGACCGTACGCTGCTCCACCGCCTTGCCGTTCGCGAGTACGGCCCTCAGGTCGTAATAACACTCGTCCGTGCCGTTATCGATGTTGGCAGAGATGCTCTGCCCCGGAGCGAGTGTGCGCTGGCCGAGCAGATCCTCCTCCCAGGTCTTCGCCGTTATCGGCGATGCATAGAGTTCGCGGACGGTTTGGGTGCTGACGTTCTCGATGGTGACTTTGCGGTTCTTTCCATCCGGTGCGGCCCGAGCGGTGCCAGAAGCCGCGAAAACGAGCGTGGCAGCCACGATAGCAAGACGAATAATCATCATCGCTGTCCTCCCCCGAACCCCTAGAGCCGCTATTTCCCGAGGCCGCATCCGAGCCCGGAATGTCGTCCCAGCGAAAGGTCGTCAAGACGGGCCGAAGCGACCGCTATCCACCCTTTCCTAAAGTTTCCAGCAACGGCAGGATTTCGAGTCACACTGCGGTCCGGCCCTACCGGGCGCAGGCATACGTCGGGGACGTGGACGGTGACCCGCAACAAGCGTAAGATACGCACATCGATAGATCGGGGGCAGGCGATGGACTTCGATACGGCGATGCTGCTCGCGCTGGTGGCGAGCTTTCTTCTGTTCCTAGGCGTCGAGGCTCTATTTCCGTCAAAGCGCGAAATGCCTTCCGTGCGGCACTGGCGGCTAATCGGACTCGGCGGGCTCGCAGGAACGCTCGCCGTGTTCGTGTTCGCCCCCTTGCTGCTCGTGCCGTATTTGCCCCCTATGGCAATCCTCGATCTGCAGGGCTGGGGGAACTGGGCGGCGGGACCGGTCTGGGTGCTCACTACGTTTTTCGGCTACTGGGCGCACCGGATCATGCATTATTTCGATCTGCTGGGCGTGCTGGGCATCAGCTTCACCATGGGGTGGCGCGGGTCGATATTTCGTCAGCGATGATTTTCCACCCTGTCGATATTTTCGTCATCGGCGTACTCACCGCGTTGCTAGCCGCGGGGCTCCTCAACGTTACCCCGCATGCGGCGGCATGGGGCGGGCTCCTGGGCTTCGTGGTAGCGCTCTACCAGCATTGGGACGTGCGGACGCCGGCGTGGACCGGCTGGATCATCCAGCGGCCCGAAGCGCATATGCTCCACCATGAGCGGGACGTGCATGCGCGCAATTTCGGCGACATGCCGATCTGGGACCGGTTGTTCAGGACGTACGCAGAGCCAGTTGACGAGCCCGTGAAGCTTGGATTCGAGCCCGGGCGGTCGCGACGCTGGGTGGCGATGCTGGCGATGATTGACGTCAACCGCACCGAACGGGTCGATGGGCGGATTAGACTCTAATCGCGCGACGGCTTGCAGCCCTCAAGTCGAGCAACGAGAGTCCGCTTTCCCCCCATTTTGGCCTCACCGCGGAATGGTCCGCTTCCGACTCGTTGCTGACATTGCTCGGCAGGGGCATGTTACCGGTGGCGGCATTCGAGACCGCGGCTCAGACGGCGATACGAAACGGATGGCGGATAAGCCTCTCGTAGACCATGCTCCGCCACCTGGGTACTAACCTCCGCCGGTTGGCAGGTCGCTGTTGAAGATGTCAGCGCCAGCCTTCCATTCGCCGCCGATCTTCCGCCAGACCACCACGTACTTACCGGTGTCCGTCTGCGGAGTGCCGTTGGGTGCAATCGTAAGACTGTACGTTCCACGATCGAGCGCCATGTCACCCGAAGATGACACAACGATTTGCTCCGGAACGATGGTCAGACCGAAGCCGGGCGTCCGCATCATAGACGCCCAGGTCTGCTGGATCGCCGCGCGTCCTTTGCCGATCGGCGCGTTGGGTGGCATCACCGCCCCCTCCTCGGTGTAGAGTCCTGCAATGCCTGCGGCATCCTTGGCTTTCACGAGCTGACCCCAACGATCGACATTCCCGCGGATCGCCTGCTCATCCGCCCGAGCGTCGGCAGCGGCAGCACTATTCATTTCGGCGGCGTTGCTTGCAGGCTTCTCACCTGCCTGGCATGCGGTCAGCAGCAGCGCTGCGACAGAAAGTAGCAATAGCGATTTCGTCATTTGGACCCCCTCTTGCTGTTCCTCGCCATAGCACGAGTAATGCGCGTCGCGTCAGCCCGCCAGTGTCCGCTCTGCCGCGCCAGCCCGAGCAAATCCCCTGGAGACCGTGAACTTCGTGAACTTCACCGGAGAGGCGGGCTTGCTTTTTCCCGCATTCTCGGCCACATGCCCGCCGTCCGGGGCGATCAAGCCATGCGCTTGCTCGCCCCGTTCATTTCGATACGACAGCCGGAGGGGCGTCCGCAATGGGCGGCGCCAGCGATCGGCCAAAACGAGGAAGCGCAGTCCATGCCGCTTTACGAGCATGTGTTCATCGCGCGTCAGGACCTGGCCCAGGCCCAGGTCGACGCGCTGGCGGAAACCGCCACCAAGATCATCGAGGACAATGGCGGCAAGGTCGTCAAGACCGAGACCTGGGGGCTTCGCTCCCTCGCCTACCGGATCCAGAAGAACCGCAAGGGCCATTACGTCGCCCTCGACTTCGAGGCGCCGACCAACGTCGTCGCCGAGCTCGAGCGCCAGACCCAGATCAACGAGGACGTCGTGCGTTACATGACCGTGCGGGTCGACGCGCACGAGCCGGGCCCGTCGGCGATGATGCGCCGCGGCGAGCGCGACCGTGAGCGGGGCGATAGAGGCGACCGCGGGGATCGCGGCGACCGCGGCCCGCGCGGCGACCGCGACCGGGGCGACCGCGCCCCCCGCCCCGACTTCGCCGAAGCATAAGGACGAACTGACATGGCCCGCCCATTTTTCCGCCGCCGCAAGTCCTGCCCCTTCTCGGGCAAGGACGCCCCCCGGATCGACTATAAGGACGTCCGCCTGCTCCAGGGTTTCGTCTCCGAGCGCGGCAAGATCGTGCCGAGCCGGATCACCGCCGTTTCCGGCAAGAAGCAGCGCGAGCTGGCCACCGCGATCAAGCGCGCCCGCCATCTCGGCCTTCTCCCCTACGTCGTGAAATAAGGAGCCCGGGCGATGGAAATCATTCTGCTCGAGAGGATCGAGAAGCTCGGCGC
>DATAIU010000046.1:0-9716 GCA_036262495.1 Allosphingosinicella sp.
AGCGTCACGCTGCCGGCGAGCATCCAGCCGCCGAAGAATGTGGGGTCGATGGTGAGGACGCCTGCCGCCATCGCCGAGGGAATGATTGTCGCGACGGCGGCGGCGGTCAGATAGGGGCGCTCGCGCCTCCAAGCGGCCAGGGCCCACAAGGCGGCGACGACGGTCCAGTCCAGCGAGTCGGTGAGCCAGACGAGGGAGACGGCCGCGCGCTTCTGCGCGTCCAGCCCTTCGACCCATGCCGCAACCATCGGCTGGCCCATGGCGTGGAGGGCCGCGGTCGTCACGAGCAAGGCGGCGGCGGCGAAGAGGAAGGTTCGACCCATCGATTGTCACCTCGTCTGAGTTCAGTGGTGCGGTTGGTCACGCGTCGTCCTGCAACGTGCTTTCGATGACGGCAGAGGGGCCTCGTCGGTCGCGTCTTTCCCTTGGACATTTTTTTACGCGAGTACAGGGGTGGTTCACGGAAGGGTAGGGGTTGCCAGGGTAATCGGAATTCATTACCTAATGGGATAGTAATGGAGGCATGTGAATGACCGCCGTGGTCGTGGAGAAGAACGCCAAGGTCACCGCGCAAGGACAGACCACCGTGCCAGCTTCCATTCGCGAGCGACTCGGCGTCAGGCCGGGTGACACGATCACGTTCTCGGTTGATGGCGACGGCAACGTGATGCTGCGTCGGGCCGAAGAGGGCGATCCCGCCATCTCCGCGTTCCTCGAATTCCTGTCCAATGACATTCAGCGGAACCCTGCCGGGCTGCGCCCCGTCACCGCCAGCCTCGAGCGGCGCTTGCGGCGTCTCACCCGCGCGACTGTCATAGATCGGGACAAGGATTGCATCACTGTAGATGTGGGCCTTTAGCTCGTCCGGGTCGATCGCTTCAGGCGTTCGATAGCGGTCGGAGCCGACGCTTCCGCTAGAAGTTCCTTCCAGCCGTCCGGCGGTTCGCCATCGGAAAGCCTGCGCCTAAAGACGGCGTACGCGTCGCTGCCGGCACCGTAGGTTCTGAGCGATCGTTCATCATTTACCCACCCGTAGATGATGATCCTGGCGCGGCTATCGAATCGAAAAAACAGACGGAAGCGACCAGCATATTTATCCCGAAACCAGTGGGTAACTCCGCCGAGAGCGCCGCCAAGCCGGTATTCAGGGCGGGAGGGATCCTGCGGGATCTCGTCAAAAATTGCCCGCGTGATCCAGGTGAGGACTTTGGCTGCGCCGCCCTGCGCCCCGGGATTCCGGGCAAGCTGCGCTACAACGCGGTCGACCTGATCAAGGAAGGCGGGGTGAGCGTAAAGGGTCCAGCCGTTCTTCTCGACCGGCATGGCGGCCGGCGGTGAAGCTTTCCTTTTGCGAGGCCGCTTGGCAGCCTTGATGCCACGCTTGACCGCCATTTCAGATTCTCGAATTTGGCCCCGGCGGTGAGATATCCGAAACGAGGCTTTGTGAGCAATCCGTTCAGCAGGCGAAAAACGCCGTCGCCAATCCGGCTATAGCTCTTCGGCTCGGCCGAACGGCCACCGACGACATCACCTGACGAGACTTGGTCGCGCGGAAGAGTCAGGCGGAAACCCGCCTCCGCCGCTGCGAGGCCGATCCCGCCGCTATTGAGTCACGCGGCGCGAGCTGACGATGCGGCCGGCGGCGTCGGTGACGATCTCGAGGAGCTGGCCGCTCGAATCGCGGACGCGGCGGACGGTCTGGCCGGCGGAATTGACGGTCTGCGACACGGCGGTGAGGCCGGAGCGGGCGAGGTCGAGCACCTGGCCGGTGCGCAGCGCCGTCCCGGCGATGTTGCCGACCGTGCCGACGGTGTTGTTGGCGACGCCGCCGACCGTGTTGACGGTGTTGTCGACGGTCGAGAGCAATTGCGTCAGGATCTGCGGATTGTTGTCGAGGGTCTGCAGCGTCCGCTCGATGATCGCGCGGACGTTGTCGAGACGGACGACGAGGGTCGCCGTCGCCTGGACGCCCTTGATGTCGAGCTTGACCTTGTCGATGCTCGCGTCCGCGCCGGCGGTGAGCTTCAGGAGGTTGGCCAGCCGCGCGTCGAGGGCGATATGGACCTGGAGGTTGTCGACCTCGAGGTTGATCTCGTCGACCGAGAGGTTGGGGACGTCGAGCAGCACGTCGGGCTGGTCCTGGCCGGACGAGACCTGCTGGGCGAGCGCGGTCGACGGGGTCGCGCCGCGGGCGTCGCCCCGGCGGTTCTGGGCGGCGGCGGGCGAGGCGGCGAGGGCGAAAGCGGCGGCGCCGCCGAGCAGAGCGAAGATACGCATGGAAACACTCCCTGTTTTCGGGAGCGAAACGTTACTCGGGCGTGCCGGTTTCCGCCTCGGCCGCTATTTTCGCGCCTTGCTCGAACGAGGCCTGGGCGTGGACCTCGATGCGGACGTTGCGCAACTCGGTCTTGCCCTGGGCCCTGGGCTGGACGTCGACGTCGACGCGGTTGCCGGCCGCGTCGCCGCGGACGGTCAGGAGCGCCTCGCCCTTCTGCTCGATCTTCACCGAGCGGGCGCGGATCTGGATGCCGAGCTCGATGTCGGGCCGCGCCGCGGGCGGCTCGGCGGCCTGCATGAGGAGCAGGAGAAGCATGTCTGTTCCTTCGATACGCCGTTTCGACTTCGCTCAACGGATGATGGGCCGCTTAGGTTCTGTCCGGAGGACAAGACCAGGCCGTCATTGCGAGGAGTGAAGCGACGAAGCAATCCACCCGTCCCGCCGCCTGACTGGATTGCTTCGCTGCGCTCGCAATGACGGCGGAACGTTTTCCGAAACCTAGTGCACGAACCTCGCGACGACGTCGCGATAGGAGCGGCTGACTTTCACCTGGCTACCGCTCTCGAGCACGAGGAAGCATTCGCCGTTGGTGTGGGGCTTGACCTGCCGGACCTGGTCGAGGTTGACGATGCAGCTTCGGTGGACGCGCTGGAAGCGGCGCGGATCGAGGCGCTTCTCGAGGTCCTTCATCGTCTCGCGCAGGATGAGCGTGTTGTCGCCGGTGTAGATGCACATGTAATCGCCGGCCGCGTCGATCTTCTCGATCGAATCGACGTCGACGCGGAAGATCTGGCCGCGGTCCTTGATGTTGATGAGCTTCTCGTAGCGGTTCGAGGCGTGGGTCTCGTCCGGGTTGGCGACCTGGTCGACCGCGTCGGGCGCGACCTCGGCGAGCACTTCCTTGAGCTTCTCGGCCTCCTCGACGCCGCGCTTCTCCTGCAGCCTGAGCCGCACCCGGTCGAGCGTGTCGGCGAGGCGGTCCTCCTCGACCGGCTTCATCAGATAATCGACCGCCTGCGCCTCGAAGGCGCGGATCGCGTGGTCGGTATAGGCGGTGACGAAGACGAAGAGCGGCGGCTCGACCTCCATCAGGCCCTGGATGACCGAGAAGCCGTCGAAGCCGGGCATCTGGATGTCGAGGAAGACGAGGTCCGGCTTGTGGGTCTTGATCGCCCTTATGGCCTCGCGCCCGTTCGAGCAGGTCTCCACGATCTCGACGTCGTCGTGGCGCTCGAGGCGCAGCTGGAGGCCCTGAATGGCCAAGGGCTCGTCGTCCACGAGAATCGTGCGGATCGTCATTTCGGCTCCTCGGCAGGTTCGAGCTGGTAGGGAATCTCGATGGTAACGCGGAAGCCCCCCTTTGTGTTCGATTCAGTCTCGAAACGATGGTCGGCGCCATAGGCTTGCGCCAGACGGTCCCGAATGTTCGCCAGTCCGACGCCCGTCGACTGCTGCGCCTTGACCCAATGGTCCTCCGCGCCCGGGCCGGTGTCGCGCACCGTCAGCACCACCCGGTCGATGTCGAGCCGCGCGACGATCTCGATGTCGGCGCCCTCCTCCTGCGGAGTGACCGCATATTTGATCGCATTCTCGACGAGCGGCTGGAGGAGGAGGGAGGGCAGACGCGCGCGGGCGACCGAGGGGTCGATGTCGAAGCGCGGGCGAAGCCGCTCCTCGAAGCGCATCTTCTCGATCTCGAGGTAGAGCTTCAGCGTCTCCACTTCCTGGGCGACGGTGACGTGGCCGGTCGGCTCGTTGACGAGGGTGTAGCGCAGAAAGGAGGAGAGCCGCGACAGCATCGCGTTGGCGCGGTCGGTCTGCTTGAGGAGGACCAGGGTCGAGATCGAGTTCAGGGTGTTGAACAGGAAATGCGGGTTGAGCTGGTAGCGCAGCATGGCGAGCTGGGCCGAGCTCGCCTGATGCTCGAGCCTCAGCAGCCGGTCCGACTGCTCCTCGAGCAGCAGATAGTAATTGATGCTGTAATAGAGCGCCGACCAGGCGATGAGCAGGGTCACGGTGAGCGCGATCGAGCCGAAGAATTGGAGGCCCTCGGGGCGTATCCCGGGCCGGACGAAGGTGGCGTGGCTCCACGTCTCGATCGCCGAGAAGGCGGCGGCCGCGGCCATGACGAGGACGATCGAGGTCACCCAGGTGATGATCGGCCGCATCTTTATGAGGCGCCGGTAGGCCGAAGCCATGAGCAGGGTCAGCGAGTAGCCGGTCGCGGTCAGCAGCGCGATGTGGATGATCAGGCTGAAGCCGAAATTGTTGGCGATGCCGGACAGGGTGCGGAGCGAGAAATAGCCCGCCCATCCGGCCGACTGGAGGATCCAGAAGGCGCGGTTCTTGTCTTCGAAGAAAGGCTGCTGCTGCAGCTGGAACGGCTTCCAGCCTCCCTGCGTCGTTTCCCTTCCCCGGGACGCGCCTGCCTGAACCGCGTTAGTGGACACCGCCTGCCGCTTTAGCGGGCAGAACGAGCATCGACCAGTCGCCCGCGTCGGCGACCCAGCGGGCGATGGCGGCCCGTACCTCCTCGGGAGTCAGCGAGGCGTAATCGCCCTGGTAGCTGCGCACCTGGTCGATGAAGCGGCGGTCGCGCGACCAATTCTCCATCGCGCCGATCCAATAGGCGTTGGTCTTCACCCGGCGCTCGATGCCGGTGAGGACCGGGTTGATCGCCCGCGACCATTCGTCGGCGGCGACCGGCTTCGCGGCCAGCTCGGCGACGATCTCGCGGCCGAGGCGGAAGAAGAGGTCGCGATTCTCGGGCCGGATCTCGGCGCCCGCGTAGAAGACGCCCCAGGCCGGGAAGACCTCCGACGATTGCAGGACCGCGAAGGGCGAATAGGTGGCGCCAGCCGCGTCGCGCAGCCGCTCCATCAGCCGCACCTGCGCGATGTTGGCGCCGACCGACAGAGCCCGGCGATCGCGGATGCGGTCGAGGCCGCCGAAGGTCGACCAGCCGATCGCCGCCCAGGCCTGGGCGGGATCGCCTTGGTGGGTGAAGGTGAGGGGGGAGGCGGCGGGCGCCGGCGGGCTCACTTTCAGGGATGCGGGCGGCGCCTTGGCGCCTGGCCGTCTGGGCAGCGCCGCGACGGTTCTCCGCATCGCCGCGAGGGCGGTGTCGATGTCGACGTCGCCGACGACGAGCGCCTCGATCAGTCCGCGCGCCAGCAGCGGCTCGAAGAAGGCGCGGAACCGGTCCGCGGTCATCGCCTCCAGCTCAGGCTTGTCGAAGGGCTGCCAGCGCGGGTCGCCGCCGCGCGCGAAGGAGCCGAACTCGCGGCCGGCGCGCGACGAGGCGGAGGAGAAAGCGAGCTCGTAATTTTCGAGGGCGCTGCGCTTCGCGCGCTCGAACAGCTTGGCGTCCCAGTGCGGCGCGACGAGCTTGGCGGTGAGCAGCCGAAGCTGGTCGCCGAGCTCGGCCGCGTCGGTCACTCCGCTCAGGGCGAAGCTGTCCTCGTCGGCGGAGAAGCTGAGGCTCATGCGGCGGCCGGTCAGGAGCCGCTCGAGGCCGTCGAGGTCGAAGGGGCCGACGCCGGTCGAGCCGAGCAGAGGCGCCATCCAGCCCATCGACTTGCGATCGGCCGGCAGCCCGGAAAGGCCGTTGCCGAAGCGCAGCGAGACGCTGACCCGGCCCTTCTCGAAATCGGTCTTCTTGAAGACCATCGACGAGCCGTTGGCGAAGCGGACGATCGTCGCGTCGAGGTCGGCGATCCGCTCGCGCGACACTTCCTTGCCGGGGGCGCCGAGGGCGGGAAGCTCGTCGAGGCTGACGGTGCGCTCGGCCTGCCGCCCGGCGGGGCTCGCTTTCTCCGCCGCGGCGAGCGCTTCGGAGAGGCCCTGGAGCGGCGCCGGCGAGAGCATGACGAGCCGGGGGCCCTGACCCACGAACATCGCCTTCATCGCCGCACCGACGCTCTCGGGCGTCATCGCGGGCGCGAGCTCCTCGATCAGCGCCGACTGCACCCCGGCCGTCGAGACGACGTCGTCATTGTCGATCGCCGAGACGAGCCGCTGGGCGCGGTCCTGCGACTTGCGGGTCGGATCGCCCTCGACATAGGCGCGGGTCGCGGCGCGGATATTCTCCATCTCGCGAGCGATCTCGGCCGCGCTCGGCGGGGCGCGCAGCGCGTCGGCGACGATCGCATAGGCTTCCGACAGGGCCTGCTGCCACTTTCCTTCCTTGGCCATGACGGAGAGCTGGGTGAAATCGGCGATGTTGCGCGAGGCGCTGGCCTGGACCTGGGCGTTGAGGAAGGCGGTGTCGCCGCGCGCCTTGGCCTCGAGCCGGCGGTTGAGGATGCGCTCGCCCAGTAGCTGCGCCAGCTCGTCCTTCTCGCGCGCCTTGGTGTCGGGAAGCGCGCGCCAGGGCCGGATCCAGCTCAGCGTGGCGAAATAGGGCGAGCCCGGATAGTCGAGCGCGGCGACGCGGTTCGGGACATCGGCGGGGCGTCCGTAATCGGGCTCGGCGGGCGCGGGGCCGCTGCCTTTCCAGCCGCCGAAGCGGGCCGCGATCAGCTCTTCCATGAGCCTGGGATCGGCGTCGCCGACCATGACGACGGTCGCTCGTTCGGGCCGGTACCAGCGCTCGTAAAAGGCCTTGAGGCCGGCGGCGGTGGCGCCCTTCAGCGTCGCCTCGGTGCCGATCGTGTCGCGCTGCGCGAATTTGAGGCCGGCGTAGAAGAGCGGCATCATCTTTTCCTGGAGGCGCCGGGCGAGCTCGGTGCGGCGGCCATATTCGGAGAGGACGACGCCGCGCTCGGCATCGGTCAGCTTCGGGTCGAACCGCGCCGTGTCGGCCATTTCGGCTAGCAGCTTCAGGCTCGTCTCGAGGGTCGCCCGGTCGGCGTGGGGAAGGTCGAGCTGGTAGACGGTCTGGGTCGGCTCGGTCGAGGCATTGGTGTCGCTGCCGAAGCTGGCGCCGAGCCGCTGCCAGGTCTCGCGCGCCTCGCCGTCGCCGAAACGCTCGGTGCCGCGGAAGACCATATGCTCGACGAAATGCGCCCAGCCGCGCTCATCGTCCGCCTCGTGGAGCGAGCCGGCGTCGATCCTGAGGCGCACCGAGACCTGCCCCGCCGGGAGCGCGTTGCGCCGGACCGCGTAGCGCAGGCCGTTGGGCAGCGTGCCGAAGGTCCAGGCCGGGTCCGGCGCGATGTCGGAGCCGCGGTAGAACCAGCCCGCGTCGCCGGCCGCCGAGGCGGGCGCGGCGACGAGGAGGAGGATGGGGAGAAGCAAGCGACGGAGGAGGTGCATGGGATTCCGTTCGATGAGGGGTCTCATCCTCCCTGTCGCCTTTGGCGATGGGGAGGGGGACCATGCGAAGCATGGTGGAGGGGCCCGCGGCGCCGAACGCCCCTCCACCGCACTGCGTGCGGTCCCCCTCCCCATGCGCTGCGCGCACAGGGAGGACAAGGGCGATCCCTCCCGTTCACTGCCTTGACTCTGCCTGAATGGAAGCGGAACATATAAGGAACGCCTGAGTCGTGAGTCGCGATGCCGCCCAATAGTGCCCGAGCCGAACTTCTGGCTGCCCTTCGCGAGCAGGTGCGGGCGCTCGAATCCTCGGCCGAGACGCGCGATTGCCTGCCCTTCGGCGTCGAGGCGATCGACGCCCGTCTGGCCGGCGGCGGCCTCGCGGTCGGCGCGCTGCACGAGGCGGCGGGCGTCCGGCCGGCGCCCGGCGACGAGGCGGCGGCGATCCTCTTTCTCGCGTCGATCGCCGCGCGGCGCGAGGGGATGGTGCTCTGGGCGCTCGCCCGGCGCGACCTGTTCGCGCCCGGCCTCGCCGAAATCGGCCTCCATCCGGACCGAGTCCTCTACGCCGAATGCGGCCGCGATGAGGACGTTCTGGCGGTGATGGAGGAGGGGCTTCGCCACGGCGGCCTCGCCGCGGTCGTCGGAGAGGTGGCGCGCGCGGCCATGGCGCCAACCCGCCGCCTGCAGCTCGCCGCCGAGGAAGGCGGCACTCCGGCGCTGATGCTGCGCCGCTGGCGCCGCGAGGATCCGCTCGCCGAGCCTTCCGCCGCCGTCACCCGCTGGCGCCTCGCCTCGGCGCCTTCAGCGCCCTTGCCGGTGGCGGGCGTCGGCCGCCCGCGCTGGCGCCTCGCCCTCGCCCGCCAGCGCGGCGGCGAGCCTTTCGAACTCATCATGGAGAGCCCCGATGCCGAGGGTCGCCTCGCTCTACCTGCCGAACCTCAGCACGGAGCGGGTGAGGAGAGACGAGCGGCCTGACAGATCCTCCCCCAGCTCGCTGGGGGAGGGGGACCATGCGCAGCATGGTGGAGGGGCGGCGGAGGCGAAGCCGGAGCCGTCGTCCTCGCTTCGCTCGGCCCCTCCACCACGCCGCTTCGCGTCGCGGTCCCCCTCCCCGAGCGAGCTCGGGGAGGATTTACCCCTTCTCCTCTCCCACCGTGTCGGCAGCCGCGTCCTTATCGCCGCCGCCTCTCCCGAGGCGCAGGCGCTCGGCCTCCACCCCGGAATGGCCGTCACCCAGGCGCGGGCACTCGTCCCCGGGCTCGATGTCCGCGATGCCGATCCGGAAGGCGATGCGGCGCTGCTCACACGCCTCGCGCTCTACGCCGCTCGGCGCTGGACTCCTCGCGCTTCCGTTTCGCCGCCCGACGGCCTGTTCCTCGACCTCAGTGGCGCTGCCCACCTCTTCGGCGGCGAGGAAAAGATGGCGCGCCGCCTTGTCGCTTTCTGCGCCCGCGCCGGCTTCACCGCCCGCATCGCGGTCGCCGGGACTCCGGGCGCGGCCCACGCCCTCGCGCGCTTCGCCGCCGATCCGCTCCTCCTCTGCCCGCCCGCCGGCGAGACGGAGGCGCTGGCGCCGCTGCCGCTCGCCGCGCTCCGCGTAGAGGAAAGCGTGCTCGCCGCGGCCGCGCGCCTCGGCCTCACGACGATCCGCGAGCTGCTGCCGCTGCCGCGGGGGCCGCTGCAGCGCCGTTTCGGCCGCACCCTGCTCCTTCGCCTCGACCAGGCGCTCGGCCGCGCCGGCGAGGCGCTGGAGCCGGTCGTGCCCGCGGAGCCGCCTGCAGCGACGCTCCGCCTGCTCGAGCCGATCGCCACCGCCGAAGCGATAGGCGAGGCTCTCCGCCTGCTGATGGCGCGCCTGATCGAGACGCTGGCGAAGGCGGGCCTCGCCGCTCGAACGCTGGCCCTGCTCTGTGAGCGGGTCGACGGCCGGGTCGAGCGGATTTCGATCGGCACCGCCCGTCCGACCCGCGACGGCGATCATCTCCTTCGCCTCCTCTCGATGCGGATCGAGACGATCGAGCCCGGCTTCGGCATCGAGACGATGCGCCTCGTCGCCGGCCGCGCCGAGCCGCTCGCGCCCGAGCAGCTTTCCGGCGAGAAGGCGGCGGAGGACATCGCGCCGCTCGTCGACCGGCTCGCCGGGCGGCTCGGCGGGCGCCGCGTCTATCGCGCCACGGCG